>JABZIF010000082.1 GCA_015258485.1 Atopobiaceae bacterium | reverse complement strand
GGCAGAGGCCTGCAAAGCCTTTATCCCCGGTTCGAATCCGGGTCTCGCCTCCAGCACAAACTAGCCCCAGGTTAATCTGGGGCTTTTTAGTAAACATCATTCATACTAATGAAACATTTTTACTAATCGCACTACCGTACCATTACCTGAAGGTTTTTGCTGAATAGACACCGCATCCATTAAAAGACGCATTAATTTTACGCCACGACCACGTTCTGCAAACTGTCCAACCTCGGGCGGCTCTTCATCATCAGAGATGCTAAAACCATCTCCACAATCACTTACATCAATTACAATCCTATCTGAATAGGCAGACACAGTAGTAAGCACGCCCTTCTCGCAAGCATGATCAATTGCATTACCAAGAGCCTCTCCAAGAGCAAGTTCAATATCAAATTTTTGATCCGAAGTAAACGGAAGCGGTTGCATACGTAAGCGTACACGCAAACGAGCATCGCACATATTGTCAGGATCAACCTTAAAAGTAATCTGTGAAATAGGATGGGTCCCTGGGGCAAGAGGAGCTACGCGTGTTTTAGCATTACACGTACTCACAGGCAAAAAATCAACAAGTCCCATGCGTACCAACGCTTTAAATACGGTCGGAGATACGTTAGAAAGACTCATAAGCCCACCGAGCGTGCGCATATGTCGAGTAGCACATACAATAAAACCCATTCCACACGAATCAATATAAGAAACCTCTGCCATATTCAAAATAATTCTCTTACATCCTCGTGATATAAGACGATTCACCTGCCCTTTAATGCGCGGAACGCTCCGCACATCCAAATCAGAGGTAACCACGATAACTGCTATGTTAGGCTGAGTATGCATAACTTTCTTGTTCCCTCACAAAAACAAGAATTTCAGATACATGCTCTCTTTTTTCATATTGAACAGCATTCATACAGAAATATATGAAGAACGCTTCTAAAAACTTTGTCTATCCAAGTTCATCAAAACGAAGTGCAACCATTGCAACATCGTCTTCAAGTCTTTGCCCAGTATAACGATCAAGCGTAGTTAAAAATCGGTTAAGTAATCCATCAAATCCACGAGGAACTTCATCCATAACCATGTCACGCAAACCAGTTTCCCCAAAAAAAGAGCCTTCTGGATTACGAGCCTCGGTAGTTCCATCGGTATATAACAGCAAAATATCATCTGTATGCAAACGAACCGTTCCGTCTTTGTATTTCATATCATGAAACGCACCAACAACTCCCGACTGAACATCTAAAAGCTCTGCATCCCCAGACTGTGCGGACACAAGAATTGCTGGTGGATGACCAGCAGAACAATAGGTAAGTGTGGCAGAAGAAAGATCAATAATGCCCACAAACAAAGTGGCAAAGGTTTCAACGCGAGAAAAACCAAGTAAAAACTCATTGAGTGTTGACACCATATGAGCGGGAGTTTGTCCTTCCCATGCATAAGCAGAAAGTGCTGTTTTAACTGCAGAGGAAATAGAGGCTGCTTCAATACCCTTTCCAGAAACATCACCCATAACAATGCAGGCGCGTCGTCCAGGAAGTTTCACAAGACTATAAAAATCTCCGCCAACAAACGCAGCAGCCGTTGCAGAAGAATAGATACCTTGTGCAGAAATTCCTTTCACATCCTGCAATTCATTTTTCATTCCTGTTTGTAGTGCTTGTGAAATATGCTTATTTTGCTGGTTCTCTTCTGCGCCAACAGCAAGAGAATGAACAAGCAGGGTAATACGATCAAGAAAATCCAATTCAATATCACTCATGGGCTCTGCATTTTCTTCTCGCAAAAAGAGCCATGTGCGCTGCGTACCAGAGAATTTTCCCAGAAAAAGTATTGCTCCTTTACACGGTAGATTATGCTGGACAAGTTCTCGGCTTAGCTCAGAAGAGAGCTCAATCTCTTTAACTGAAGCTTCCCCTTCTCCTGTTTCAAGACCTTTAAGGGAAGCGGGAAGAGAAATACTTAATGCATCATCATTTTTTTCGCTCCCATTTCCTTGGAAAGACGATATACGATGAGCAGCAGAGCTCAGGCTCTCCAAAACGATTCTATTTGTTTCTGCAAAATAAGAAACAGCATATGCTTGTGCATCAAGCTCTTCTGCAACTATAGTCATGACATTCTGAAGCTGCTCTGTAGAGATTTTTTCTTGACCAGTAGTAGTGTGTAATAGTGTTTGCCTTACGTGTGCAAGCACTTCTCTCAGCGCATCACGACGCTGTGTTCTCATAGCAGAGAGCGCACCAACAAGCTGTACAGAAAGATAATTTGCAATCGAATCAAGAAGTCTTGCATCATCAACAAGCAATGGCCGCAGACGATTCCAACCTACCTCGATAAGTGCCACTATATGACCGCCAAACCAAACAGGAACTATCATAAAGCTTGTAAACGGTGGGAGATGATGTATATCTACCGTAATAATTTCTCGCGTATCTTCATTGACCAGGTTTTTCTTTGTTAATCTCCCCTTTTTGAGCGTCTTGGAATCAAGTGCATCAACATGTAGTCGCAACGCATGTTCAGTATAAAAAACAAGACGTTCAAGAGAATGGTTAAACCCAAAATAGTGTGGGATTAAGCAAGGGTGAATCTTCTTGAGTGAAGCAGTACTGCCATGAAGGTGATATCCATCTTGCTCAGCAAGATAGATTAGTGCACCATCCGCCTCAACAGTGTCTGAGAGCTCTTCTAACACACGTTCTATAAGCTGACCCATATCTTGCGAGTCAAGAGTATCCAAAACAATCTGAAGCGCTCCAGAAAGCCTCCTATTAACACGCTTCAAATCCACTAACATACGCTCATTATCTAATTCCGGCATTGTAAGATCACGAAGCTTAGAAGCAGTTAGCACAATAGCTTGCGTTGGCGCACCAACATAGTCTGCACGTACACAAAGAACCTGTGTAGTGCCGTCTTGAGAAGGTGCAGTTACCGTAGACGTACTTCCGTCAATGGTAAAAGGTAGACCATCAACAGAAAAAGAGTTTTGTAAATCCTCTTGATTAGTGGGTGTAAAAAGCAAACGGATATCCATCCCGGCAATGGAGCTCTCTATAAATGTGAAGAGCTTTTCTGCCTCTTCATTGGCAAGAAGAACGGTACCTTCCAAATTAAAAACAATGACGGCATCGCTTGTAAGTCGAAGAAGTTGTGACAGTGTTGCAGCAACTGTTCCGTCAACAACACCCTCAAGTCGACGAACACTCAACGTATTATTTGCCACAATAACTCCTTACTTATGCAAACCAGCATGTATGCCATGTATGCCAAATTTTTATTAATATACTGCATTAAAACATACGGTAAGTATACGAAAAAGGCGGGCCTCATTACGAGACCCGCCGAAATTCCATGGTGTCGGAGGCGGGACTTGAACCCGCACAGCCATTAGTAGGCCACTAGCACCTCAAGCTAGCGCGTCTGCCAATTCCGCCACTCCGACATGCTTTGCAGCGAGGGATATACTAACACATCTTCAAGCCCTATGGTTAAGAAAATTAAAACTTTTTCTAGGCTAGAAAATCCGAGTATCCCAAATTACTTCTGCCAACCAATAATGGTATTTGGAACATCCTCAAAAAGCCTAGGACCAAAGTTGGCAAGGCCCTTCTTAACAACATAGCAATCAGAGCCTGTGTAAACTGGAAGATAAGAGTAAGTTTCCATTATCTTTTTCTCTGCCTGATTCATGAGTTTTATACGCTCATCAAAGTCTTTGGTAGAGACAACCTTTGCAAACATTGCGTCGGTATCTGCAGAACCCTGCTTACCAAAGTTGGATGCAGAGGTGGAACCATAAAGCTGAACGCCATTGTTGTAAGAAGTTGAGGTTCCATTCCAACCAAAGAGGCAGACATCCCAAGAACCAGAGGTAAGAACCTTAGAGAACTCCGAAGATGGGTGAGAGTCAAGCGTCATATTAATACCAGCATCTTTACACATCTTCTGAATTGCTGCAGCACGGTTCTTTACGTTAGTACCATCGCCAAACATCGTGTAAGCAAAGGTAACCTGCTGACCATCTTTCTCATAGAAATCACCATTGAGAGAATAGCCTGCATCCTCAAGGGTCTTCTTAGCGGCCTTGGTGCGCTCTTCAGCAGACTTAAGGTTCTTGACATCATCAGGAAGATTATTCTCATAGCCCGCAGCCCAATACGGCCAAAGCATAGAACCAGGAGTATCTTCTTTCCAGTTAACGCCCTGGAACACAACGGATACAAGAGTTGCCGGATCAACAACCTGACAAAATGCCTTACGAACCGCTACATCCTGAAGCACACCACGAGTAGAGTTAACCTCAATAACGGCAATAGATAAACCTAAACCACGACGAATCTGTGCTTTATCACCAAGACCAGAGAAGTTAGAAAGAAGCTCTGCAGAACCTGAGCTAGAGCCACCAGTAGTGTCTACTTCTTCGT
>JABZIF010000081.1 GCA_015258485.1 Atopobiaceae bacterium | reverse complement strand
CATTCTTACTGGGTTTTTATTGGTTGGTGGCTTCATCCAATTCTTTGGATATGGGCAACAATTCCAATGCTAATTTGGCGAATTATTCATCCAAATAGAAAATCTAAGACCGTTCTTACAACAGTGGCAGTTTGTCAAAATTGCGGAAAAACTTGGGTTATTAAACAGTAAATAAATTGTTTAATATTTCAGCCTCAATAAAACTGACTAGATCATATTTTCAATACTAGAAATGGTCCACTAACTGTGGATCATTTCTTTTACGGCTTTGGCTTGTTGAGCGCGGGAAGCGCACGAAACATAAAACCGAGTCGTAATTAACTTGTGGAACGGTGCTTATACCATCCTCATCTCTGCTTTGAGATGCTTCGAGAAAGTCAGTATGCGAAGTCCTAAAAATCTATTACTCAGATTCTTCTCCTTTCTGTATTAATGAGAATGATATTTTTTTGTAAAAAAATTGCATAAAAGTACAATATTCATTATACTTTGAGTTGTGAAAGGAGAAGAAGTATGTATAAACTCATTTCGCTTACGGTAGGTAATTTTCGATCGTTTTACAACCCACAGACTCTCACTCTTGGCGGCCGTAATGCTCATTCGGTGACTGCGATTTTTGGTCCCAATGCTGGGGGTAAATCCAATATTGCTAAGGCACTTAGTGCTCTTATCAGTTGCATTAGGAGGTCCTCCGATCCCAATTTTCGGCTTCCATACGAGCCATTTTTACTTAAAACAAGCGTAGACGAGAGGCCGTCTACGCTTGGTATAGCCTTTTCTTTGGATGAAAGACGTTACGAATATTTTGTGAGCTTTCTGGCTCATAAAGTTACCCATGAGTTACTAAGAGAGCAATCCGATAATACAAATCGGATGAATAAGGTGTTCGAAAGAACGGATGATAAACTCAATCCTTACGCACGTCAGTACGGTTTTGGTAAGAGGCTTCTCGAAAGAACTCGTAAGGATACTCTGCTTATTACAAAGGGTCGTGAGGATAATAATGCATACTCTAATATTATTTTTGGTCTCCTTGATCATATCAGTATTGTTTCTCCTAGTTCGGATATGCCAACTCCTCTTTTCGTGGAAATGCTCAAGAGCGATGTGAATCTACGCTCCAAGACTCTTGAGCTATTGAAGCGATGCGACTTTTCTATCAGAGACATTAAGTTTACCGATACAGCCTTGCCTGAGGACATCTTCGATCAACTACCTATTCAGATTCCTTCCGATATTAAGAGGGAGATGATAGAGCAAGGTACTACAACTTTTACCACGGTGCATGCTGTCCGTAATGAGGAGCAAGAGATTGTTGGCTCGCGAGATCTCGACTTCTGGGCTCAGGAATCAATGGGTACTCAGAAGTTCTTTGAGGTGGCCGTTCCTATTATTGATGCGCTAGAGAATGGCAAGACCATCTTCATCGATGAATTTGGTACCTATATTCACCCAATGTTGACCCATGCCATCGTATCGTTGTTTGGAGATTCCAATAGCGATGACGCCTACATGGTCCTCATGACTCACGGTACAACAATGCTACGGGAGCTTGCACGCAATGAGGTTGTACTCGTTGAGAAGAACTATGCTGAAGAATCCTTTATCACACCTCTGGTTGATTTGGGAGTCCGCGACGGCGAGGCCTTTGAGAAACGCTATCTTGCCGGACTTTACGGTGGCGTTCCCATCATTGAGGGGTAGGAATGTGATGGTGAGCAAGAAAAACAGGAGAAGATATCTGCTCATCTGCTGCGAAGGGAAGACGGAGAGGGAGTATTTTCTGATTCTCCGGAGGCTTTACCGTATTTCTGCGGCACAGGTTTCGGTTATTGGAGAAAAGGGTCAACACAAAACACTCATTGATAGAACAATTGAAGAACGTGACAGGCTTTGCGAAGATATGTGTATTGATCAGGGTGAGGTCGAGTGCTGGGCAGTTTGCGATGATGACAACATGCCATTTCCCTATGCGGAGCTTAAGGATTACGCTGAGAAACGTGAGGTAAAACTTGCCTTCTCTCGTCCACAGTTCGAGGCGTATCTGCTCCAGCATTTCGAGCAGTCTTCGTTGTATGATCAGGAGGGGCTTTATGAGAGGCTCAGCAGTCTTGCATCAAGCGTCGCTGATCAAAACGAGAAATACGATAAGGCAGATTTGAAGTGGCTAGGCACATTAATTGATGCTAAGCCTAAGCTCGTAAACACTGCTCTCGTTAATGCCGATCAGAGAACAAAGCAGTCGAGAAAAGTCTTCCTTACTGTACAAAATCTTGTTAGGCGGATGAAGGAGCTCAGTAAGCATTAGGCGCGCTTAACTCGTTGAATGTGTATGGGATTGTGGGTATAAGATAATTTGAGCTTTTTGCTTAGTCAAATTCATTTTGATTAATTGAGTACATTTTCCTTGCATAGCGATGAATTTCTGTATGACAGAAAAAGGATGTCTGGAAGCGCTCGAGGATGGTTTTTGGTTTTATACCTAAGTGCAGCATAACTGCTCCGTAGCAAAGAACTCTAGTTGCCATGGTAAGAGAATAAAGTTCCTCATCAGAGAGCATATTTGATTTTTCCAATTCTGATGTTTGATGTACATAAGCATTGCGACTTCTGCGGAGGTCTTTGAGGAAACGAGATTTATCGGGAACTATATAATCAGCAAATCCCTCTAGTTTTTCTACGAGAGAGTTTGCATAGTAGTTAGCTGAAGGTATGTTGACATTAATCTTCTTATTAATCCATTTGATGTCTGCATTATCTTCAAAATGACTTTCTATTTGAGTTTTAATTCTTTGGAGTCTATCACTCGATATATCTTGAGTTTTTTCTCCTACGCGGGAAATGGCTTCAAAAGCACCCGCAGTTGTAGTAAACATCGGATTGAGCCAATTGATTTCGTTATTATCGTGGATACCAATTAGAGTTATTGCAGCACGTTTTGCATCACTATCTAAATTTAGCCAGTTTTCAAAAAAGTTTGTATGCAATTGAGAAATAAAACCATAAGGCAGGGGCATACAATTCAATTGATCTTCGCTTGGTTTTTCTTTTCCTTCTATCAAGGGAAGAAAGTAGAGAGCATCTAAATCGTCCTCTGTTTTAATTTTTATTTCATTAATAGAACATCTAAAACCCATACAAAAATTAAGCATCTGCCACAACGGATACACCCACCGGTTCATAGCGTCGTCGAGAGGCTCCGCATGGTCAGTAAATTCAATGTGTAGATGTATATCGCTTTTCATACTAAATTCTTGCACAGGAGAGAATTTGCAATTTTCGATTATTACTGGGCGTAAAAATATACTCACGTTTTCGTCTGCAAATAGGGGTAAATCTTTGAGATTATCGGAGCGCCAGATTCCACTGGTTTCTATCCATTTGTTCTTTTCATATATGGACTTGATGTCTCCGAGATTCGCTCTTGTCCAGTACCATAGGCCTGAGATCTGAAGCGTCAAACTCTGGATATTTGGATTTGGTGAGACAAAGTCGGTCTTGCACAATAACGCTGAAGCGGCTTGCAGGTTCTCTCGCTTGGTTCCTGATGTTGAAAAACTGGGACCAAATGTGGATAAATCTGTAAGGGTTATTCGTTCACCTGATTGGCAAAAGCCAAAAGCTTCAGCGGCCTTGATTGGCTCAGCGCCATATGCAATCACCCCATTAACAGGAGTTTTTTCAAGAAGACATCCTATAGGAATAGTGAGTTCAAGACTTTTTCCGGTGAAGCGAAGAGTTCCGGGAACTCCTTTATTTAGGAAGTCAGTATTTTTGTCTAATGCCCAAAGCGCTGATGAAAAATTCCTGCTCTTCAATTACACTAACATCTCCCGTCATCTGAGCTAATATACCGTTTTCCTAATGGTAAAATCTATAAAAGTATTTAGTTGTATTTACCCATAAACTAGATATATAAGCTGAAGTTCTTGGAGTCGTAAATATTATTGCAGCTTTAGTCATGGGTGTGTAATACATGAAGCATCCTAGTATCAACGAGCAGCTTCTATGCTGATAGACGTATACGATTGTTTTTTTAGTTTCCTCTATTTTAGGAGTTTTGTACTCTAAACCACAAGCTCTCTGAGCATCTGACCATACGCTACTGAGTCGCTAGTCATACGCTCGCAGTGATCATAGCCTTGCCAGATGGTTAGCATGGCTTCGGGATAGACTTTGGGCAAAACTTGCCTTGCACGTTTCAAGTCAAAGTCCTTCTCGCCATAGGCGAAGATGCAGCGGCGTTGTACGTCGGGACTAAGGGCGGGGAGGTCAACGTTACTGCAGTCGTGAATGATGTTTTGGATGCTTTGGTTGCTCATTGTAATAAAGTGCTCTGACATAGGTTTAGCTGCAATTTTTCCGTAAAGTCGTTCCATCTTTTGTACGGATAGCTCGGGGTTTGCGATGGCTTTGCGATGCTTGGCAAGAAACACTTTCTTGAGCACAAACTCAAGCGTGGAAGCCAGGAATCCACCCGTCCAA
>JABZIF010000004.1 GCA_015258485.1 Atopobiaceae bacterium | reverse complement strand
GTCTCGGACGTCAATTGCTTTTTGCCAGTTACCACCGACAAAGCCGTCCCAAGCTTTTTGATCTGACGTTTCTTGCATAACACGCTCCTTTATGTATTGCACTCATGTGCAATATGTATGCTGAATTGGTATACTTCAATCAGCAAATTACAAGTAGATAAGCTTGCATAATTTTATGTTGGCAACGTTTAATAACGGTGTAAACAATAATAAGTCAGGCTTCTTTGTACCAAGATATAGTGCCACATTACTGTTTAGTACGCAATATTTTGCGTAGTTAGATAAAGCATACATTTTTGCTGGTAAAAAAATTGCGAATAAAAAAGCACATTAAAAGTGCTTGTAAAATGTATAAAAATTATTCAAAAATACATATAAAAATTTGAAAATATTTTATGCTTTAAAATAACAATATTGAATTCGCTCATATAGGTCTTTGTTTTCCTCTACTGGTATTCTTTTATAAGGGAGGAAAAATGAGTGAAATCGATATGTTAAAAAAGAGGATGAGAGATCAAGCGCTATCTGTAAGAAAGGTGCTTCCTTTGCGTAATCGTAGACAAGCTGATGCAGATATAACTCGTCGTTTTTTATCTCTTCCTGCTTATAAGGACGCCCATCTTATTCTCACTTACATGTCTGTTGGTACAGAAGTGGCTACAACCATGCTTATACAGCATGCTTTTAATGAAGGTAAACTGGTTGCTGTACCACGTTGTCTTTCTGGGAGAAAATTAGAATTTGTAAAGATTTCTTCCTTTAATCAGTTGGAATCAGCTCCATTTAATTTACTGGAACCAAAAAAAGATTTGCCTCCCATATCACAAGAAGAACTCGTTGATTCAATTTGTGTGGTGCCTGCTCTGATCATTGATTATCAAGGCTGGAGAATAGGGTATGGTGCAGGTTACTATGATCGATTTTTGTCTAACTATTCTGGCGAGAAAATCGGTCTAATTCGGAATCAAAATCTTTCAGAGACAGCATTGCCGCACGACAATAACGATGTAGCAGTAGATGTGATTGTGACTGAAACGCAGGCGATAGTGTGTAATCGTTGAATTATTTCGCAAGATGTTGAGCCATGAGTTGAATTGCTTCCCTGTAGCTTTCAATACCCTTTCCAGATAGTGATGCAAAACACGCCTCACGAATATATGAAATGTGTCTAAAGTCTTCGCGAGAAGAGATGTCTGTGAGATGAACTTCAATAATAGGTAGCCTAACGGCAAGAGCCGCATCTAAAAGAGCGATTGAGGTATGCGTATATGCAGCAGGATTAATAATAATTCCGTCGTAAGCACCAAGTGCATCTTGTAAGGCGTCTATAAGATCGCCTTCATGATTAGATTGATAGCAAGTACAATCAGAAAAACCCTGCTTTTGTGCCTCATCTTTACATGCCTTAATAAGACTTCTGTAGTCTGCTTTTCCATAGAGTTCAGGCTCTCTGATTCCGAGCATATTAATGTTTGGTCCGTTTACGATAAGTAACCGTGGGCCCGTAAAATCAAAGTTTTTCTCGTCAACAAAATTAAGCTCATCAAAGTTTGATGAAGAAGATTGGGCATTTGTATCCTGGTCAGCGTCAGTTGTTTGCTTGAGATTTTTATTTTCAAGTAGAGAGATAAGTTCACCCATTTCCTCTTTATAGGTAGATGCGCTAGTAGAGAAGTTTGGCTTATCTGTGATTTTGCAGGTAGTTAATTCGGATTCTTCCAAAATGGTATTGAGAGAGTTATTTACTTCTTGAGCAAGATTTGGACCAAATACAACTTCCACTCCATTAGCACCACGCCCTACAACACCTAGTACTCCTGTAGCGGTTGAAAGCTGTTCATTGTCTATGAGTGTGAAATCTTCTACTGAAAGGCGGAGTCGTGTCATGCACACTTCATTATCAAGAAGGTTCTTGGATCCACCAACAGCATTTAAAATTTCGTAAGCAATAGTACTGCGATTCATTTGCTATTCTCCGATTACGTTACTGTATCAGCCTTGTGGGTTAGTGATTTTGTAACTGTTGCGATGAGCTTTTTCTGACGAATAAGTATAGGTGCATGTTTAAGCTGTGGAGCTCTTGAATTAAATCATCCGGTGAACGGTCAAAAAATAACTGTGAACGTTGAGCGTTATTTTTATGACAGAAGTTCGAATAATTTCTTGGCGTTTTGCTTGGCGCTACCTAAGCACGAGAAAGTCATGTCTGACCAAGCTTTGTATACGGGGAGTCTCATGCATGCAAGCTTTTCAACGCCTATTTGTTTTGACAGTGGTCTTCCGCTAATAGTAAGTTCATTAAGTGGACGTGTGAGATATATGAGTTTGCTGTTTTGTTTAAGTAAATAATAATTTGAAGGAGTTGCTACAACACCGCCGCCACAAGAAATGACCGTTCCAGTGGTTGTTGCTATTCTTTGGATAACCTCATGTTCAAGCAGTCTAAAAGCCTTTTCTCCATGCGTAACAAGATATGTAGCAGAGTTCACCCCAGAATATTGCTTGATAAGATCGTCTGTATCAATCCATGGACGATTCATGAGTTTTGCAAGCTGCTTTCCGGTAGTAGTTTTTCCTACACCGGGCATTCCAATAAGAACTACATTTTCTTTTTCTTTTACAAGATCAGTAGTTACTTGTTTTATAAGAGAGTAAGAGACGTTTTTCTGCAAAAATAAAGCACTTGCTTTGACCGCTTGAGCAACAAGCATAGTGAGTCCGTTGGCAATAGGAATACCAAGACTTTGTGCATCAAGTAACAACTGTGATCTTAGCGGATGGTAAATGACATCAATAACATACATAAGTGAAGAATAACGAGTAAGTTGTTCTTTGGAAATAGGAGAAGCTCCCATGAGCGGTGACATGCCAAGAGGTGTTGCATTAATAAGAAGATCCGCATCACAATGCTCGTTGAGATCTTCATAAGTTATTGCTTTATCAATGATGTACTGAGCACTATGCGTATGGCGAGAAACGCCTATAACGTTTGCATCATAATTTTTGAGGACATGACAAACTGCCTGACCTGCACCACCATAGGCTCCAAAGACAATTACCTTTTTATGGTTAAGGTTGAGATTGAGACTTTTAAGGAGATATTCAAAGCCAAATATATCGGTATTATCAGCGTATACTTTACCTGACGAGTCTTTAACTAAAGTGTTTGCCGCTTTAACAGCATTTGCTTCTTTAGATGCAAAATCTGCAAGTACGTATGCATCTTTCTTATATGGAATGGTAACGTTAAGTCCTTTCCATTGTGTTTTTGATAAAAAATTTTCTAATTGGTATGGGGCCAGTTCATGAAGCTGGTAAGGAGCTGACCCAAGTTTTTCGTGAATGGTGGCAGACCAACTGTGGGAAAGTTTCTCACCAATAAGGCCAAAAGGAGTAACCTGGTAGGATGAGTTTTGCAAGTCGCTGTGTTGATTAACTTCGTCCATTGTTTTGTTCCTGTGCTAATCTAGCCGCATTCATCAAAGTTTCAAGTAGTTTTAAAGCGAATGGTTGTATTTCTTCTGGAACCATCTTTGAAATGGCTTCTCGTTTATTTTTTTCTCGTTCTGTATCGAAAATGGGAAGATTATGTTGTTTCTTGTAAAGACCAATTTCTTTTGCAAGATATATCCGTTTTATAAATAAATCAAAAATTTGAGAATCTATCTCATCAATTTGTTGTCTCAAATACGTAAGATTGTGTTCCATTATTTACTCCGTTTTCTTTGAGATGGCCATGTATACAGCACATCAAGGAGTGCTAAGGCACAGGCGCTCTCTACGCAAGGAACCGCTCGTAGGACAGCAGTCACATCATGTCTTCCATGGATGGTTAGGGTAGTTGGTGTTAATGTCTTAAGATTTACAGATTGCTGCGGAACACCAATACTTGAGATTGGTTTAAAGGCGCAGGTAAACCACAGGGGCGCACCCGTAGAGATTCCACCTAAAATGCCACCGGCATGATTAGTTTTAGGAACGACCTTGCCATTTTGTAAAACGTAAGCATCATTATTTTCAGAGCCCGTTAAGGTGGCTGCATTCATACCACTACCAAATTCAATACCCTTTACCGCAGGTATGCCAAAGATTGCAGTTGAGATTACGTTTTCTAATCCTTGAAAGTGTGGATTTCCTATTCCTGCCGGAAGACCTATAACAACGCATTCTACTTTGCCGCCGGTAGTCTCTTTGTTTTTTCTTAGTGCAGTTAGAAGGACCTTGGTTTTTCTCGCCACATCTTTGCTAATGAAAGGAAGAGATGTGTCTTGTGTTGTTTCTTGAAGTTGAGAAATTTGAGATAAAAGTTTTGCGTGTGCGGCGGAGGAATTGTCGATAAGCTCAAAAGGTACATCTTTAATGTCTTTAATTTGGCCTACATGTGCCACAACAGAGATTTTTTGTGTTTGTAAAATTTGCAGCGCAATGCCGCCAGCAATACAAAGTGGTGCGGTTAGTCGTGCAGAAAAATGCCCTCCACCAGTGTGTTTGTAGTTATCACCCCATTTTGCCCATGCGGCAAAGTCCGCATGACCAGGGCGAGGAATGAATTCTGTTTCTTGATAATCTGAGGGGCGGATAGATGTATTGTCTATTTCTGCTTTGATGGTTGAATCAGTAATAATTCCATCAGAAGAAACACCCGATACAAAGTGCGGGATATCTAATTCATGTCGAGGAGTGTCCCACGGATTATGAGAAGAAGCTCTTCTTATAAGGAATTGATTCAGTTTTTCTTTATCAATTTTGAAACCAAGAGGAAATCCCTTAACTGAACAGCCAATTTTTGCACTGTGAGACTCACCATAGATTTTTACTTTTAGCGTTGTACCAAACTCAGAAGTAGTCATTATGCTTTCCTCGTATCATATGTACCACCAAGGTGAGAGAAGTGTTCAAAAAAGAGAGGATACGATTTATTAATCGCTTCTGCATGTGTGATGGTGACTGTTCCTGTTGCATAAATTGCTAAGAGTGCAGCCATCATGACAATACGATGATCATTGAATGAATCAACAGTGCAACTTTCTGGCTGTTTACCACCGTGTATAAGAAGCTTGTTTTGTGATTTATCAAGTATAAACGCAACATTGAAGGCATGTAGTGTTTGGCAAATACTCTCTACACGATCAGATTCCTTAAAGTGAAGTCTATCTATATTGGATAGGGTGCTTGTTCCTGGAATGTAGGCTGCTAGTGCCGCCAGAGCAGGGGCAAGGTCGCAGATTTCATCAACAGAGAGCGAGATTGGCCTTAAATGTTCCATCTTTACCGTTGCGCTGTCTGATTGACGAGAAACCCGTGCACCTATCATCGATAGAGCAGCTAATATAGATCGGTCTGGTTGTACGCTTTGAGTAGTAAGATTTATGACTTTAACCCCGCTCCCTAAAGCTCCTGCAATAAGCCATGGTGCAGCGTTAGACCAGTCTCCTTCATTGGTGTAGACACCGGGGCTTTTATAGGGCGTTGTATTGACATTATATGTTGAGTTGTTAGAGCTAAAAGTTACAGGGCAGCTAAAGTTTTTCATTACTTGTTGAGTAATATGAATGTAGTTTTGAGAGGATATCTTTCCCTCAATTTTTATACTGGTTTGCTGCTTAAGAAGGGGAGCTGTTAAGAGAAGTCCGGAAATAAATTGTGATGAAATATTTCCAGGAAGAGAAAATTTTCCGCCAATAAGTTGGCCAGAAACTTGAAGCTTATTCTCACTCACTCGTATTATGCTCATTCCATGTTGTGTTAACTGAGCAACAAGTGGTTCAAGGGGACGAGAAAGCAAGCGATTTGATCCATAAATTGTAGCGGTGGCTCCAAGACTTCCAAGGAGCGGCAACATAAATCTGAGGGTAGTTCCAGAATCTTTACAGTTAATTTGCTCATCGCTGTAATTTTTTTGTTTTGGTAATGGAGTAACTCTAAAACCTTGTTTTGTTTTGGCAACAGTTGCCCCCAAGCTTTTGAGACACTCAACGGTTGCTTGAATGTCTTCGGAGATTTGAGAGCAGGTGATGTTTGTAGCTCTTTCTGCGCATGCAGCACAAAGTAAAGACCTGTGAACAAAAGATTTTGATGAAACAGAGGGTACCGTTCCAGATAAAGTATGAGGTGTTATTACAATGTCCATAGCAGTAACTCTCTGTGTAGAGGAAAACAATATAAATGACAATCTTTATGTAATAGAGGATACTCTTAGAATAAAATTTTAGAGCAAGGAGAAGATATATGGATAGGGTATTTGGACCAATTACACAGGTTTTTCGAGGTTATACCTATCCTCAGATTAAACAAGTTGTTGAGGTACTTCTTGATTCTCCGGTTACTAATATTGAAGTAGCACTTAACACTTCAAATGCTCTTCAACTTATCCGTAAGCTTTCAGTAGAATTTGGATCAGAAATTAATGTTGGTGCTGGAACGGTACTTTCGTTAGAAAATCTTAAATTAGCACATGATGCGGGTGCCACCTTTGTCCTATCACCAATTCAGATGACAAAGGAAATGCTTCAGTATTGTATGGACAATAGAATTCTGAGTATTCCAGGGGCTTTTACGCCAACAGAAATTGCACAACAATTTGCACTCGGCGCAGATATCGTAAAAGTGTTTCCTGCAAATACAATTTCGTATACCTATGCAAATAAAATATGCGAACCTTTAGGCAAGATGCCGCTGATGGCTGTTGGGGGAGTAGCTACTAAAAATATCGCTGAAGTAATTTTAGGAGGCTATTCTTATGTGGGGACAGCCGGAGGAATATTTACAAAATCCGATATTATTTCTCAAAACAAAGAAGGTCTTATGCGCTCTATTCATGAGTTTACTGCAGCATTTAATAAAGTAGCTCATTTAGTTGCTTAGAGTGTTGCTTGCACTACACAATATATTGTTAGCTTACTATTGAAGTGCAAGTTCTAAGACATGATGTAATTCTTTTAAGGTTTTTTCTTCAATGCAAACATTACCAATACCATGTATAAGAACAAGGTCAATACTGTCATTATGAATTTTTTTATCATGTAGCACTGCATGGTAGAGTTCATCGATGCCAAATGAAGTGCTGGTGGGAAGCCCGTAGTTTTCTGTGATAGATACGATTTGTTGTAAATCATTAAAAGGACAGAGACCTAACTTATATGATGCTTTTGCAATTAGTGCGATTCCTGTTGCTACACACGTTCCATGTCTAAGAGAAAATCCATAAAGTAATTCTAGACCATGCCCAATAGTATGCCCAAGATTAAGTGTTTTTCGAATGCTAGATTCTTTGAAATCTTTTTCGATTATGTCCTTTTTTATTGTGAGACAAGATTCAATGAGGTCTTGTCTGTACGTAGTCTTAATAACGTGAGAAGAGCTTTGTGCTAATGAGATTTGATTTATGAGTTTCTTTCCAGAAAGAACACCATATTTTATAAGCTCGCCACAGCTGTCTTGTAGTAACTCCAAAGATATTGAATCTAGGGTGTCAAGACTTATGATAACGCCAGAGGGATTATAAAATGCTCCGACTAAGTTTTTTCCTACCGGTAAATTTATGGCAGTTTTTCCTCCAATTGAAGAATCTATCATAGCGAGAAGTGAAGTTGGAATTTGTATCAATGCACATCCGCGCATGTAAGTTGCTGCGGTAAATCCTGCGACATCTCCAATAACTCCTCCTCCAAGGGCAATTACAACGTCATTACGAGAAAAAAGATTGCTTGAGAGGAATGTAAGAAGTTCATGGTATTTTTCAAATGATTTAGAGTGTTCTCCTTCAGGAATCTCATAAATGCAGACAGAAAATCCAGCTTTAAGAAGTGAGTCTTTGACTGTAGTTCCATAAAGCGTGTTAAGATGCGGATGGGTTACTATAAGCGCTCTGGTTCCTTTTGTGCATGATTGTACTATTTCTCCTGTTAAATCAAGTATATTCCGGCCAATGGAGATGTTGTACGATTCAAAAGGTAACTGAACAGATAGGGTGTGCATGAATTCCTCACTTTGCTCGATGCACAATTCTAACATGTGAAAAATTTCGATTGGAATAATTATTGATATGAGTTATGCGACTCATGGGTATACTTATTCACCATGGCCCCGTAGCTCAGTGGATGAGAGCGTTTGCCTCCGGAGCAAAAGGTCGTGGGTTCGAACCCCACCGGGGTCACCAGATTAGTAAGCCGGCTTAATGCTGACTGGAGAGTTTATATGACGTTAAATTCCTCCAATGAGAATGTGGAGACTTTGCCGCAGACGGAGTTTAGAGGCCTGACTTCGCAAGAAGTGAGACAGCGAATCTCTGAGGGTAAGGTCAACACTAATACTGATGTTAAGACTAAATCTATTGCAAAGATTATTGCTAACCACAGTTTGACGCTTTTTAATATTGTTAATGTTTTAATGGCACTTCTTGTTATTTTCACGGGACAATATAGAAATGCTCTTTTTATGGTTGTTGTCTTTGCTAATTTGATAATTGGTATTGGACAAGAAATTAGAGCTAAACGAATGATCGATAAGTTGTCTCTTATGACAGCGCAAAAAGTCTGTGTAATTCGTGACGGCCAGGATATGTTTGTCAAGTCGGAAGAGCTTGTTGTTGATGATTTGGTTCGCCTAAAGACAGGAAATCAAATTCCAGCTGACAGTATTTTGCTTACTGAACACGCAAGTATTGATGAAAGCCTTTTGACGGGCGAAGCAGAGCCGGTGCAAAAAAATGTAGGGGACGAGCTTTTATCAGGTAGTTTTGTAGAGATGGGTAGCCTTATCTGCAGAGTGTGTCGTATTGGTCAGGAAGGTTATGCCGCTCATATTAATGCTGAGGCAAAGTTTGTTAAAGAAATTAATTCTGAAATTCTTACAACCATTCAATCAATTATTAGAATTGGATCAATTGCGTTAATTCCTTTGGGGATAGGCCTTTTTATTCGTACCTATGTTATTGGTCATGCTGAGCTAACAACCGCTCTGCTTTCCATGATTGCAGCAGTTATTGGCATGATTCCACAAGGTTTAGTACTTCTTACGAGCTCAGTTTTAGCTATTGCTACGGTTAGATTGGGTAAGAGAAATGTTCTTGTTCAGCAACAGTATTGTGTAGAAACGTTGGCACGAGTAGACACGCTTTGTTTGGATAAAACAGGAACTATTACTACTGGAAAAATGGAAGTTGCTCGAGTATTAGATGCTCAATTTTCTCAAATTATCGCTTCAGAAGGCGCTCTTCAGGCTGCTGCTTCTGTTGTTGATGCAAATAAACAGGATGCTAACGATACCGCTCAGGCAATATTACATTATGCTTTTGATCACAAGATTCAAAGTGTTCGATTTTCTCGTACAATTCCTTTTTCTTCAAAAAGAAAATATTCAGGTTGTGTAGCTGAGAATGGTAAGGCATTTGTTATGGGTGCAGCCCAGTTTATTCTTGGTGAGTGTGCAGCAGAGCATATTGCACAATCTCATGCGTTTGCACCTACTGAGCGCGTACTTGTTGTTTGCAACGTTGAAAATTTTGATGATAACAATGGCATTGTCGGCAAACCTGAGTTGCTTGGTTACGTAGTTCTTCAGGATCAAATTAGACAAACTGCTCCTCAGACCATTCAGTATTTTATTGAGCAAGGTGTTGATTTGCGTGTCATTTCTGGTGACGACCCAAGAACTGTTGCTGCAATTGCAGAGCGTGCAGGAGTACCGTTTTCTGATAAATGGGTTGATGCTACAAAACTTCATACTGCTCAAGACATTGCTTGTGCGGTTAAAGAATTTCACATTTTTGGTCGAGTTACGCCAGAACAGAAAAAAGAACTTGTAATTGCACTACAAAATGAAGGACACACGGTTGCCATGACTGGCGATGGTGTCAATGATATTCTTGCTTTAAGACAATCCGATTGTTCAATTTCTGTGGCATCTGGTTCTGCGGCCGCAAGAAACGTGGCAGAAATCGTTTTAGCAGATAACGATTTTGCTCACATGCCCGAGGTAGTTGCAGAAGGTAGGCGATCAATCAACAATTTGCAGCGATCAGCTTCATTGTTTTTGGTGAAAACCGTCTATACTGCGGTACTTGCACTGTATTGCATTATTGCGCCACCGTATCCATTTATTCCCATCCAAATGTCGTTACTTTCATTTGCAACGGTAGGATTGCCTTCGTTTGTTTTAGCACTTGAACCTAATCGCGAGCGTGTTACAGGCAATTTTTTAGTCAATATACTGAGAAAGTCTCTACCTGCTTCAATTGCAATTAGTATTTCTCTTGCACTTTTGATGAGTATTGGCCATGTTCTTCAGCTTAATATTGCTCAGGTTTCAACGATGTCACTCATTACAACAGCCGTTGTTGGAATTGCGCTGATTAGAAGAATTTCTATACCACTTACTCTATTACGCCTCACTCTTATTTTTGTTGTTATTGGGTGTGTTGCTGTGGGCTGTACTATAGGACAAGATTTTTTCCGTATAGCATCACTTTCCGCAGATATTTTACCCTTTCTAGCGCTGTCGTTGATTGTTGCCCTTGTTATTTTTAATAGATATTCTGAACATCTTGTTGATGACTACAAAAACGATGTATTCTTTGATTTTATTGTTCGTATTCTTGGTGGAACTAAATCTTTTAACTCATCTACTGGTACAAATGGGTAAACTGGTGCTAGTTAATTGAGTTTTGGAGGATATATGCGTTGTCCAAACTGTGGATCTCATGTCGATGAAGGTGCTTTAACCTGCCCTCATTGTCATTTTGATCTAAGTTTGACACAGAGAATTCCTGTTGCGGCTGCAATGTGGTGTCCTCATTGTGGCGCTCTGGTAACTTCTCATATGGAAAGCTGTCCTAAATGTGGCCTACCACTACCATCTGCAGCCTCTGCTTCTAAACCTATAAGAGCTATTCGTCCTGTTCGAGATTTGCATCTGCCAGAAATAGATTCTGAGCCTTCGGTTTCTTCTAGCGGGACAAACAGTGCAGTTCCTGATTTTTTAGAATCTTATGAGTCTTTAGAATCTTATGAGTCGTCTCAAGTGAATCCTGAAGCCTCTGATCAGAATGCGGAAAAATTTGTTGATCCTGACTCAACTAGCTCGTTTGCACTTACTCACCGCAGACCTGCACCTCGTTTTGAATCAGCCATTCCTTCGGAACCTTCTAAAGATAATTTGCCAGAAGTTGAAGGAATTCCTCGGACTCGTAATATTTTACTTTCTGCTTTATTGGTTACTTCTTTGATTGTTGGCGCTATTTTTCTTATTACACACCCTTGGGATCCCCAAGCCAGTGATAATCGAGCAAAAGTTGATACGCCACAGTCAACAGAGCCTACAACTCCTCCTGTCTCTAAGTTAACAGGGCAAGACTCAGGGAGTTCAACGCAAAATACAAATTCAGATGTTACTTTTGAGGCGCTTGACGCTGACTATAAAAAACTAGGGGAGATTGCGGATAATCTTGATAAAAATGAGAAACTCTTTGATCAGAAAGCAATTTCCGGTACATCTCAAGAACGTAATGATGCTCATCAAGAAGCAATACAAAATGCCCTTGATGTAAGTAACGTGATTGAGGATCTTTCAAAGCTCGATGATTCAAATGATGCGTATAGAGAGTACATTGAACATTTAACTAAGCTTGGTAATTGGTTGCGTAATCGTTCAGATGCGTTGCAGGAAGCCTGGGATCGTTCTGCATCTTCTTCTAATCCTGAACAGGATAAAGAACATATTCTTGCGCCAATAGACTCTATCAAAGACTCAAGCGGTACAAGTTCTTACGAGAAACTTTTTAAAGAGAATTACGACAATTGGAAACCACAAAAACAGTAAAACTCTTACCGTTCACCTGCTTTAATTTAAAATTTTCTTTTAGACTGCTAATATATAACGGTTAGAAAAGAGTTTCTTGACTTAGAGAGTTTCTCGTTAGAGGTACTTGATTCTCTTACTGTTAAGAAAGCTTGGAGGAAAAATGTTTGGACTAGATCCATTGTATACACCTGAGCGTCCCGTATCAGGTAATGAAGTGGCAGTTTTTAATACTTCTAAGGGCACAATTAAAGTCCAGCTTGATGGTAAGGGTGCTCCAATTCACGTAGCTAATTTTTGTGAGCTTGCAGAATCTGGTTTTTATGATGGACTTAAGTTTCACCGTTTAGTTCCACATTTTGTTATTCAAGGTGGAGATCCTAATACGCGAGAGATGAGTTCTCAAGATGTTGTAGCAGGGCTTCCTGGTCCTGATGGTTTACCTGGTACTGGTGGACCAGGTTATCGCATTAAAGAAGAGTTTTCTTCAAATCCAAACAACTCTCATGTTGATGGAGCACTTGCTATGGCTCGTTCTCAGGATCCAAATTCAGCAGGATCTCAGTTTTATTTTTGTCTTGGTCCACAACATGGTTTGGATTCGGGATATACCGTTTTTGGTACAACTATTCAAGGAATGGATGTCATCTCACAATTAGAGATTGGTGATGTCATTAATTCTATCAGGATTGAAAACGCCTAAACCAAGTCGTATAGACTCTTGGAGGAAATTGTGAATCAGCAGGCTTTTGAATTTGGAAAATCAGCATATGATAAAGGCGATTGGCTAGTAGCTGTTAGCCAGCTTGGATTGGCTAAAGATTCCGACGAGGTAAATGGTCAGATTGATCATCTCTTAGGTAATGCCTACATGAAGCTTGGCCAATTTGATAATGCAGCGGCTGCTTATCAAAATGCTCTTGCCGATGTTTCTTACGGTAAAGTTGGTGCACTTTCAACTAATGAAGGACGTGCCCTTCTAGCTGCTGGTAGAGTGCAGGAGGCAATTTCTGTCCTCACCAACGCTATTCAGGATGTTTCATATGCAACTCCTTACAAGGCACAGCTTGCTCTTGGTTCTGCATATGAACAGATAGGTGATATCAGGAATGCTGGTATTGCTTACAGGAATGCGGCAGTAGACGAGAAAAACCCTAATCCTTCTAGCGCTCTGCGTAGTCTTGGTGCTTGTTTCATGGGACTTAATAGACCTGTTGATGCCGTTGAAGCCTATCGTACTGCGTTGGATTTTGCTAATCCATTAGAAAATTCCAATCAAATTTATGCTGATTTAGGTCTTGCATATGTTGCTGCTAATCGCATGTCTGAGGCGGTAGATGCTTTTACGCATGCCTCTACAGATGGAACATATACACTTACTGATCAGCAGCAGTCTGCTTTTGATGCAGCCCGTAAAGCAATTTCTGCTATTAGGTCTCGCAAACCCTCAGAGACAGATGCGTTTCTTCAAGCGGCTGGTTATGACGCATATGATCCACTCGATCCAACCGGTCAATCTGGCGAGCTGATTCCTTCTGCTGAGGATACAGGATTTTTCCAAATTACCGAGCAAGAGATTATTGAACAGGATAAAAAAGAGAAGAAGATTAGGCGTAAGCATAGACATACTGGTTTAAAGGTCTTCTTTACTATTTTGATTCTTCTTATTTTAGTGGTTGGTGGAGCTGGTTTTGCGTATTATCGTGGTTATGGTTGGCCAACTCAACAGTCTGTAGTTCAAGACATTTTTAGTGCTAAAGCTCAAGGAACTGATATTGGACGTTATGTTTCAAGCTCAGTTTCTAGTACAACTTTGCAACAAATTTCTAACAGTCTTCCGTCAAGTTCTCAGGTAACTATTAACGGTGTTGATCAGAGTATGACTAAGTCAACCGTTAATGCTTCAGTTAACTTGTCTAATGGCGGTACTGTTGATTACACCATTGAACTTGTTCGTGATGGTATTGGTTGGAAGGTTGCAAGTGTTTCCACTTCCTATGTAAGCCAGAATAGCCAGGCTCCAAGTGCTAATGCTTCTTCTTCAACTGGAACCACCTCTGGAAATTCTAACTCTGGCACTACAGCAAACTCTGGAACTACATCGAGCTCTAACTCCAACTCCGGTTCGACAAACACTACAGGTTCCTCTTCAAATTCCTCAAATAATACTTCTGGCTCACAAGGATCGAGCAACTAGTATTAAACTATTTACTTGTATTTGAACGTTCGTTTACGCTTTAGCGTATCAGGATTGATTGGATATCATGTCTATCTTCGATTCGCTCTTCGGAGAATATGGCGGAGACCTAGCAATTGACTTGGGTACCGCAAATACCTTGGTTGCTGTTCGCGGACAAGGCATTGTTATTAACGAGCCGTCAGTTGTTGCAATTGATAAAAGCGAGAGTCGAGTTTTGGCAGTAGGCGCTGATGCAAAGCGTATGATTGGCCGTACACCCGGCTCAATTATCGCTGAGCGTCCACTTAAAGATGGTGTTATTGCAGACTTCGATGTCACTGAGGTCATGCTTCGCTACTTTATTGAGAAGGCTCGCGAGCGCAAATATCCTTGGTCTCCACGCCCTCGTGTTGTTGTCTGCGTTCCATCTGGTGTTACTTCTGTTGAAAAACGTGCAGTATTTGAAGCAACTATTCAGGCTGGTGCACGACAAGCCTTTCTTATTGAGGAGCCAATGGCAGCAGCTATTGGTGCTGATCTTCCAATTGAAGATCCTACTGGATCAATGGTTGTTGATATTGGTGGAGGTACTACTGAAGTTGCAGTTATCTCAATGGGCGGAATTGTTGTTTCACAGTCTATTAGAACTGCAGGCGATGAGTTTGATCAAACAATTCTTGAACATGTACGTGATGCCTACAATTTATCTATTGGTGAGCGCACTGCAGAGGATATTAAGATAAAAGTTGGTTCAGCTGCTCCATTAGCAGAGGAGCTTGATGTTGAAGTTAATGGACGCGATGTTATGAGCGGGCTTCCTAAGACGGTTCGTATTGAGTCTGAAGAGATTCGTCGTGCACTTGATAGGCCACTTGATGAAGTTACCAAAGCCGTTAAAGACGCTCTTGACGTTACTCCACCTGATCTTGCTTCAGACCTTATGTATTACGGAATTTTACTTACAGGCGGCGGTGGACTTCTTCGCGGTCTTGATCAGAGATTGAGAGAAGAGACTGGCGTTCCGGTAAATGTAAGTCCAACTGCATTAGAAAACGTTGTAACCGGTTGCGCAAAGGTTCTTGAAGCTAACGCCTTGTCCGGTGGATTTGTTCAAAGTGCAGGCCAATAACAATGGCGTTTTCTTCTCAGATTCAGGGTTCTTCATTAGGCCTTGGATCTAACAATAATAAGCATACGGGCGGCCGTATCTTTATTATTCTTACTATTTTGTCAGTAGTATTGCTTACCGTCAGTGCTCGAATGGGTTCTTCTGGCCCACTTGAGCTAGTACGTGGAGGGTTTTCTACTGTTACTATGCCCTTTAGAATAATGGGTTCTGCAGTTGCGACTCCGTTTCAAGGTATAGGTAATATTTTTGGAAATTTAACTGCAGATCAGCAGACGCTTTCTGATTTACGTTCAGAAAACGAACAGCTTCGTTCCAAAAATGCTGAGTTGGAAGAGGCAAATCAGTCAACTCAGAGACTTCAGGGTCTACTTGATTTAAAAAATACCTACAATCTGCAGTCTACAGGCGCCCATGTTATTTCTGGTCAAACGGATTCATTTAACAATACTATCGTTATTGATAAAGGAACTTCATCTGGTTTAGCTGTTGGTATGCCTGTAGTAGATAGTGCAGGTGCTATCGGCCAAATTATTGAATGTAACCCAACTACTTCTGTGGTTCGTCTTATTACTGACGAGAAGAGCGGTGTTGCCGCAATGGTTCAGAGTAGCCGTGCTCAGGGTATGTTAATGGGATCTGCTTCTAGACAGATTACTCTTAATCTTATCCACACTGATCAGAAAGTTGCCGTAGGTGATACGGTGGTCACCAGTGGCTTAGGTGGGGTGTTTCCTAAGGGATTACCACTTGGTAAGGTAACAAGTGTTGAGGCCGCCCCTGGTGCGCTTTATTACACTATTGTTGTTGAGCCGTTTGGTACTGTCAGCTCTAATGAAGAAGTGATGGTGATTACTTCGCTTTCTGAAGAACAAAAAGCTACAGCAGAGGATATTTCTGAGGCTGATAAGCAAAGTACTTCTTCTACTGGAGCTAAAGATGCTGATAAGAATTCAAATTCCACTTCTAACTCCAACTCATCCGATAACACAAATTCTTCTTCGGAAACTTCTCAGCAAACTACGGCGGCGCCAACGTCTGGCAACTCTGCCCAATCAACAGGTAGAACGGATTAAGGAGGGACAATGCAAGTTTCAGATAGAAATAAAAATACGCGAACTATTATTGTCCTTGCTGTAATCACGTTTGTCCTGCAGGTGTCATTTTCTCCTCAGGTTTCTTTTAGTGGTGGGGTTATCAATTTTGCGTTGATTTTCTCGGCATGTGTTGCTCTTAAATACGGTGGAAAAACTGGTACGATTTCTGGTTTTATTGCTGGTCTTGTATATGATTTAACATCAGCAAATCCGATTGGGCTCATGGCGCTTCTTTTGGTAGTAAGTACTTATATTTTGGGTCAAGAAGTGCGAGATAGATTGTCAGGAAACTTTGGTAGTTCACTTGGTATGTTGTCTCTTGAAACTGTGATAGTTACATTTTTATATCATTTAGTGTCAGTTTTGATGGGAACCGATAATAACTTCTTTGAGGGATTGTTTTTTAAAGCTGCTCCAACAATCTTAGTTACTGTTGTAGCTGCAATTCCGTTTTTATATGTCTTATCTCATAGTTCAAAATCGCATTCTTCAATGAGCGGCGTTTCATTGCACGGGTCACACAGAGCACCGCATCGCTTTAAGTAGGGGATAAGATGAATTTAACCCTTATTATTCTTGCATGCTGTGCTATAGCAGCTATTTTGCTCATCATCATTTATATTTGGTTTGGCAGAAAAAATTCACCTTTTACACTTGATATTGGAGGTGGAACTCCAAAAGCTTCTGGTGGATCAGATGCATCTGCCGAAAAAACCCTCTCGTCCAGGCTCATTGGATTTGCTGCAGCAGTTGGTGGTGTATTTGTTGTTCTTTTGGGTCGCCTTTGGACTATGCAGCTTTTGTCGTCAGCTGATTATTCTGCGCAGGCAGAGCGGAATCGTACGCGAACGGTAACAACTGCTGCTCCTCGTGGTCGTATTCTTGATAGAAATGGTGTTGAGCTGGTTACAAACAGACCAAGCCCTACGGTGGTGGCACGAGCTGACGTGGCAGAAGATAATCTTAAATTGCAAATTCTTGCCAATTTGCTTGGTATGCCTGTACTTGCGGTACGAAGAAAAATTCTTGATACGTCAGATGGTGCTCAAGCAATGCGCACGGTTTCTGTTGATGTCTCGCGGCGTGTTGTTGCCTATATTTATGCACATAATACGTTGCTTGATGGTGTTTCAGTAGAGGAGCGTACACAACGAGCGTATCCTAATGGATCTTTGGCAGCTCATGTTGTTGGTTATACGGGAACGGTAACACAAGAGCAGCTGGAAAATAGTAAAACTGCAGATGGTGGTTTTGTTTATGCTCATGGTGATATTGTTGGACAAACTGGTGTTGAATACCAGTATGAGTCTGCTTTACAGGGTGTACGTGGAGAGCAAACAGTCTATGTAGATGCAGCGGGTAATGTTCTTTCTCAGTCAACTTCAATTCAACCACAGAGTGGTTCTGACATAACCTTAACAATCGATGCAAATATTCAGAAAGCCGCTGAAGCATCTTTGGTAAGTGTTATTAACGTTGTTCGATCTCAGGATTATCAGGGTCGTAGTGCTAGCGTTGTAGCGCTTGACTGTACAAATGGTGAAGTTCTTGCTATGGCAAGTTATCCTACGTATTCACCCGCTATGTTTGTGGGTGGTATTTCAAGTTCAGATTGGGATACCCTTTCTTCTAAAGAAGCAAATTATCCATTGATGAATCGTGCAATTGCAGGCATGTATCCATCTGGTTCGACTATTAAAGCGCTTTCAGCTTTTGCAGGTTTGAAATATGGAATCTGTGATAGTAATTCAAGCTGGTATTGTACTGGTTATTGGACTGGCTTTGGTGAAGATTACGGAATGCATTGTTGGCTTTTATCTGGCCATGGAACAGTAAATCTCATTACTGGAATTACTAATTCTTGCGATATTGTTTTTTATGAAATTGGTAAAGGTTTCTTTTATTCTGACTATCCAGAGGGTTTACAAGAAACATATCGCTCGTTTGGACTTGGCTCAGCGTCAGGAATCGATTTGCCTGATGAAGCATCAGGTCGAGTTCCAGATGCTAAATGGAAGTGGGATTATTTTTCAAGTTCTCCTGATGATGCTCGCAAATGGCAAGGCGGAGACAATTGTAACCTTGCCATTGGCCAGGGCGATCTTTTGGTAACTTGTCTTCAGATGGCAAATGCATATTGTGGTGTGGCAAATCGTGGACAGATTTGGAAGCCACATGTACTTAAGAGTATTAATGCACGTAATGGAAATGGCTCTGTTATTGAGTACAAGACAGAAGTAATCCTGAATCCAGAAGAAAAAGATGAGCATAGAGATATTGTTGCTCGTGGATTATATGGTGTTGTGTACGAAGAGTCTACAACCCAGGCAATGCATTGGACAAATCTTGATGTAACCGTGTGTGGAAAAACTGGTACTGCCGAACAGCAAGCTGTAGGAGAGCCAGTTGGTTGGTTTGTTGGGTATGCTCCAGCAGATAATCCAAAGTATGTGGTTGCAGCAAATCTTGACTGTGCTCCCTCTGGCGCTGGTTCTGGTATGTATATTGTACGAGATGTTTTTGGAGCAATTTATAATCAGCCTGATAAAGCAAGTAGATAGGAGGCGAGAAATCCATGGCGCTTGATTCATCTGCGGTTACTAAGCGAAGAATTGTCTCTCCGTTTAGAAAAAAGGCAGGTATTCCTTCTGGTGGTCTAGCAAAAAAAGATAAAATAACTGGTAAGAATATACTTAATAACTTGTATTTAGCACAGCTTGTGCCTACTGCGCTTCTCGTCTTAATTGGAATTGTTGTTATTTGGACCGCATCACTTAATATTCCTGAGGCAAGTTTTCCGAGACATCTTTTGGGAATTGCTCTAGGAATTATATGTGCAATTCTTATGTGGCGCTATGATTATCGTGGTCTTGCAAACATGACTAATGTTCTTATAGTTACCGTTGTTGTTTTGATGGTCTTACCAAGGGTTCCTGGCTTTGGTGTTTCCGTTAAAGGTATGACGGGCTGGGTTAATATTCCTTTTATTGGTTTTAGATTTCAACCTTCTGAATTGGGAAAAATTGTAACAATTTTTCTTATGGCTTCTGTTTGTGCACAATACAACGGGAAAGTTGAAACTCTTAAAGATTATATAAAGCTTTGTGGAACGCTTATGGTTCCTTTTGGTTCGATCATGCTTTTACCCGACCTTGGAACGGGTCTCATTATTTTAGTTATTGGTGCAACAGTTATTATTTGCTCTGGTGCTAAAAAATCGTGGATCCTTGTAACGCTTTTGCTGCTTATTGTTGTAGTTGCTTTAGTAGTTGTTTCCTCGATGATTCCTGGTTTTCCCCATATCCTCAAAGATTATCAGATGAAACGGTTAACGGTCTTCTTGGATCCATCTGTTGATCCATCAGGTGATGGTTATAACCTACAGCAAGCAAAAATTGCTGTAGGTTCTGGCGGGTTTATTGGAAAGGGTCCAGGTAATGCAACTCAGGCAAGTGGTCGGTTCTTGCCTGAGGCTCATACAGATTTTGTCTTTGCACTTTTTGCAGAGGAATTTGGTTTCTTGGGTGCGCTTATTATGCTCTTACTTTTTGCGTGGATGATTTTTGCAACCATATTCCTTGCGATGAAGACGGAGTCAACATTTTCAAAACTTGTGCTTGTTGGATGCAGTGCCATGTGGACGTTCCAGGTTTTACAAAATGTTGGAATGTGTATTGGTATTATGCCTATTACTGGTATTCCGTTACCTTTTATTAGCTTTGGCTCTACGTCAATGATTGCCCAGCTTACTGCGGTAGGTGTAGTTCAGTCAGTTTATAGGCATCGCACAAAGGCGGCATAATATGGCTTCGAGTAAATCATTAGGTAAGCTTGCCTCTGTATTTTTTAAAGAATTGAAAAGCACTACTTCTTCGTTTGAAAAAACTCACGTTTTGATTTTTGTTGATTCAAATGCGTCAGATGAAGTAGTTCAAGCAATTCATAAGTTTTTTATACCTGAACGCCTTGACGCACAGGTAAGCGTCTGTAAATTAAAGGAAAGCAATGAATTTATAGAAAGTTTGTATCGTCGAAGGAAAAAAGAGGACGTTTTACCTGATGTTGTACTTATTTTGCCATCGACAAGCTCTTCGTATGACGACCTTCTTCATACTTTAAATCGTAAGTCCATTCCTTGTGCAATAGTTGTTGAATCTGCAGTTGAGGTACGACAAGTTCCCGAGTTATTATCGAGTACGCATTGTTTTGAAGTTATTACAGGTACTTCAGAGGAAGCACTTTTTGATCACCTTTCTTCTTGGATTGTGGGTGCAACAGATAAATTTGTTTCTTTTGCTGCTGCGTATTCTTTTTGTCGAGCAAAAGTGATTACACAGCTTGTGTCTTCATGTGCCAAAGAAAACGCGGCTATTGGTGCAGTTTCACTTGTGCCTGGTTCGGACATGCCTCTTATGACTGCACGTCAAATCCGTCTAGCACTTGACATATCTTTTGCTTATAACGTTTCAATTAGTTTTGAAACCATTGCGGGATTATTAGGTGTCGTTAGTGCGGGGTTAGGATACAGAACTATTGCAAGAGGTGCAGCTGGTGTAATTCCAGGATTTGGATGGGTGCTTAAAGCTGGTATGGGATATGCTGGTACGTATACTACGGCTAAAATTATTGAGATGTATGTAAAAAGGATAGCTACAAGTTCTGCTCAAACAAAAACCAATACATCGTCATCTGAGTACATGCCATCAAAGACATACCAGTCGAGCGATAAAAGTATGATGGCTCAGAAAAGTCTTGCTCATTTCTCAAAATCTAAAAATTCCTAGAAAGCAGATTATCGTGCGTGTGAAACGAGAAAATCTCTTCCACTTACTTGAACCACTTCTTCCTCATGTTGAGAAGCCTTCTCGTTATTTAAATCACGAATGGGGAGCGGTTGAGGGTCAAACTGGTCCCTTTCATGTATGTATGGTTTACGCTGACGTATATGAAGTTGGTCAGCCTAATCTAGGTCTTGCTATTTTATATAATGCACTCAATAAGGTGCCAGATATTTCTTGTGAAAGAGCCTATCTTCCTTGGAAAGATATGTGCGCATTGTTGCGTCAGCACAATATTCCACTTCTTTCTTTAGAAGGAGCGGCACCACTTGCATCATTTGATGTGGTTGGATTTACCTTAGCTCATGAAATGATTGCTACCAATATTCTCGAAACACTTGATTTAGCCGGAATTCCTTTAACTTCAGAATTACGCGACGAAGAGGACCCTTATCTCTTTGCAGGAGGTCCCTCGGTTTGGAATTCAGAACCCATTTCTTGCGTATTTGATGCAATTTTACTTGGTGATGGTGAAGAAGCTCTTGTAGAGATGTGTGAGTGTGTGCGAGTTGGCAAACTTGAAGGAATTTCTCGCCAAGAAATGCTTTTGCGACTGTCATGCATTCAGGGAGTGTATGTACCTTCTCTGTATGATGTTGTGTATGACGATTCTTCAACTCGTTGGGGTTATGCCGTACCAAAAGAGGGTAGTGGTGCACCGAAAGTTGTCTATAAACGTTGTTTGCCAGATTTGGCAGCTACTGATCCAGTGGCTCAACGTATTGTTCCCTATACAGAGATTGTTCAAGATCGTCTTTCTTTGGAGATTCAGCGAGGTTGTGCGCGTGGATGTAGGTTTTGCCAGGCGGGAATGACTTATAGGCCAGTACGTGAACGCCCTGCTCAACAGATTGTTAAAGCTGGAGAAAATGGTCTTTTAACCAGTGGATATGATGAGGTTTCTCTGACTTCTTTGTCTACCACCGATCATTCTCAATGTAGGTATATCTTGCGTCGCATGAACTCTGATCTCAGAAAACATGGTGTTCGCATTTCTATTCCTTCGCAGCGTATGGACGCATTTGGGGCTGAGATGGCGGATGCAGTTTCTACTTCAAGGCGAGGAGGATTGACGTTTGCTCCAGAGGCGGGAACACAACGTCTTCGTGATGTAATTAATAAAAATGTAAGCGAAGAAAATCTTGAGTCTGCTGCCAGAAACGCTTTTATGAATGGTTGGAGACGCATGAAGTTGTACTTTATGATGGGTCTTCCAACTGAAACCGATGAAGACATTGTTGCAATTCCATCAGTAGCAAAACGTATTTTGGATATTGGACGTGAAATAGGTGGTAGAGGAGTTAGTATATCTGCATCTGTTGCCGTATTTGTACCAAAGTCGTATACGCCGTTTCAGTGGGTTGGACAAATTTCAAGAGAAGAAGCTCAACGTAGGCAGCAGTTGTTACTCTCCTTAAATCATGATCATGGAATTAAGATAGCTTACCATGATTCGGGGATCTCGCTCGTAGAAGGAGCCCTTTCTAAAATGGGACGAGACGGGTTTGAATTAATTTATCGTGCTTGGAAAAATGGTTGTAAGTTTGATGCTTGGACGAGTGAGTTTAACATTGATGGTTGGAACGCCGCTGCAGAAAGTCTTGGTTACTCGCTGTCGGATATTGCTACAGAAACTTTTGACATTCAAGTAAAACTTCCCTGGGATCATACCTCTCCTGGTGTATCTAAGGGCTATTTGCAAAGAGAATATCGACGTGCAATGAATGAAGTTACAACGCCTGATTGTACGTTTACCTCATGTACTGGCTGTGCTGTTTGCCAAACTCTTAAAGTCGATAATGTGCTTATGGGAGCTCGCTCATGATGGACAAGCAGTTTAAGATTGAAGCTCCTGAGATTGTTAAGTCGATAAAGAAAGACTGGCGTACGGGTAGGCCGCAGATTCAGCCAGAGATTATGACGGAGCGTGGTACAGAAACCTTTAGGCTTCGTGTTGCCTATAAAAAGGATAATCGCCTTGCGTTTCTTGGACATCTTGAACTCATTACTACGATTGATCGTTGTGTCCGTCGTGCGCAACTTCCTTTTAGAGTAGGTAATGGCTTTGCAAAGCGTATGAGCATCCAGTTTTCTCAATCTCTTCCAACAGGAGCATCATCAGATGCCGAATATTATGATCTGAAGCTCACAGAATATGTTGAACCTGATGAGGCTTTAGAGCGTCTTAAAAAGGCAACACCCCCAGCTCTTGCTCCTTTTGCAGTAGCGTATGTGGATAGATCTTTACCAGCATTGGAGGTATGGCTTAATGCTTCTCGTTGGAAATGTAGTATTTTAGGAAAAAATCTTTCTGCGGAGATATTGTGCTGGAGTTTTGATGAACTTCTCGCTCGAGGAGAAATTACTTATATGCGTGGCGAGAAGAAAAAGGTTGTTGATTTAAAATCAACATTTGTGCGGTATTCAATTTTAGATGAGGCTACTTCGCACAGTATCATGTTTGAACTTGATACACTACAGGCTAAAAGCGCATCTCTCCGACCAGGTATTTTATTACGCGCAGCACAAGAATGTGCGCATAAAGGTAACAAAACTGGACTTGAAGAAGTCGACTCTATGAAGGTTTGTCGTATTTCTCAGGTACATGTTGATTTAGATGGACGCCTTGTGAATCCGCTGTAAGGTTTAGTTTTGTCTTGGAATTTTTATAAATATGAAGTAGACTAGTCCGAGCTGTGTTTCTTGCCGAGGGACATGGGACACCGACAGTTTCCCGCGGATGTCACAGGTTACGGCAGATAAAGTCTTTGCTCGGACTTTCAGGAATACAGATAAGGTATTAATCGTTGCAAGAATCAGCAATGAAGGGTTACACATATGTACGCAATCGTAGCAACTGGTGGCAAGCAGTATAAGGTTGCCAAGGGTGATGTAATCAGCGTCGAGAAGCTTGATGCACAGCCTGGTGATAAGGTTAAGCTTGATGTTCTTATGCTTAATGATGGTAAAAAAGTTATCGTTGATGCTGCCACTCTTTCCTCCAAGAAAGTTACCTGTGAGGTTCTTGAGCAGTATAAGGACCAGAAGGTTCTTGTTTTTAAGTTCCACAAGCGTAAGCGTTACCACCGTACTCATGGTCACCGTCAGAATCTTACAAAGCTGAAGGTTACTTCACTTCCTACTGCACGTAAGGCTGCTGCCAAGGCATCTGACAAGTCCGCAGAGTAATTGGTCACTTCTGATATTTAGATAGGTAGGTAGCATTTATGGCACATAAGAAAGGTCTCGGCTCTTCTCGCAACGGTCGCGATTCACAAGCACAGCGCCTTGGCGTTAAGATTTACGGTGGTCAGGCAATTAAGGCTGGCCAGATTATCATCCGTCAGCGTGGTACTCATATCACTCCTGGCGTAAACGTTGGTCGCGGCAAGGATGATACGCTCTTTGCACTCTGCGATGGCGTTGTAGAGTTTAAGAAGGGTGCTAAGCACGTCGTTAATGTCGTTGCTGCTGAGGCATAATTTTTTCTTGAATATTACTTCATTCAGGGGTCCTTTGGGCCCCTTTTTGTTTCTCGTGTATATTTGTACGTATCATTTACTGTTTCAAATTTGTTTCTAAATTTATTTCTTGACATAAACGGGCAAAGTGATGGTA
>JABZIF010000080.1 GCA_015258485.1 Atopobiaceae bacterium | reverse complement strand
TGACGATAATCTGCATGTTTGTGGTAATTTCTGCGTCATGTATACGTCTTTTTGGCAGAATATCCGACATTGCTGTGTTTTGCGGACCCGAAATTTGCCTCGCGAACCGATGGTGAGAAGATCCGATTTTCTTGCATGCTGTATACCTGCGGTTTTATGTGATTGCATATTTTATAAGTTCGATATTTATATAAAAAACTTCATGGCATCTTTTGGATCGCACTTAAGCCACATTCAAGATGTACTTAAGGGTCATTGGCATTGCCATGATACTCGTAGAAATTTAAAAGATATTTGAGCAGCTATTTATAACTCTTCCCGGAAAAATTAAATTAGCTTAACAGTGATTTAACACCCCTTCTGTTGTACTGGATAGCAGGAGAAGGGAGTATCTATGGAATCAAAACAAGCTTGCGGCTGGAGCTGTCGGCTACGAATTCTACCTATTTTATTTATGTTGCTAGGCTGTGTGTTTGTAGTCTATGGCGCATCTCGTGGAGAGGTTCAGACTGTTTTGGGAAAAGCGGTACGAATCTGCCTTGAGTGCGTAGGTATTGGCTAGGTGACCTGCAGTGAAAGTACTCTCGGGAGTTAAATCTCTTGGAAAAAAAGTGTGGGGATTTATTAGCAAAAGAGGATTCGTACAGGCATGTGCAGCCTTTCTGACCAATCCTCACCTGCCAAATTTTGTCAAAGGAACCATCTATACCGGTCCTGCAAAGTCAGTCTGTGTTCCTGGACTTAATTGCTATTCCTGTCCAGCGGCCACGGGAGCTTGCCCCATTGGAGCATTTCAGGCGGTAGTTGGATCATCTAAATTCAGTTTCTCGTATTACATCACGGGTATTTTGATTCTTATCGGAACTTTGCTGGGTAGGTTTGTTTGCGGATTTCTATGCCCATTTGGCTGGGTACAAGATCTTCTCCACAAGATTCCGTTCCCTAAAAAATTCAGCACTAAAAAGCTCAAAGCTTTGCGTTATTTGAAATACGCTGTTTTGATTGTGCTCGTTTGGGCTCTACCAGCTTTGATTCAAAACGCTGTGGGAATGGGAGAACCTTATTTCTGCAAGTACGTTTGTCCACAGGGAATTTTGGAGGGAGCAATTCCACTTTCTCTGGCAGATAGCAGCATTAAGGCGGCTCTTGGCAAACTTTTTACGATGAAGTTTAGCATCCTGTGCACCATTGTGCTGTTGAGCATCATGTTTTACCGCCCCTTCTGCAAATGGATTTGCCCGCTTGGAGCTTTTTATTCTTTGTTTAATCGCATCTCGATTTTGCAGTATCGAGTTGACAAGAATACTTGTGTAAGCTGCGGAAAATGTGCACGTACATGCAAGATGGATGTAGATATTACTAAGAATAATGCGGCTCTTGAGTGTATTCGTTGCGGAGAGTGCATCAAAGCTTGTCCTGTTCATGCGATTGACGCAAAGCTTTTGTTAATCAACAAGAAAATTGAGCACTCGGAAAAGATTGCTACAGCAAAGCACTTAGCAAATTGCCAGACAGCAAGTTCAAAAAAGCAACCGCTGAAAGCAGAAAGCACTGACTAACCCTTGTAAGTAGTTGTCATAAAAATGTGTATCACTACGTTTTATACGTAGAAAAGACAGAAAGGAATCTGAAATGAAAAAATTTGTAACAAAATCCCTAACGTATGTCGTTGGCCTGGTTATGGCAGTTACGTTAGCTGGATGCAGCGTTGGCGGCACTGGTAACGCTGGCAACACAGGCAACACAAGCGCTCCAACTGCCGAGCAGCAGAATTCCGGTGCAGTTCCACCTGAGGCCGCATCAAAACTTCACCTCAAGGACGGCGACACCTTCCCAGACTTCAAGGCAACAGATATCTCTAACGGTACTACTTACGACAATAAGGTCTTTGGACAGAATAAGGTTACCGTTATGACCTTCTGGTTCAATGGCTGCACTGGCTGTATTCAGGAGATGCCAATGCTCCAGGAGCTGGCTGAGACCTATAAAGACAAGGGTGTCAATGTTCTGGGTGTAAATGCAGAGGCTGCATACACAGATGATGCCAAGAAGGAAGCACTGGATATCCTTAAGAAGCAGGGTGTTACTTACGGAAACCTTGCACTTGATCCACACAGTGATGGTGGCCATGTTATCGAAGGCTTGACAGCATTCCCAACCACTATGGTCATCGATCAGAACGGTAAGCTTGTGGGCGACCCAATCACTGGTGGAGCCACCAAGCTTCAGGGTAGCGAGCTCCAGAAGCGCGTTGATCAGGCTCTTGCTCAGGCGAAGTAGTTTTAGAAACTTACATACCGCTTACGGCATACGGCGAGAAGAACTTCTCGCGTAGAGTTCAATCGGTTAGCATGTGAAATATCGTAGAGATTACGTCTGGGCTGAGTCAGTTAAGCTTGGTCCAGGCGTACTCTAATACTTGCAAATAGTATCAATCTGCACTTGAAAGGGAAGACTTGAAGATCCTAGTGGTAGAAGACGAAAAAGAACTTCTCGCTTCCATTGGAGAGGGTCTTGAGCTTGATGGCTATTACGTTGATCTTGTGGACAACGGTACTCAGGCGCTTGAGATGGCTCAGCTTGAACAATATGACCTCATCTTGCTTGACCTTAATCTTCCTGGTATTGATGGTCTGGATTTATTGCGTACGCTTAGATCGGAGCACTCAGAGACCAAGGTATTGATTCTTTCTGCGCGCTCATCAGTGTCTGATCGTATTGTTGGACTAGATGCGGGTGCTGATGATTACCTAATTAAGCCTTTTGCGTTTGGTGAGCTAGAAGCCCGTATTAGGACGCTCTTGCGTCGTGAGTATATTCACGGAGAAGCTTCGCTGACATTGGGAGAACTTCGATTTGATACTACGGCTCGACAAGTTTTTGTTGGAGACGCTCAGGTCAACCTTACCAAGAAAGAGCTTGCAATTTTGGAGTACCTGATGCGAAATGCTGGGGCGGTTGTGAGCAGTGAAGAGTTGATGGCTCATGCATGGGATAGCAACGTGGATCTATTTAGCAATTCCGTGCGCGTTCATATTTTCTCGATTAGAAAAAAGTTGCGAGAAGCCCTTGGATATGACCCAATTTCCAACAAAGTAGGAGAGGGTTATTGCTTTAAGAAGGATAGCGATGATTAAGATAAGTGAGATAACCCCAAAACCAATGCGCTCAATACGCGCTCAGCTTACCTTTCTTATGGTGGCTCTCTTAGTATGTTGCTGTGTTGTTTTAACCTGGCTTGTGTATCGTTCAACGTCTGAGCTGTTGGAACTAGCAGCAGCCAACGCTATCAACAAGGGAGCTCTTTCTATTGTCTTAGACGTAGGTGCTATTGAGCGTTCTATTTTGTTTGATGCGCTAGGCATTCTGTTTTTTGTGATTATTGCTGGTAGCTGTGCAGCTTATCTTTTAGCAGGTCACTATACTAAGCCAGTTCAACAACTCTCTGCTCACATGAAAGAAATTGGCCCTGATACGCTGTCTGATTCCATTGAGATTAAGGGCGGTGGAGAAGAGGTTCAGGAGCTAGTTAAGTCATTTAATCAGATGACTGACCAGTTAGATGAAGCATTTGCAATGCAGAGTCGTTTTTCGGTTAGCGCGGCTCACGAGCTTAGAACGCCAATTGCGGTGCTGCGAACCAAGCTTGACGTTTTTAAGAAAAAGAAACGCAAACAGAATGAATATGACGAGCTTGTAGACACGATGGAGACATACATTGATCGTTTGTCTGCAATTATCGCTAACCTTTTAGAGCTTACGGAAACATCTGAGCTTGGGGAGGTTGAGGATGTTTCTCTTGATGCGGTAATTACAACAGTTGTGGATGATCTTGAATCGGTTGCTCAAAATAATATGGTCAACGTGCAGGTTAACACGCAGATTGACGCACACTCTGATAAGCAATCTGAGGCACAAAATCTTACTGTTAAGGGAAATGCCAATTTGTTGTACCGAGCTATTTATAATTTGGTAGAGAATGCCATTCGCTATAACCACAAAGAGGGGTCAGTCAACATTGCCCTGGAGACTGAGGGCCAAGAATGTCTTGTTACAATTGCCGATACAGGAGTGGGCATTGCACCTGAGCAAAGAGAGCTTGTCTTTGAGCCGTTCTACAGGGTAAATAAATCTAGGTCTAGGGAATTTGGCGGCGCGGGCATTGGTCTCTCGCTGGTTAAAACTATCTTAAAGCGACATGGAGCTTCCATTACAGTCTCCGAAAACACCCCACAGGGTTCTGTGTTTACCATTAGGATTCCATTAGTTGATGCAATAGACTCTGAGTAGCGCTTAGCCCTTCACATATACTGCCGCTCATAGATAAGATGAATGGCAGCTAATGGCGAGAAGTACAATAGCTAAAATAGTTGTTAGTACATAGATGCCCTAGTGATGAAGGGAAGCCAAGCATGGAGTTTATTCTGGATACAGCTGATATCGACGCGGTTAAGCAACTTGATGAGCTTTTGACCATCGATGGAGTTACCACTAACCCTTCAATTATCACTAGAAGTGGTAAGCAGCCCGAGCAGGTAATCAAGGAGTTTGTAGAGTATCTACTTCCTGACCAGAAATTCTTTGTTCAGGTTGTTTCGACTGACTATCAGAAGATGTTGGAAGAGGCTCGCTATATTTGTGGCCTTCGTCCTGAGAATACCTACGTGAAGATTCCTGTGACTCGCAATGGTTACAAAGCAATTAAGCAGCTCAAGTCCGAGGGTCTTGGTGTTCTTGCAACCGCTATTTATTC
>JABZIF010000079.1 GCA_015258485.1 Atopobiaceae bacterium | reverse complement strand
GAGAAGGTCATATTACAGATGACCAATACAATGAGGCTGTTGCAGAGGACTTAGTGCTTAATCCTGGTACTCTGACCGATAGCGTTGGTCAGTTCCCCTACTGGACTGACTACATTCGCAGCTTACTCCAGGAAGATTTTGATAGCGATACTATCCTTCAGGGTGGATTGCGCGTATACACCACACTTGATCCTGATCTACAGAAAGACGCTGATGAGGCTGCTAGAAGGCGTATTGCTGAGCTTGGTAACCCTCGCTTGGGCGCTGCTTTAGTCTCCATTGATCCTCAAACTGGCTACATTAAAGCAATGGTTGGTGGACAAGATTACTCAAAGAGTCAGTACAACATTGCAACTAGTAGTAACCGTCAGATGGGCTCCAGCTTTAAGATGTATACGCTGGTAGCTGCTCTTTCTGAAGGCATGAACCCAGAGATTGTTCTTAACGGCAATTCTCCTATGCAAATTACTCCAACCTGGCTGGTCAGGAATGCAGGTAACTACAGCTACGGCGCAATTACTCTGCGTCAAGGCACGGTTTACTCTTCCAACACTGTTTATGCACAGGTTGCTGAAGCTATTGGTATCGATAAGATTCTTCAGACGTGCTATGCCATGGGTATCCGCACACAGCTACAGCCATATCTATCTACCACTCTTGGCTCTCAGGGCGTAACTCCAATCGAGCAGTGCACGGCATTTGCAACACTTGCCGCAGGTGGTGTTCGTCGTGACGCTGTCGCAATTACCCGTATCGAAGATCGTAACGGAAACGTTATCTATGAGCATAAGGACAATCCTGTACAGGCAATTAGCCCAGCTGTTGCTGCAGCTGCTACAGATGTTCTAAGCGGCGTTCTTACCTCTGGTACTGGTCGCTATGCTTACAACTTAAAGACCTTCAACCAACCAGTTGCAGGTAAGACGGGTACTTCCGATAACTCTGAGGACCTTTGGTTCTGTGCCTATACCCCACAGCTTGCAACAGTTGCTTGGTGTGGATATCCAGATAGTCGTGACCCTGTTATTATTGGCGGCGGAGAATCCTCTACCTTCGTTACTGCTCAGTACGTTTGGGCTTACTACATGAATGCTGCCTTAGCCGGTGTTTCGCGTGCTGAGTTCCCTAAAACTACTGAGAAGATTTCCTATAAGCCTGATAGTTACTGGAAATTTGTTGGTGGCTCCGCTAGTACCAAACAAAAAGAGAGTACCACCACCACTAACAGCAACAATAACAATGATGAAGATGAAGAAGAGACTACTGACGAGGAGGAAGAGGACAATTCAACCACTACTCCTACCACTCCTACTACTCCAGCCACGCCTGGTACCGGCGCCGGTACCGGTGCAGGCGCAGGAGCTGGAACGGGAACTCCATAAACTCTGGTTTGTCTTTTGGTTTTTGTCTACAACAAAAAAGGAGTCTGCTCTAAGCAGGCTCCTTTTTTTGAATGACACGTGCTTTGACGGGTTTCTCGCCAAAAATTCTACAAGTTACAAAATGCTATCTACATTACCAAGTTGCGTAATAATACGTACGGTGTCTGCAGCGTGAACAGTTTTGTCCACAATCATCAAAACAGTATCGTCACCGGCAACGGTACCTACGACATGATCAAGCTCAACATCGTCGAGAGCAAACGCAACCGCTGATGCAGTACCGGGATGACAGCGAATCACAATAAGATTCTCAGCCGCAGTAGCCCCGACCACAAACTCAGAAAGCATTTTTTGTAGATGCATATCTTCAGAAAGCACATAAGCGCCCTCGGGGAGCTTTTGCAAATCCATTTCTGCAGTATCACGAGAAACGGTTGCTTGAGTACAGGCAAAGCCACGATCTTTAAGCATATCAACAAGATCGCGCTGCGTGCGGATTGATTCGCTACGAACAAGTTCACGAATTACGTCCTGTCGAGCATTTCTATGCTTCACGACGCCTTCTTTCTTTATACGACTCACTAACTTTTGAAAACAAATGATAGTAAATAAAGAATATACTTAATCAACCCTTATGCGCACGCAAAACCGCTAAACGGTGTAAATAATCCGCTCGTCGGTTGAAATATTACATTCACCGTTTTCTAAAAGTATTTATACACTTCTCGCCGTATGATTCATCATGAGTGAAACTATTTTTACGACCTGGAGGCCACCATGCCCCTGAATGATTCATCTGATAGAAGACAGGACTTCTACGGAGACTCTGCAATGCGTCGCCGCCCTCCACAAAATAACCGTCCTCCTCGCGATGATGGTTTTACTGATAGGCAAGCTAGACGTCGTAAAAGAAATACTCTTAGTTCGCAGGCTATTCCTTTTAAAAGACAGTCTTTACTTCATCGCATTGGTCCTCGTACGCGAACCTATATTGTTATTGGACTGGCCGTTATTGCAATACTTTTATTGATCTTTATTATTTCGAGCTGTGTTCGTAGCTGTGCAAAAGAATCAACTCCAGGTGCTGAAGTCAACTCCGTTGATTCTCGTGTTGCTGCGGGAACTTCAGAAGAGCTAACCAAAGCGCTTGCAGCCAAACTTGATCAGAACAAAAATCTTGCCTGGATTGCAGAACACGCTGACAAATACAGCGATAAGAGCCTCATTGAGCTTGCACTTGCCCATCCTGAAGCAATTGATTTTGTTGCAAACTACCCTGATTCTGACGGCAAAGCTAAAACCTATGATGATTCACTCACCAAAGGTACGGCTCCCCAGTTCTATACCTGGGACTCCAGATGGGGCGGTGTCTCATATGCCGGCTCTGTAATTGCTACCAAGGGCTCTGGTCCAACTGCTCTCTCTATGGCATACATGGGACTTACAGGGAAGAACAACTGGACTCCAGCAGATATTGCGGGGGCTGTTGAAACTGCTAAAGCTTCCGATACCGACTCTGGAATGAACAGATCATTTCTCGAGAAGAACTTAACTGATCTTGGTCTTACCGCTGATAGCTATAACATTTCTGCTGGCAATATTACCGCACTTCTAGATGCTGAAACCTTCTTACTTGTTGAGGTTAAAGACAACAAGCTAAGCTCAGATGGTGCTCACTGGATACTAGTAACCAGCAAAAATGACGACGGCACCGTAAATGTTCACGACCCTCTATCTCCTGAAGTGAGCTCACGCCCATGGGCAGCAGAGACTATTGCTAGCGCTGCAAATGCCCTATACACCGTGTCAGCAAAGACTACTGAGTAGCAAAGTCAACGAGCAATAAGACGTTTATAGAAGAAGAGGTGCGACTATGAAAGCACCTTCTGTGCAGCTTTGCCAAGCTCAGCAATGCGTGCTTCAGCCTCTTCGCGAGTAGCGCCATTAGCAAAGAGATAGGCTTTGACCTTAGGCTCAGTGCCCGATGGACGGAAGATAACCTTATTATCTCCCTCTAACCTGTACTCAATAACATTGGAAGCTGGTAGAGTCTGAGGAGCCTCTTTTTGCAGGCCAGAGACGCGTGGCATCTGTGCGCACTCAGCATAATCAGTTATGCCAACAACCTTGTAATTACCAACCATATCAAGTGGATTCTTACGCAGACCACTCATAATCTCGGCCATCTTTGCAGCACCTTCAGCACCTGGGTATGCAGCGTTAACAACGCCATTGAGATAGTAGCCGTAACGCTGATACAAGGCATCCATTGCCTCATAGAGGTCCATGTTGCGAGCGGCATACCAAGAAGCCATCTCAACGCAAAGCATGGTTGCAACAATAGCGTCCTTATCGCGAGCATGTGTGCCAACAAGGTAGCCATAAGACTCCTCAAAGCCCATGAGGAAGCGCTCCTCCTCACCAGCATCCTTGAGCTGGTCAATTTGGTCGCCGATGTACTTGAAGCCCGTGAGCACACGGCGCATCTCAAAGCCACGAGCACGTGCCAAAACGTCGGGCATAGCAGAAGATACGATAGTAGAAACGGCTACCTTATCCTGGGGTTTCTCGCCACGTTCCTCAGCCATGGTAAGAAGCCAGTCCATAAGAAGGACGCCCATCTCGTTACCGGAAAGCAGTACGTAATCACCGTTATGGGGAATTGCGGTACCCATACGATCTGCGTCAGGGTCAGTTGCAACTAGAAGGTTTGGTTTAACCTTGTCAGCAAGTTTTAGACCCAGCTCAAGCGCCTCACGGAATTCTGGATTTGGATAGGAGCAAGTTGGGAAGTTTCCGTCTGGCTCTGCCTGCTCTGGAACAACATTAACGTCATTAACGCCGATCTCTTTAAGAATACGAGTAACACACTCCATGCCTGTGCCGTTAAGCGGCGTATACACAACCTTGTAGCCGTCAGCAGCCTTAAATCCTGGAATAGAAACGCGCTTAATAGCTTTAATGAAGTTATCTAGAACTTCTTCTGGTGTCCAGACAATAAGACCCTTCTCCAGGCCTTCTTCAAAGTCCATGGGCTTAACATCAAAAGGATTGACGCGCGCGATATTTGCAGAAATCTCAGCCGCAGCCTCGTCGGTAATCTGACCACCATTATCGTTGTATACCTTGTAGCCGTTGTAGGGCGCAGGGTTGTGACTTGCGGTAAGCACAATGCCTGCAGAAGTCTTGAGATAACGGACGGCAAACGAAAGCGTTGGAACAGGCTCAATGCGTGGGTAGACATACACTCGGATGCCATTAGCTGCCAAAACACCAGCTGCAACCTTCTGGAAGTCCTCGCCTTTGAGGCGAGAATCCCTTGCAAGAGCCACAGTAGGATTTTGGTAGTGGGCATTAAGATAATCCGCAAGTCCCTGAGTTGCTTGAGCAACAACGTAGACGTTCATGCGGTTAGTGCCGACACCAATGATACCGCGAAGGCCAGCAGTACCAAAAGCAAGCGAGCGATAAAATGCATCGTATAACTTATCCTCTGCTTCTGGTTTGGCAAGTTCACCAAGCTCTTCTACCAAGTCTTCTTCGGTGACGTTCGCACGCCAGGACTCAAATGTTTCCATAACTTTTGCATCCATAATGACTCCCAAA
>JABZIF010000078.1 GCA_015258485.1 Atopobiaceae bacterium | reverse complement strand
GACAACTTAAAAATGGTCTCGCTATGATAGATTTTTATGAATCATGTGATAAAAGGCATAGGCTATCACAATATGGAAATGACTATATAGCTACACTTTGTATTAAACTATAGCGTTGTATTGGACTATAAGTTCTTATGGGGCGCTTATTGGAACTGTTGAGCAAGAATTAGGAATAGTTGCTCTTGGTGTTTTTTGTTTGTTCTTTATCAAAAGTGTAGATTCAAACAAGTAATGTTGGTTTGTTATAATTCATGTTTCTGAAATAATTAGTTCACATTTAGGACCAGAATACGTAAACATTATGGCAAATTCAGAGCGGGTTGTAGATTTAGTCAAGTGATTTTTCGTTTTATAGGCTTAATATGAATCAGCATATTTTTGATTAATCTCTGTCTAATTTTCATAACTTATGCGCAATTTTGCGAGGCGGGCGGTAGTAAAGTATCGGTGAGCGGTAGTGAAATCATTTTTGTATTTTATTATTAATTAATAAATTGATGTATCTACATTAAAAGTACTTATGCGTGAGAAAGATTTTATAAGCTAAATAACTGGAAATATCTTCAAAACAAATTTATTTAGACATAAAAATTTGTTTTTTATTATGTACATCCAGTGGTCGATAAATAGCTACCGTTGGTCGAACTGTGGTAAAGATTTTTGTCTTTTCTTCATATAGTTATATATAGGAGAGCCACAGAAGTGGCAAGGAAAGTTTTTAGAAAGAGGTAGAAATGAGCGAGATTATCAATCGTCCACTTTCACGTCGTGGCTTCCTTGGTGGGGCAACCATTGCGGCTGGCCTTGGACTGACTGCTTGTAACTCACAACCAAAGAAGGCGGAAGAGACTTCCGGTAAAGAGGGTGGCGGAACTATTACTGCTGGAACCGCTTACTCAACGCAGAATTATGATCCATCAACTACCTCTTCTGCTCTTGCACTTGGCTGTAACTGGCAGGTAGTTGAAGGTCTCTACGGAATGAACTTTCATGATTATTCAACGTTTAATGAACTTGCAACTGCAGATCCTAAAAAGGTAGACGATACTACTTTTGAGATTACCCTTCGTGACGGTGCAAAGTTTTCTGACGGTACTGAGGTAAAGGCAGATGATGTTGTTGAGTCGTTTAAGCGCTCATCTGCTAAGGGAAGCGTATATGTCCCTATGCTTGCTCCTATTGCTTCTGTAGAGAAAAAAGACGATAAGATCGTTACGGTTAAGACTAATATTGCTAATTTCTCATTACTTAAAGAACGTCTTTCTATTGTTCGTGTTGTTCCTGCATCTTCTACACAAGATGATATGAAGAAGCAGCCAGTAGGATCTGGACCTTGGGCATACGAGTCCATTTCTGATAACACACTTGATCTTGTTCCTAACAAAAATTACAACGGCGCAACTCCTGCTAAAGACGATAAACTTCATTATGACGTGCTTAAAGATCCAACCGCACGTCTTACTGCGCAGCAAGATGGTACAACTCTTGCAATGGAAATGGTTCCTGCAGATTCTGTTGATCAGCTCAAGGGTGCTGGATGTACCGTTGATGATGTTCAGGGCTTTGGTGTTCGTTTTGCTATGTTCAACGTTTCTAAAGCTCCATGGGATAATGTTAAGGTTCGTCAGGCAGTTCTCTATGCTCTTGATACTGACAAGATGCTTGCTAATAGTTTCTCTGGTCAGGCAGAAGTTGCAACAAGCTATCTGCCTTCTTCCTTTACTAATTATCATAAGGCCTCAACGGTATATACGCATGATGTTGACAAAGCAAAGAGCCTTATTAAAGACGCTGGAATTACTCCTGGCGAGGTTGTCTTGCGTACTACAGATAATGAGCAGGTTAAGTCTATGGCAACCCAGGTTAAGAATGACCTTGATGCCCTTGGATTTAATGTAAGTATCGTATCCGATACATCTCCTGCAACATATGCTGCTATTGATAAAGCGGACGGATCTTGGGATATCTTACTTGCTCCTGGTGATCCTTCTTGCTTTGGCGCAGACGTAGATCTTTTGCTCAATTGGTGGTACGGCGATAATATCTGGATGCAGACTCGTTGCCCATGGAATACTTCCGATGAATGGAAGAAGCTCCATGAACTTATGACCAAGGCACTTGGTCAGTCTGGCGCTGATCAGCAGTCTACCTGGAATGAGTGCTTTGATATTGTTGCAGAGAACGTTCCTCTGTATCCTGTTCTCTTTGCAAAGACTTTTACCGCTTCTTGGAGTGAGAAACCCAACGGCAACGGCGTAGCTCTTAAGGGCTTCAAGGGAATTGGAACAACCGGCCTTTCATTCATCGATGTTAATACCGTTTCTTCTAACTAAAAGATGAAAATAGGCGCTTAGCAGTACAGACATGGAACCCGGGCGTTTAAATTAAAGCGCTCGGGTTTTTATATCTCATCACGGTAAAATAGATAAAGTTTTTAAGTTATTTTGTGTAGAGTGTTTTGGAGAGGGGGAGACGGTGAACAACCTATTTCGTCTAATTGGTCGTCGACTTATCGCACTGCCAATTATGGCTCTAGGAGTCACTTTTCTTGTATTCTTCCTGATGTCCTTCTCGCACGTTGATCCTGCGTACAATGCTCTTGGAGAAAGCGCAACTCCAGAGGCAATTCAGCAGTATCACATTGAGCATGGTCTCGATGATCCGTGGCCTGTAAGGTACGTTCAGTATATGGGGAATCTTGTACATGGTGATTTAGGTGTCTATGGTGCCGCTGGTTATTCAGTAGCAGCAAGAATTTCTAAAGCGCTTCCTGTAACTATGCAACTTACGTTTATGGGCCTTATTTTAGGCGCTATCGTCTCATTTACGCTTGGTGTCATTGCAGCACTGTATAGGGATAGGTGGCCCGATCAGGTTATTCGTGTGTTTTCTATCGCAGGGCTTGCAACACCATCGTTTTGGCTTGCAGTTCTTCTCATCTTGCTGTTTGCATCAACACTTAAATTATTACCTGCATCCGGCCAGCTTCCAGATTTGTTCGTTAATCCTGGCGGTTATTTTGCACGTATGATTATGCCTGCGGTAGCACTTGCCGTTCCTATGACGGGTCAAATGACACGTATTGTGCGAACTGCAATGGTTGAAGAGCTCGATAAAGATTATGTTCGCACGGCGCGCGGTGCTGGTATTCCTGAGGGAATTGTTATTGCAAGAAACGTGTTACGTAATGCATTAATTACTCCAGTAACAACGCTTGGCTTAAAAATTGGCTATCTCATGGGTGGCGCCGTAGTCATTGAAGTAATTTTTAATCTTCCTGGAATGGGAACAGCTATTCTTGAGGGAATTCAAGGCAATGAAGCAATGTTAGTACAGGGCGTTGTGGTAGTTGTTGCACTGTCCTTTATTGTTATCAATATTGTGGTTGATATGCTGTACATCCTCATCAATCCACGCATTAGGACGGTGTAGAGAGATGATGCAGATAAGAAAAAAACAAGTCGAGAGACTCGAACAAGCTGCTGCTAAAGGCTCTACATTTGGTGGATTCAAAAAAATGAAAACAACTTCAAAGATTGCTTTGTGCATTCTTGTGTTAGTTGTGCTTCTTTCAGTTTTTGCAGCTTTTCTAGCTCCTCATGATCCGTTAGATATTTTTAATGCTCGTCAAGCACCAGGCAATGGTTTTGTATTTGGTACTGACGATAAAGGCCGTGACATTCTGTCTCGTATGCTTTATGGTGGCCAATACTCGTTGGTTATTGGTTTTGGTGCCACAGCAATGGCGCTTGTGTTTGGTTCAATAATTGGCGCAATTGCAGCAGTTTCAAGAAAAGCAGTTTCAGAAGTTATTATGCGCGTACTTGACATTATTATGTCGTTTCCTGGTATTGCGCTTGCTGCGGTATTTGTTTCTATCTTGGGAAATAGTGTTCCATCAATTATCTTCTCGATTGGTTTTATGTATACCCCACAAATTGCACGAATTGTTCGCGCAAATATTGTGAGTGAGTACGGAGAAGATTACGTCCGAGCAACTATTGTTTCTGGTGCTCGTGCACCATGGATTTTGTGGAAACATGTTTTGCGTAATTGTATTGCTCCAATTATGGTTTTCACCGTAACACTTGTTGCAGACGCTATTATTTTTGAGGCATCTCTTACTTTTATTGGTGCAGGTATTGCGGAACCAACTCCTACATGGGGTAATATTTTGGCTGATGCTCGTGCAGGTGTTCTTGCGGGGCGCTGGTGGCAGGCATTCTTCCCTGGCCTTGCAATTATGCTTACTTGCTTAGCACTTAATATTTTGTCTGAGGGTTTAACGGACGCTATGGCAGCAGCACCAGGTGCTCCTGTTGATACAGAAAATTCTGAATCACGGCGTGCGGATGATATTTTAGCATCTGATCCAGTTCGTGCCTATGCTGAGCAGTCTGAGTCTTTGGAGCGTAGACTTTCAGCACTTAAACAAGTTGAGCTTGCAAGAACTGATAGACGTAAGCCTGACTATTCGGTTACTCCTCTTTTGAGCGTAAAAGATCTTTGCATTAGCTTTGAATCTCACGGGGACGTTAAGGTTGTTGACCACGTAAGTTTTGATGTTCGTCCTGGTCAGTGCATGGCACTGGTCGGCGAGTCTGGGTGTGGTAAATCTATTACCACTAAGGTCATCATGGGTTTGACTGATCCAAAAGAGACCATTACTGGTGAAGTTCTCTATAAAGATCAAGACCTCCTAAAGCTTTCAAAGGATGAGCATAGAAAGCTGCTTGGACACGAGCTTGCAATGGTATACCAGGACGCCTTGTCTTCACTGAACCCATCAATGCTTATTTCTTCTCAGATGAAGCAGCTTACCAGCAGGGGAGGCACACGTTCTGCAGAGGAGCTTCTGGAGCTTGTAGGTCTGGATCCAAAGCGTACACTTGAATCTTATCCACACGAGCTTTCTGGTGGTCAGCGTCAGCGTGTTCTGATTGCTATGGCACTTACCCGCGATCCTTCGCTGGTTATCTGTGATGAGCCAACAACCGCTTTGGACGTTACTGT
>JABZIF010000077.1 GCA_015258485.1 Atopobiaceae bacterium | reverse complement strand
GGAATCCCCTTTTTTCGTATAAAAGGAAGATACCATTTTACGCAGGTATTGAGTGTTATCAACACAGAATTCCGAGAGAAATTTACATAAATATTTACTATTTAGACACAGATGGGATCTCTAAGGTTTGTCCAACTCTTAAAAGAGAGGTATCAAGATTATTTCTTTCCCTAATCCAATTAACTTGCTGCTCTGTAGACACGCCTTCAATTGGGTTGTTCTCTGCAATTGACCACAGCGTATCACTGCTTTGAACGGTAATTGTTTGTGAAGCACTATCCATTACAGAGGTTGCAAATGAATTAATAGCAGTTGTACGAAGGAAAGAAACTGCAAACATAAAAATAAAAGATGCAGTAACAATGAGACCAGCGATAAAAGCCTCTTTGCTTGTTAATGCCTTTATATAAGAAACTTCCTTACGCTGAGGTACAACAGAGCCCTTCTTTGCTCCACCTTCAATAATCTTAAAGGCAGGCTTATAAGAAGCAAGTGCTGAAGTTCCACTAACTTGATACATCTTTGACTGGTACATACGCCTCATATCATTTCCCTCCGTAATAGTTTTTACGGAACTAGTTATATCTAATACACCGGACAAAAAGTCATGTACGAACGTTTGTACTAATAATATTTAGTACATTTGTTCGTGTCAAGAAGAAAATAGAACATTCGTTTGATTATTTTTTAGAACACGTGTATTATTATGAAAAAGAAAAAGGAGGCTCATATGCCAAAAGGCAAACTTAGCAAGCGTCAAGCAGCAATTTATGACTATATCTGTTCTTACACAGATCAGCATGGCTATCCCCCCTCAGTAAGAGAGATTGGTACTGCTGTTAATCTTGCATCTCCTTCAACAGTGCACATGCATCTTAAAGTTCTTGAGCAGTTCGGACTTATTGATAGAGACCCAAAGAAGCCTCGTACTATGAAGATTGTTTCCCAAGCTTCTAACGCCTCTGATACAGCAAAACTTGCCCCAGTGACTCAAGATGTAGCTAATAATGTTATCAGCCTTCCTCTTGTTGGACGTGTTGCTGCAGGTACGCCCATTCTTGCTGAGCAAAACGTTGAAGAATCGCTATCTCTTCCAACAAGTATTGTTGGAGATTCAAGCTCCTTTATTCTTCGTGTACGCGGAGAATCAATGATTAACGCTGGTATTTTTGATGGTGACTATATTGTTGTCAAAGAGCAGCAAGATGCTCATGATGGAGAAATTGTTGTCGCTCTCATTGATGACTCTGCAACGGTTAAAACGTTTTACAGAGAAAATGATCGCATTCGTCTCCAGCCAGAAAATGATTTTATGGAGCCAATCTACGTAAAAAATCCCGTTATTTTAGGTAGAGTTACTGCACTTATTAGGTCAATTTCATAGTCATAGTATGGGTGTGAAATTAAAAGAATCCAAAGGTAGGATAACGTTCTTTGATACTATTCGAGGACTCTCGGTAGTTTCAATGATTCTGTTTCACTTTACCTATGATTTGTTTTTTATTTCACATATCAAACTTACTTGGTTCACTCCATTACTCATGCAAGTCTGGATTCCATCAATTTCGTATCCTTTTATTTTTATCGCTGGTTGCATGTGTGCTTTTTCAAAGAACTCTTTTAAGCGTACAGGGGTATACAGTCTTGTTGCTCTTGCAATATTTACAGCTACCACCTTTGCAAAAGTTGACACACCTATTACTTTTGGTATTTTCTTTTGCATGGCGTCATGTACCCTTGTAGAAGCTCTTATTTCACGCTTTATTGTTGTACCAAAAGGATATGCAGCGGCAATTCTTTTTCTTTTAATTTTTATTGTTTGCATTCCAATTTCTGCTGGACACATTGGTGTAGGCAACATGATTTTCTCGTTACCTAAAGAGTTGTATCAAACACCATATTTAGCCTGGGCTGGATTTCCTTCTCCAACTTTTTCATCAGGAGATTACTACCCACTACTCCCCTATTTGTTCTTATATTTAAGCGGTGCTGCTTTTAACAGACAATTCAAAGAAGAAGGCTATCCTGACTGGATGAAAACGTTTTCCCTTCCCTTAGTAACAGAAATGGGAAAACATTCGCTTCTCATTTATATTTTGCATCAACCAATTTTGCTGCTTATTGCCTTATTCATCAGTCAAAATATCGTCTTCTGATACAACATAAGACTCTAAAAGTGCCTGCATATAGGTGTCAGCTTTAACTGATAGTAAAAGTCCTTCAGCAACATATTGCTCATGTAAAAGTTGACATCTCTCGTGAACTGACTTAACAAGGGCTCCCTTATTGAACGGAATGAGTGCACTAACCACCTTGTCACCAGCGCTAGCTATCTCCTGAATTTTATGGAGAAGACCATTAATGCCTGTGCCTTTCTGTGCAGAAATAAACACAGCATCTGGATAGAGCGCCTTGAGCATTTGAAGTTCTTGCTCAGAGAGAAGATCAACCTTGTTTAATACAAGAACCTGATCGCTTTTATCGGCTTCGATATCTTTCAAGATACTACGAACAACTGCAATTTCTTTAGAAAGATTCTTATCTGTTGCATCAGCAACCAACAGCAAAAGATCTGCTTCCTGAGCTTCTACCAAAGTAGATTTAAAAGACTCAATCAGATTTGTTGGAAGCTTTTGAATAAATCCAACGGTATCTGTAAGGACAATTTTTCTACCCTCATCAAGAGATAATGCCCTGGTAGTTGGGTCAAGTGTTGCAAAGAGCTCATCTTTTGCATATACATCTGCGCCAGTTAGCTGATTCAAAAGCGTAGATTTACCTGCATTGGTATAACCAACAAATGAAACACTGAAAGTACCAGAATTCCATCTGGACTTAGACTGAACTTCTCGCCTTTGGCCAAGCTGTTTAAGCTCATTTTTAAGGGTTGAAATGCGCTTTCTTATAAGACGACGGTCAACCTCAAGCTGACTTTCACCCTGACCAAAACGACTACCAATACCACCGCGAGTTTGCTCTCCCACAAGATGACTCCACATGCCGCGAAGCCTTGGAAGTACGTACTGGAGCTGCGCAAGCTGTACCTGAAGTCGACCTTCTTTAGTGCGAGCGTGAATACCAAAGATATCAAGAATAAGCGCTGTACGGTCAATAACTTTAACCGGCTCACCAAGCAGTTTCTCTAAATTAGATTGCTGAGAAGGTGTAAGTTCATCATCAAAAATGACCACATCAGTATTGGTGTTTTTCACAAGAGAAATAAGCTCTTCTGTTTTACCTTTACCAATAAACGTCTTAGGCACAGGAGCATCAAGCTTCTGCGTAATACGCATAAAGACTTCAGCGCCATCAGTTTGCGTCAGTCGTTCCAACTCGTCCATTGATTCTTCAAGTGACCAATCACTTTTGCCGTAATCAACGCCTACAAGAATTGCGCGTTCGACTTTTGGAGCAGTTGAAAATGGAACAAATCGACCCATAAACTCCCTATCTAAGACAAGGTAATACGTTAGATTTTGATGCTTCCTACTAACATTGTACGTCAGAATACTGCGCAATAATCATTTTAAGTGCATCTTCAGGTGTAAGTTGATCCATATCAAGCCACCTGACTCGACCATCGCGTTTAAGCCAAGAAATCTGCCGCTTAGCATACTGTCTGGTGTGCTGCTTAATATGCTCACACGTTTGCTTAAGTGATTGCTCCCCTGCAAAGTACGCAAAGAACTCTTTGTAGCCAATTGCCTGACCAGCCGTACAGTGCTCAGATAAACCAGCCTCAATAAGTCTCTGAACCTCTTCAACAAGTCCTTGTTCAAACATAAGATCAACTCGGAAATTGATTCGCTCATACAGTCGCTGACGATCCATCGCAAGACCCCATATCTGAGCGTCAAAATACGGTGTATGAGCCTTTAGACCCTTATGATGAGTAGCATACGACTTGCCTTCTTCTAAGAGCTCTAAAGCCCTTACAACGCGTCGTACGTTATTTGGGTGAATGAGCTCTGCACTTGCTGCATCTTTTGTAGCGAGAAGATCGTGCAAGCCCTCTGCACCAAGTTCTTCTGCAAGCTTTTCATAGCGAGTTCGTACTAGAGACTTAATTGATCCAGAAGGAAACTCCATCTGATCAATAATCGAATCAAGATAGAGGCCCGTTCCGCCACAAAATACGGGAACTTTACCAGCATCTATAAGCTTATGAGCTTCTGTGCGAGCTGCCACCTGAAACATCTGAACAGAATATTCTTCTGAGATGTTGGCACAATCTACCATCAGAAGAGGAACTTCTCGCTCCTCAACAGGAGTTTTAGCGGTACCGATATTCATGCCACGGTAGACCTGCATTGCGTCAACAGAAATGACAGAGGTCTTAAGCTTCTTTGCTACCAGCTCAGATAAGGAACTTTTGCCCGAAGCAGTAGGACCCACAATACAGATGACCGAGCCATAAGAGCTCATCGTGGATCAGACTCCATGGTTCCACGCAGGTACCAAGTACGAGCCTCATCAATATGAACATCAACAATTTTTCCGATAAGATCTTCTGACGTGTAGCCTTCTGGCAAATTGAAGTGAACTGTTTGGTTCTTCTCGCTATGTCCCACCATAACGGAATCATCACGCTTAGAGGTCCCCTCGACAAGAACTGCCTGCGTAGTATTCAGATCTATCTGATTGGCTTCATGCGCCTGCTGAGCAACAAGCTCTGCAAGTCTGTCAAAGCGCTCTTGGATGACCTCATGAGGCGTATTGTCCTCATATTTTGCTGCAGGAGTTCCTGGACGCTTAGAGTAAATAAAAGTGTACGCAGAAGAGTAACCTGCTTCTTTGACCAAAGAAAGCGTTTCCTCAAAGTCTTCCTCGGTCTCTCCTGGGAAGCCAACAATAATATCAGTTGAAAGCGCCAGTCCTGGAATAGCTGCGCGAAGGCGAGAAACTACATCAAGGTACTCTTCTCGCGTATAACTACGGTTCATCTTCTTGAGAACGCGTGTAGATCCGCTTTGAACCGCAAGATGAAGATGAGGCATGACAGCTGGTGTTTCCTTCATAGCT
>JABZIF010000076.1 GCA_015258485.1 Atopobiaceae bacterium | reverse complement strand
GCAAATTGATATTGCTCCTGCCGGTAGCCAAGAGGAGCTTCAGGCTGCTCAAACTATTGCTGAAGAAATGAAAATTCACGGACTTGAAGCAACCATTGAAGAATTTGATGCTAAGTCTATTAAGAGTCTTGGCTATTCAGTCTATCTAATTTTCCTCTTCATTGGCATTATTTTTGCAGGAACTAGTAACGTAGCACTCATTGTTTTTGGTGTTTTGCTTGTTGTTGGTTTTGGTGCACTCACTTGTCTTAAGTATTTTGGTAATGACGTTCTCGGTACATTTGGATCTTCCATTAGAAGTCAGAATGTTGTCGCTAAGCATGAGGCTACCGGTGAGCTTGTTGCAAAAGGCAATCGTCCAATCGTAATCGTTGCTCATTATGATTCTCCACATACAAACTTCCTTGTTGAGTCTCCTGTTGCGAAGTACGTACCTCTTGCACAAAGGTATGCACGTTGGTGTGTAGTTGCTGTATTTGTTGCTACTTTTGTTCAGATTCTTCGTTTCCTTCCTGATTCAGTTCGTATCTTCTTCTGGATTGTTGGTATTCTTTCAGCTCTTCCGCTTGTTGCACTATCTATTGCAACTATCGCAGAGCGTTTTGCGCCATGTACTATCGGCGCAAACAACAATAAGTCTTCGGTTGCAGCTCTTCTTGGTATTCTCGAAAACGTTCGTCCTACTGGACATCGTCCTGAGGTCATTCATCACTTTGCAGGAGATGCTGCTGCGCTTATCCCAGAGCCTGATGAGGTGGAAGGCGTTCGTCATGGCGAGGAAGTTCTCAATTCATTGGGCATTCTTCCTAAGGATTGCGAAGTAAGCTACGTTGCTTATGACACTACTGGTGCCAGTCAGACCGCATCTCTTGATGATGTTGCGGAAGCTGTAAATGCCACAACAGAAGAAGAACAGGCTGAGGATGCTGCATCTGACAATACTGTTGTTTATGACTCTGTTGATGATGAACTTAATGCAACCATGAAGCAGGTTCATGAGTCTGCAGATGCAAACGCAACGTTAGTACAGTCTGAAGAAGCGCATGAGCTCCATTCTAAAAACGATTTTGCTCGTCGCGCATCACTTTTTGACCTACCTGATCCTTCCGGCGATGCCGTGGATCCACTGGCTCCATTTTCTGAGTTAGCTCCTCATTATGTTCCAGCTTCAACACCTGCACCTACTCCTGAAACCGAAGATGCGGAGGGTCCATTTGACACCATTTCAGCTGATGAGAGTCTAACGGAGACACAAGACGCAAAGACTCCTGAGGCCAAGCGTCGTTCTTTCAGGCTTTTTGGACGCAACGATGGGCCATCAGATGACTGGAAGGGAGGGGCAGCTCCATCTGCAGAAAATCGTGAAGAAGATGACTCTGAGGATGCATCTGCCATCTCTGAGGACGATCTTCGTAATGCTGTTCTTTCACTTTCTGATGATGAGCTCATTTCGCATGACATTTGGTTTGTTGCACTCGGTGCATCTGATTTTGATCACGCAGGCATGAAAGAGTTCCTTGCAAAGCACAGAACTGATATTCGTGGTGCTTTCCTCATCAACCTTGATTGTGTTGGCGCTGGTTCGCTCTCTATTCTTAAGAATGAGGGAATTGGTAATGTTCGTCGTGCTGATCGTAGAATGACTCGACTCCTCTCTACTATTGCAACTGATCTTCATATTGATGTTGAGCAGAGTTCATTTGACTGGGGAACCACTGATGCAACTCCTGCAATGCAGAATTCAGTTCGTTCTGTTACTTTGATGGGAATGAATGAGGACGGTCTTCCTGCGTTTAGCCGTACTGCCTCTGATGTTCGTGAGAACGTTAGTGCTGATCAGTGTGCTGACGCTGCAGCCCTTGTTACCGAGCTTATTAGACGCTCATAAACGAACAAGCAATCAGTACAGGTTTTTAAGAAGGGGTAGAGATTTCTACCCCTTCTTTGTTTTAGTTTTAAGAGGAGATCACATAATCAAAAAAGACGTCTTATTTTTGTAGCAAATAAATGAGTACATCCAATGAGTAACGTGCCTGCCAGAGCGAATAAAAGAGGAACTTCGTAAGCATTATCTGCTGTTCCGGGAAGATGGGGCTTAGGGGCTACACGAATAGTCTGAGCTTCAGAGTGACTGTCGGTATGCGAAGCAACCTTTTCTCCGTCTTTTGAGATTGTTTCGTAGGCAGTAACTTCCTTACCCTCAAGAGAAGCAGTCCTTACAGAAAAAGGAACAGCGGCTTCTCCCGATGAGGTAGAAGCTTTAAAACGGACAGTCCCGCGAGCGATAGGCTCTGCTGCACCTTCTTGGACTTGTTTTGTTTCATAGAGTTCTCCAGTAATTTCATACTCTTCTCCTGGAGTGAGACCTTCATATTTGATGTGATCAACAAGATTTAATATCTCAGTATATTTGGGAGTTTTAGACCCTGAAGTGTCTACAAGCATTGTTTGTAGAGCAATTCTCTCATCAATAAGTTCGGGCGCTTCTATAGTCTCTTCAGAAGTAAGGGTAACCGTTGGATTCCATTCTGTATTGAGAGAGTAACCTGTTGGAGCTAGTACTTCTTTAAGTGAATAGGAACCAAATGGAAGGTCTTTAATTGCAGCAACGCCAGATTCATCTGTTTCTACTGTAGTGACAACTTCGTGAGGAGCAACCCATTTATCTTGATAGAAAACAGGTTGAGTGGAGTTATTAGTAAGTTCAATTTTGGCACCCTTTAGACTTGGCATTTCTTTTATTTCAGAATAACCATCGGATGAACTTAGAGAAGTGTGTCCAATTTTCTTAATCTTAAGGTTCCCTCTTATTACTTCATCTTTAAAAAAGAATGAGTGCCCAGATGAAGAACTTTCTTTTCCACTAGAGAGGTTTGTCCAGACAAGATTCCCATTTTGGCTTGATAGTTTCCAAGTTTGAAATGAAAGTTCTGGAAGTTTATAACCTTTAGGTGCTTGAATTTCTTCGATTTGATAATACCCCAGAGGAAGCCAGGGTTTCTCGCCAAGAGTAAAAAGGTCATCTCCAGAGACCTTATGGTCTGTATCAAAAGAAGTAAAGCCTTGGGCGTCGGTCGAGAAAACCCATGTTCTTAACGTTGTTTCGGAGGATCCGCTATAGGTTACTTTAAAAAGTGCACCTTGCAGCGTTGCGTTTCCTTGGGGAGAAGCACCCTGTTGCTCTGCTTGGTTGCCCTCATCGAGGCTGGAACTGTGGTCGAAGTCTTGTTTTGAAATGCGTAGATTGAAGTCTCCGATAGGAGTGTCGGTAACCGTGAGAGTGCTTTCTTCTTGGTTTTTTATTTCTACGGTGTGAACGGTTGGATCAAGAAGAAAACCTTTTGGAGCAGAGGTTTCTTTTACATATACACATCCAACAGGCAGTCCGTCGATTCTTGCGGATGCAGATGCATCAAGCGTGAGGCTACCAAGAAGATTGGTACAACCTTCATCGGAATATACTCCGTAGACAGCGCCTTCTAAGGCGTAATGCTCATTATTGGAAGTAATAGCAGGTAATAAGGAGTTTTTAGTGATCTTGAGAGAGCCAGATTGTTCTCCGAAGAAAAATAGGACCTGTTTGTCACCTGCGGGTACAAAAAGCTTTGCAATTCCGTTCTCTGGACCGCCGCTGTTATTGTGGGCGTAGTTCATGGCATCGGTGTAGAATCTCTCAATTGGTTGATGGAGTTCTTCTTGAGGGACGCTAACCGCAAGGGCATGAGCTTCACCGCGCATAACAGCCCAAAGCGCAAACTGTGTGATAGCTCGCGCTTTCCAACCCGTATAGCCATAAACATCTTTCTCTTGGGAAGCAGTAGCTCCGTGATAAATGATGTAGTCGATAGCTCGAAGTTGCTCATCTGTATAAGTTCCACCACGAGCGCCGGTAGCTGAAGTAAGTTTTGTATAAGATTGTGGGTCAACTATACTTCCAGTTGCCCCTGGCCATGCACCGTAGTGATTAAACTCGTCTCCACAGTAGAGATAAGTGCCATCGCTAGCGGTCCACATGGGAATTTGTTGTCCACCGGGAAAATCTTCTCTTTGGGCAACAGTAAAAGAAGGATCTTGGGCAAAGGCAAGTTTGTGAGCAGGCTTTAGTAAAAGATGGCTAAGTAAAAGAGCTCCAATCAATAGGGGAATAAACCAAAAGTGAAAAGCAGAAGCAAGAGAGCATTTCTGCGCAGTTATTTTTTTCTTAGGTTTTGAGGATTTTGTGATAAACATACGTGCCTCCAAACTGAAAAATCAGAGGTAGATTGTGTATAACGAGGTTTTCTTGATGCATAAACGTGAGCTTTTGTTGCAACATATAGATATTTAGTGTTAACGTATCTAATAATCAGTAACACTTACTATTTAATGAGGTTATCGTGCGTTACAGTAAGCAGCGTGAGGCAATTCGAACATATATGGAAGGTCGCCATGATCATCCAACAGCAGATAGCGTGTATGCGGCAGTAAGAGAGGAGTTACCGAATATCTCTCTTGGAACCGTTTATCGCAACCTTATGCAGCTTGTTGATGCAGGTGAGCTCCAGGTTGTTAATACTGGCGATAATATCTCCCGCTTTGATCCAACCACAACTGAGCACGCCCACTTTCAGTGTCATGAATGCGGTCGCGTCTTTGATGTAGATGGACCTGTTCTGAAGGATCTTACCAGCCTTACCAAGGATTCTTGTGGTGAGATTGACTCTTACGCCTTGTGCTTTACAGGTATTTGTAATGAGTGCTTATCTAAGAATCCTGCGCTACATCACAGCGTAAACTAATTATGTTGTAACAAAACAGCTCTCTTGAGAGACCGGTGTTTTACCGGTCTTTTTCTTTATGGGGGAGCCTCGGGTTTGCGAGAAAACCTATCTGCTAGACGCAATCGCAGACCCGCATGTCCTACAGAAGGAAAGATACTTGGCATGATTGGATCTCCGCCAAGTAGTTTTGCCCGAGGAAGGTTGAGCTGTCGGGTGGAGAGTAGGTGTCTATAAGAAGTGGGGTAGTGGTGTGCGGGGGTTTCTCGCCAGAAGTACTTTTGCATAGCGCTC
>JABZIF010000075.1 GCA_015258485.1 Atopobiaceae bacterium | reverse complement strand
TGCATATTCCTTATTTGATTCATGAACAGAATTCAGTAACGGGTTTGGCAAACAGAGTTTCTGCTAAAAACGCTGCAAAAGTTTGTGTAGCATTTCCAGGTGCCCAGAAGGCTTTTGAAAATCACGTATCCAATCCTCAAAACATTATTGTTACGGGAAATCCTGTACGAAAAAGTGTTTTATCAGCAGATAGAACTGCTTCTCGACAAGAGCTTGGTATTCATGATGACCAAACTTTATTGGTTGTTTTTGGTGGTAGCCTTGGTGCTCGCAGTATTAACGAGACATTTGTGGCTCTTAAAGAAGAATTACTTGCACGGCAAGAATTGCATATCATTCAGTCAACAGGTAAAGAACTTTATGAAGAGGTAATTTCACGCATGTCTTTATCTGCAAAGGAAACTTCTCGTTGGGAGATTAAGCCATACATCTCTAATATGGGAGCTGTTCTTGCGGCCGCAGATGTAGTGGTTTCTCGCTCAGGAGCTTCTTCGGTGGCAGAGATTGCTGCGCTTGAGTTGCCTAGTATTTTGATTCCCTATCCGTTTGCAACAGCAGATCACCAGACTACTAATGCGCATCTACTTTCTGATGCTGGTGCTGCACTATTGATTCCAGATGATCAGGTGGGAACAGAGCATTTCTCGTCAGCCCTCTTTGAACTTATCGATAAACCCTCCGAGCGCAAAAAACTTGCTGTAGCTGCGGCAGCACTTGATCAGCGACGTGCGGCATCTCTTGTTGCTGACGCTGTAGAAAGTGTTACTTGTGGAGCTTAAAACGCATGAATTGCGTTAGAGTAAACATGTATTAGTTTGCTAAGACTCTAGTTCGTTTATCTTGGAAAGGCTCTCTTATGGCAGACTCCATGAGCGAGAAGATCATCTCGCGTGCACATTTTATCGGAATCGGTGGAGCAGGCATGAGCGGTATTGCTTTGGTACTGCACGAGCGTGGTTGCACTGTAACAGGTTCTGATTTGAAGAGTTCACATTATGTACGTGAGCTTGAGGATGCGGGTATTTCAGTAACTATTGGACACACGGCGGTTACTATTGATTCGGTTAAGCCTGATGTCATTGTCACATCAACAGCAATTCCCGAGACCAATCCGGAAGTGATTCGTGCAAGGGAGTTGTCCATTCCTATTTGGCCTCGTGCTAAGATGCTTTCATATCTTTCTCGTGGTCTTAAAACTATTGCTGTTGCAGGTACCCATGGTAAAACTACAACTTCATCTATGATTGCAACCATGCTTGATAAACTGGGATCTGATCCATCCTTTCTTATTGGTGGTGTAGTTGAGGGATATGACACTAATGGTAGGAATGGCAACGGAGATTATTTTGTGTGTGAAGCTGACGAGTCTGATGGTTCGTTCATGTTTTTAAATCCAAGTGTTGTTGTTATTACTAATATTGAGGCAGATCATCTTGATCATTACGGTTCATTAGAAAATATCGAGAAAACCTTTTGTGAGTTTATGAGTCTTCTTGATAAAGATGAGACTGTTGTTATTAATGGTGATAACCCACATTATATTGAACTTGCACAATCAACAGGGCGGCGTGTGGTAACGTACGGTTTTTCAGATACATGCGATTTTGTGTGCAAACAAGAGGAGAGAAAAACAGGAATTGAAAATCCTCTGACAATTAAAACCCCATCTGGTCAAACTATTTCAGTAGTACTTCCTGCAAATCCAGGAAAGCACAATGTTTCTAACGCAACAGCAGCAATTGCCGTTGCAGATACACTTGGTTTTGATCTTGATGCCGCAGCACATGCGCTTTCACAGTTTAAAGGAGCACGACGTCGCTTTACTCATGTAGGCGATATCAATGGCATTACGGTTGTTGATGATTATGGACATCATCCAACAGAGATTGCTGCAACTATGTCAGCAGCACTTCCTTTAGGTTTTAAGCGCGTTGTTGTTGTCTTTCAACCACATCGCTACACTAGGACGCAAAGTTTAGCAGATTCATTTGCTCATGCTTTTGATGGTATTGATGTGTTAAGAGTTATGGATGTTTTCTCGGCAGGAGAATTACCCATCCCTGGTGTTTCTGGAAAGATTGTTTCTACTAAGGTTAAAGAAGCTCATGTTGTTTCTGATGTGAAGTACATTCCTTCACGACGAGATCTTATTGCAGATTTGCTTGACACGGTTAAACCAGGAGATCTTTTAATCACTCAAGGTGCAGGTGATGTTACGCAAATCGGACCCATGTTTATTCGCGCACTTCAGGAACGACTAGCAAATAATTAGGGTTTACTGTGAGTTTATTTAATGCATATTTGAGTCTTTCGGGGGCGCTTGATGCCACAATCAAGCAAGACGAACCGTTGAGTCATCATACTTCTTATAGAATCGGTGGCAACGCTGCACTTTTTGCGGCTGTTCATAGTCATACTGCGCTTGTTCGGGTGCTTGAGGTATTGGCACAAGAACGCGTAGATTGGGTTCTTCTTGGAAAGGGCTCAAATGTTCTTGTTTCTGATGCTGGATATAACGGATGCGTAATTGTGCTTGATAAAGAGCTTGGCTCTATCTCTGTGAATGAAGATGGCTTGCTTACGGCTGGTGCAGGTGCTCTTATGGCGCGCGTTTGCAATGAAGCAATGAAAGCTGGTCTTTCTGGGCTTGAAATGTGCGCAGGTATCCCAGGTACTGTTGGCGGTGCTCTTTCAATGAACGCGGGGACACGGCATGAGTGGATTGGAAAAGTAGTAAAGGATTGTGTTGTATATAAGCCAGATGTTGGGTTAGTTCGGTATAATGCTTCTGAAGTTGAATGGGGATATCGTTATACTACGTTTGCTCCTGATGAGATTATCCTCGAGTCCACTTTTTCGTTAGTTTTATCAAATCGGCCAAAGGTAGCTTTGGGGATGGATACTTTATTACAGAGAAGAAGAAATACACAGCCGATAGGAAAACTTTGTTGTGGTTCTGTATTCAAGAGTCCAGGTAATCAATCTGCCGGCGCTCTTATTGATCAATGTGGACTCAAAGGTGTTTCTGTGGGGGATGCCCAAATTTCTGAAATTCATGCAAACTTTATTGTTAATAATGGTCACGCAACAGCTCAAGATGTTATTTCTCTTATGAAAAAGGCTCATGATGCTGTTAAAGAGAAGTTTGATATTAATCTTCAGCCTGAAGTTAAACTTTTAGGTTTTGGGGCATAGGATAAGTATGGCAGAAGATACTTCAAAACATACAACACGTAGAAAAGGGACCAAGAGGGTAGCTTCTTCTGATTTGTCTCAGAAGACTAAGATGCCATCTTTTATCAAAAGCGCTTCTAAATCAAAAGGACAGGCTGGTAAAGTACATACTGATAAGAAAAAGAACGCTGCCCAAAAATCATCTTCTAAGAGACTAAACAGTACCGCAAAAACAGCATCTCAAGCACGAGCTGAACGAATAAAGCATTCCAAGAAGGCTTCGTTTAAAACAGTGAGAATAATTTTTGTTAGTTTAATAGTTTTAGCAATTGTATTAGGGGTTGCCTTTCTATTCTTACGGTCTTCTTCTATTTTTGCTATTACGAATATTCAAGTTGAACCTACAGAGCATGTCACAAATGAGCAGATTCAAAAGCTTATTGCAGTAGAAGAGGGAACTACTCTTCTTAATATGGATGAATCTTTGATTACGGAAGAGCTACAAAAAGATCCCTGGATTGCATCTGCAACGTATGAGAAGCAGTTTCCTAATACGCTTAAGATAACTATTACTGAGCGTAAGGTTACCGCTCTTGTGGCACTCTCGTCTGGTTCAGTTGCGTGGTACTTAGGAGAAGGTAATATTTGGCTCGAGGAAAGCCAGCTAAATGTACCTGAAGGAAAGACAACTTCTACAGTTGCGCTTGAGAAAGCATCTTCGGAAGGCGAGTTGCTTATAACTGACGTTCCCGCAACAGTTTCTCCTGTAGCAGGAGCTCCTACAACAGATGCAGAAATTCTTGCAGTTATGCAGTACCAAAATACTTTTTCATCTGAGTTAAAATCTCAAATTGTGAATTATTCCGCCAGTAGTGTTGATGGTATTTCGGTAACGTTGTCTAACGGTGTACAAGTTGCGCTTGGCGCTCCAACACAGATTGCTGATAAAGAGAAAGTCATTCTCGCAATGCTTAAGCAATTCCCCGGTGAGCTTACCTACTTGAATGTAAGGACGCCGGCAAGTCCAACATATAGGCGCGTTTCAACAGGAAACGTTCAATCAGGCTCTGGAGTTTCGTAGGTTAACATGCCGTTTAGGAAATTATTCCTACCGTTTACCTATCTTTTTCATAATTTCTTCATATTATTTGACTTGCTCCTATTATTTGTGCAAATATACCCCGCTTTGCATGAAGCGTAAGCCTTAACTTGAGGTTTAGGGTTTATACAGCGGTTCTGCGGGCGCATATACGTAGTCTAAGCGCAGTCGCGCTCCGGGACAGACGGGCACAGAAGGTGCCTCAAGGAGGAGAACATGATTAAGGACACCGATACCCTTAACAACTATCTTGCAGTTATCAAGGTAGTAGGAGTTGGTGGCGGCGGAACAAATGCTGTCAACCGCATGATTGAAGAAGGTATTCGTGGTGTTGAGTTTGTTGCGGTAAACACCGATGCACAAGCTCTCGCAATTTCTGACGCTGATATTAAGGTTCACATTGGAACTGATATCACCAAGGGTCTTGGTGCAGGAGCTAATCCAGAGGTTGGTAAAGAAGCTGCCGAGGATAGTCGCGATGAAATTAAAGCTGCTCTTGCTGGTGCTGATATGGTTTTCATTACCGCAGGAGAGGGAGGCGGTACCGGTACTGGTGCTGCACCCGTTGTTGCAGATATTGCTAAAAACGATGTAGGTGCACTTACTGTTGGCGTAGTAACTAAGCCATTTTCATTTGAGGGTCGCCGCCGTTACGGCTCTGCTGCAGATGGTATTAAGACACTCTCTGATAATGTTGATACGCTTATTGTTATTCCTAATGATCGCCTGCTTGATCTTTCTGAGAAGAAGACCACTATGCTTGAGGCTTTCCGCATGGCTGACGATGTTTTATGCCAGGGCACTCAGGGTATTACCGACCTCATTACTGTTCCTGGTCTGATTAACCTCGACTTTGCAGA
>JABZIF010000074.1 GCA_015258485.1 Atopobiaceae bacterium | reverse complement strand
CAGTCAAAAGCGCCTTGGTAAGGAAGCTTGAAAGCTTGGCTGCTGCACCAGCACCTTTGAAGTTAAGAAAGATAACTAGAATAGCAAAGCAAAGAGCAATGACTGTTGGCCATAAGTAAACATCGGCACCAAGAATGGTGTACAGCTTAACGGACCTCAGCCAAGAAAGAACAGGGAATGCGCCAAAACGGTCAGTAAGAAGCGTAGAAATTGCAATTGCTTCCCAAGGACATAAAGGAGCGTTGCCCAAAAGGAGCATCCAACCAGTAAAGAAGCCCAACGGACGGCCAAATGTCCTGTCAACGTACTCAATGATGCCGCCTGAAATAGGGATAGCTGCTGTGAGTTCGCCAAAGACCATTCCAATTGGTACAAGGAAAATTGCACCAATTGCAAATGCAATCATTGCGGGGAATGGTCCTCCACCAAGAACCATCCAATCGCCCACCAGGAGCACCCATCCAGTGCCGATGATTGCACCAAATCCGATAGTAAAGAAGTTGAATAAGCTCAACGACTTTTGCATTTCAGGTGCTGTAGCATTCTCTGCCATGTCCCACTCCTCTCCAAAAAATCAGACGAAACTTGTTACATTTATAGTTACATCCAACTTCATGTCAGAAAAGGAATTGAGGTATTCATCAATGTTTCAAAGCCGTAAGCGGAGATGCTCTAACGGTGAGCGGTAGTTAAATCTTTTTATTACTTTTCCAAAATCTAATACCAGTTATGCGTTTTTCAAATAGTTAACGTGTTACAAAACTTAAACAAAATTAAAGCAAGTACTTCAAAAATTCTTCTGTTGTAAAAGACATTTCACCTTTTATACGATGGGTAATAAATACGTTACGATGTACAGGTGTTTCAAGATGATGTACATCAATATCAAAGTTTGAATTTTTAGTTGCCTCTAATGGAAGAAGACTGACGCCAATACCTGATTCAACCATAGATAAAATAGTGAAGGAATCTGAAGAAGCAAATGTCATATGGGCATTTTTTAATTGCTTCTGAAGTAAAGGTGCAGTTTCTATATCAACAATAAAAGGTTCTTCAATAAGACGTTTAACTGGGATTTTTTTACAACTTTTGTTGTAATGTCCTTTTTGAGACACTACAACAACTTCGTCATGATCAAAAAGTGTTGAAGTTAACCCTTTTTCGGTAGCGCGAGTCATGGTAAAGCCAATATCAACCTTACCTTTACTAATAAGTCTGAGGGCTTCTCCATAGGTACACTCAATGACTTCAAGCTTAATATGAGGATGATCGTTCATATATCGCTTAAGATATCCCGGCAAAGCTCTTGAAAGAAAGCTCGACGGTGCTGCAATAATTAAATTCCCCATCTCAACAGCACTAACTCGATTAACCTGATTTTTTAACTTGCTATACACCTGACATAGCTCTTCAACAACTGGTAAAAGTGACTTACCTTCTGGTGTTAAACTCACGTAACCGCCATGGCGATTGAACAGCCTAATGCTCCATTCTTGCTCGAGGCTTGCCATCATGCGGCTAATTGATGATTGGGTACATCCTAACTCTTCTGCAGCTACGGTAAAACTGCTATGGTACGCTGCCGATGCAAACGCCCGAAACTTATGTAGATTGGTCTCCATACTTGTTCCCCACCTAAGTACGTGGCCTTATGTCAATTTTCAAAATATCATCTTACCTGCACGTTAGTAAATACCTTTCAACGCAAAAAGACCCCGCGAACGGTTTTCACGGGGTCTTACCTTGCAATATATAATTATAATTACTTTCTAAATTGATGTTTATATGCTCAACTTAGACAAATGACCTACGCTTTGAGATATCGTCCCATTGCAATTGCAGAGCCGAAAAGACCAAGCAACAAACCAAGAAGTAACAGCAAACCGCTCATAGCCCAAATAACGTAAGACGGAATAGCAAAAGTCAAAAACGTCATACTCTTTGCAATAACGGGAAGCAACATATGTGTTCCAACCACCAACACAACAATGGCGAGAAGTGCGCCGATAACTGCTTCTAATACGCCTTCCATCAAAAATGGTCCACGAATAAAGCTATTTGAGGCACCAACAAGACGCATGATTGCAATCTCACGACGACGAGCATTAATTGCCAAACGGATAGTGTTATTGATAAAGACAAAGGCAACAAAAATTAATAAACCAACAAGAGCGATAGCGCCAACGCGAATATATGAGGTTACGCTAAATAAACGCTCAACTGTTTCACGTCCATACTGAACGTCTCCAGATGGATTATCTTTGTTATCAGCAATAGCCGCAAAATCTGATGAAGATGCAATACGCTGAGCCACGTCCTGGACATCTTTTGGATCAGTAAGCTTAATAACTAATGATGCAGGAATTGGATTTTGACCATCAAGAGCGGCAACAGCATCTGAAGCATTGCGATAGCTCATCGTAGTGCGATACTCCTCAAGAGCCTGATCTTTACTTTTATATGTTACCGACTCGACATTATTCCAACCCTGAATCTGCTTTTGAAATGCCTGAACAGCAGACTGATCAGCATCATCAGACAAAAATGCCTGAATAGTGACGCGATTCTCGACACTTCCTACCATGTTCTCAATTAATGCAGAACCAAGGACAAAGAGTCCAATAATAAATAACGATAAGAAAATTGTTACAACAGCACCAAGTGCAGTTGACCAATTCCTTCTAAAGTGACTACCAGCTTCACGGAACGAATAACCAAAATTAGAGAGCCCCATAATAACCATAGCCTCCCTTCTCCTGATCGCGAACAATACGACCAGCCTCAAGCGCAATAACACGCTTACGCATAGAGTCAACCATCTCGCGGTCGTGAGTTGCCATAACCACTGTGGTACCGGCGCGATTAATGCGGTCCAAAAGTTTCATAATACCCAAAGAAATTGCAGGGTCTAAGTTACCTGTTGGCTCATCACAAATAAGCAGTGGTGGACGATTGACCATAGCGCGAGCAACAGAAACACGCTGCTGCTCACCACCAGAGAGCTGATCTGGATAAGCATCCATTTTTTGACCAAGACCAACGAGGCGTAAGACCTCAGGAACCTGTACATTAACAACAGAACGAGGTTTACCGATACACTCAAGTGCAAAAGCAACGTTTTCATAAACTGTTTTGTCGGGTAAAAGCTTAAAGTCCTGAAATACAGTACCAATCTGACGACGCAAATATGGAACCTTTGAGTTACGCATGCGTGTGAGATCCTGACCAGCAACAATAACCTGCCCACGAGTTGCTTTTTGCTCACGTGTAATCAAACGCAAAAGAGACGATTTACCAGAGCCAGAATGTCCAACAACAAAGACAAACTCACCCGGATAAATATCCGCACTTACTTCATCAAGTGCAGCGTTATCAGGTCTAGAGGGATATATCAGTGAAACGTTCTTTAATGAGATGGTAGGAGTACCAGTGCGCTCAACCTGTGGCGCGTCTTGCGCCAAATCAGCAAAAAAACGAGCCCTGTCGAGTGGGGCCTGCTGAGGATCATCTTGCTCCTCTGCAGTTACTACATGTACAGCTTCTACTCCAGAAGCAAAAGGGTCAGTTGTTGATACCTTGCTGTCATCAACTTGAGTCGTTGATACATTGTTAGAAAAGTCCGTTGTAACAGCTGAAACAGAAGTATCGTCTTGTTTCTGTTCCGGCTGATTAAGATCATCCTGAGAAATTACCTCAAATGGATTATCAGCTGAGGACTCCTGTTGCTCATCAGTACGGAAATGATTAGCCACAGTTGCTCCTTTTCTTACTCCGAAGAGACAGATACAGATTATATTTTACCAAAATCGCAGGTATAAAACACGTATCGCAGGTCATTCACATAAAAATCGCCTTCCTCTTACGAAAAAGGCAATCTAATTTAGACCTTTATATAAAAGTTTAATTGTCCATTCCCTCAATTGGTTTAAATCCTTCGCCAAATGCCTCATGAACTTCTGAAATAAAGACAATCGCATGAGGATCAATCTCTGAAACGAGTGTTTTAAGTTGAATGGTTTCTGTGCGGCCAAGAACACACATGAGAACGGGCTTATCGCTCCCACTCCAAACGCCACGAGCCTGAAGTTCTGTACAACCACGATTAAGCGAATAAAGAATCTCGTGTGCAATATCACTATGTTTCGAAGAAATAATATAGGCACATCGCTCAGACTTTGGACCATCAATAACATAGTCAATCATCTTACCGGTAATGAAAATTGCCAGTACGGAATATAGTGCATTTTCTAATGAGAATACAGGAATTGCAGCAATAATAATTGCCATATCTACAATGATAATTGATGTACCAGAAGGAATCGAAAAACGCTTTGAGATAGCTTGGGCAATAATATCGGTTCCACCTGTATTTCCACCAGCTCTAAATACCAAACCGAGGCCAAAACCACAAATCACACTACCCCAGAGCGAGGCAAGCATGAGATCGTTTGTTCCAAGAGCTGGCAAAAACGGGGCAAATAAATCAACGAAAATACTCGAGATTAAAAACCCCATGACACTTTTTGCAAGATACTTCCTGTTCCCACCGCGTACGATAAAGAGCATCAAAACAATATTCATGACAATAGTTTGCATGCCTACTGGTAAATCAAGACCAAATGTTGCCGCCACTGCCCTCAAAACTGTGGCAAAACCAGTAATACCACCTGCAGCAAGATCATTGGGTACCTCAAATACATCAAGGCCAACAGCAAAAATAGCACAGCCTAAGACAATGAAAGATAATTCTTTAACGGTCTTTTGCCAGGTTACTTCTTGCACGTTAGTCCCTTCTTCCAATATTCCAACGATGATATGCAATGATAAACTGATCCAGATCTCCATCTGAAAGGACTGCATCAACATTACCTGTCTCCGCACCAGTTCTTAAATCTTTAATAAGCTGATAGGGATATAAAACATAACTTCTAATTTGATTACCAAATGAAATCTCATGCTTTGGTCCGCGGAGCTCATCGAGCTCTTCTTCACGTTTTTGTTTCTCCATCTCATAAAGGCGGCTACGCAAAATATTCATAGCAGCAGCCTTATTTTGAAGCTGGCTTCGCTCATTTTGACAGGTCACAACCGTGCCAGTTGGAATATGTGTAATACGAACAGCTGAATCGGTAGTATTTACTCCTTGACCACCTGGTCCCGATGCATGATACACATCAATACGAAGATCATTGGAAT
>JABZIF010000073.1 GCA_015258485.1 Atopobiaceae bacterium | reverse complement strand
TGAGAAAAAGCGCAAGTCTCTCTTTGGTAAGAAAACTGAGCAGAAAAAGAGCAATCTTGAGGTGACTGAAGAAGGCGTTGTTGCCGTTCAAGATTTCAATCTCACTATCAAGGAGCACGAGTTTGTAGTGCTTGTTGGCCCTTCGGGTTGTGGCAAATCTACTACGTTGCGTATGATTGCAGGTCTAGAAGATATTTCTGCCGGTGATCTTTATATTGATGGAAAGCTTGTTAATGACGTTGCACCAAAAGATCGAGATATTGCAATGGTCTTCCAAAGTTATGCTTTGTATCCAAATATGACCGTTTATGACAACATGGCGTTTACTCTTAAGCTTAAAAAGGTTGACCCACAAGTTATTGACGAGAAGGTCCGTGCAGCTGCAGAAACACTAGGTATCACGGCATATCTTGATCGTAAGCCAAAGGCTCTTTCTGGTGGTCAGCGTCAGCGTGTTGCAATTGGTCGCGCAATTGTCCGCGATCCAAAAGTCTTTTTGATGGATGAGCCGCTTTCAAATCTTGACGCAAAACTGAGAAATCAGATGCGTACAGAGATTATCAAGCTTCGTCAGAAGGTTAATGGAACCTTTGTCTATGTTACACACGACCAAACAGAGGCAATGACTCTAGGTGACCGTATTGTTATCATGAAGGATGGTTTTGTCCAGCAAATCGGAACTCCACAAGAAGTGTTTAACAGACCTGCAAATCTTTTTGTTGCTGGTTTTATTGGCATGCCTCAAATGAATTTCTTTGACGCGCACCTTATTCGCGTGGACAATGAGTTTCATGTAGAGACAGAAAACATGTCATTTGAAATTTCTCCCGAGATGGCCAATTTGTTAGCACAGTCTTGGGTTGCTTCACCAGCAACAGACGTTATTGTTGGTATCAGACCTGAGCAGATTTATCTGACTGAACCAAATCAAATTGGTGCCTTTAAGGGTAATCTTGAGGTAAGCGAACTTATGGGCTCTACAGTTCACCTTCATGTTCACACTGATGATGGTAATTTTGTCCTTATCGTGCCAGCAACTGAACTTGCAAAACGAAACCTCAAAATTGGTGATGAGATGTGGTTTAAATTTGAAGATAATGCTGTTCATCTCTTTGACAAGAATACGCAAGATAATCTAGTTAAGTATTAAAGTTTTTTGTACTGGCTTATCTTGAAAGAGATAAGCCAGTACTCTTTTTGTGAAAGAGGCAATTATGGGACGAGCAAGCGGAGTGCTTATGGCCGTTTCTTCTCTTCCAAATTCATATGGGATTGGTACGTTTGGCAAAGAAGCCTACGATTTTATTGATTTTCTCGTTAAGACAAAACAAAGGTATTGGCAAGTTTTACCTCTTACCACTACAAGTTATGGTGACTCTCCTTATCAGTCTTTCTCTGCAGCAGCAGGAAGCCCTTACTATATTGATTTAAAAGATCTTGAGAAACTTGGCTATTTAAAGTCGGATGACTTTGAAGATATTTTCTTTGGAACAAGCAAGACTTGTGTTGATTACGGAGCACTTTTTGTAAACCATCGTCGCTTACTTAATCGTGCGTTTGATAGGTTTATGCAGGATATACCTAATGATTTTGAAAAGTTCTGTCATGATCAGGCGGAGTGGCTTGATCCTTATGCGGAGTTCATGTCATTAAAGGAAGAATTTGGACACAAAGCTTATTGGGAGTGGCCAAATCTTTACCAACAAAGAAATGAAACAACTGCAAAAGAAATTAAGAAACTTCAGAAGTCAGTTTTGTACCACAAGATGACTCAGTATTTCTTTTTTACTCAATGGGCAAAGGTCAAGTCTTATGCCAATAAAAGGGGAGTACTCATAATTGGTGATCTTCCCATTTATGTTTCACGCGATTCTGTTGAGATGTGGGCACAGCCAGAACTGTTTAAGACAAATGAAACAGGAAGACCTATTGCGGTTGCAGGTACTCCTCCTGATCACTTTTCTTCTACCGGTCAATATTGGGGAAATCCCATTTATAACTGGGAGTATATGAAGAAGTCGCACTATTCATGGTGGGTTTGGCGAGTGAAGACAAATCTTGAGATGTTTGATGTACTTCGAATCGATCATTTTAGAGGCTTTGAGGCGTATTGGGAAATTCCTTATGGAGCCACAGATGCTCGAGAAGGCAAATGGATAAAAGGTCCAGATTTAGAGCTGTTTAAGGAGCTAGAAAAGCAGCTTGGAAAACTTCCGATTATTGCGGAGGATTTGGGCCTGTTTACGCCAGAGCTTATTGCCATGCGAGAAAAGACTGGTTTCCCAGGAATGAAAATCCTGCAATACGGATTTGACGGAAAGCATGATTCTAGAGATCTTCCTCACAACTATACTGTAAATACCATTGCTTACGTGGGAACGCATGATAATCCAACTGCTCGCGGTTGGTACGAGACACTGGCTACTGATAGAGAGCGTGAACAGGCAGACATCTATCTTCACCGTTCAAAAGATGAGCCGATTGAAGAGGCGCTTTCACGTGGAATTGCAGCTTCTGTGAGCGATACTTGTATTCACACCATGCAAGATCTTCTCGGCTTAGATGATTCGGCGCGTATGAATGTCCCAGCTACTGTTGGCGGTAACTGGTGCTGGCGTATGAAGCAGGGGGCAATCACGCGTCATACAGAGGATTTCTTAAGAACTATTACTGAGATGTACTTCAGGGTGTATACAGAGGAGAAGTAATGAACTTAGACACCTTATCTCTTCAACAATTTGGTCAACCACTGTCTGATATTACTGACAGTCAAGTTTTTGAATTACTGCTTCAAGTGGTTAAGAGTAAGTCGGATGCTCTACCGTTAAACAATGGTAAGAAGAGACTCTATTACATTTCTGCAGAGTTTCTCATTGGAAAATTGCTTTCAAACAATCTCATTAATTTGGGTATTTATAACGAGGTAAAAGAGCAGCTTTCTAAGGCTGGTCATTCGCTAGAAGACGTCGAAGAGCTTGAAGTTGAGCCTTCACTTGGAAACGGCGGTCTTGGTCGATTGGCAGCATGTTTCATAGACTCTATGTCAACACTTGGTTTGCCAGGTGATGGTGTGGGACTTATGTATCATTTTGGCCTCTTTCACCAGAAGTTTTTAAATAGACAACAAACTACTGTTCCGGATGCTTGGGTTTCTGATGATAAATGGCTTGAAGATGAAAAAACGTCATTTACCGTGGAATTTAGGGATTTTTCGGTAACGTCTAAACTCTATTCCATTGATGTATTGGGATATTGTCGAGAAAAGAAAAACAGACTTCGTTTGTTTGATCTGCAAACCGTTGACGAATCATTAGTCTCTGATGACGCAATTGATTTTGATAAGACTGCTTTAAAAAAGAATTTAACGTTATTTTTGTATCCTGACGACTCAGACGAAGACGGCCAGCTTCTTCGTGTGTATCAGCAATATTTTATGGTTTCTAATGCTGCGCAGTTGATTGTTAAAGAGGCAATTGAGCGTGGCAGCAATGTTTATGATTTGGCTGATTATGTTGTTATTCAGATTAACGACACGCATCCTACAATGGTAATTCCAGAGCTCATTCGTATTTTGACCGAGAAATACGGGATTTCGTTTGAAGAGTCTGTAGATATTGTTTCTTCACTTGTCGCATACACAAATCATACGATTTTGGCAGAAGCTCTTGAGAAGTGGCCTCTTAAATTTATCGAGAAAGTTTCTCCAAAGATTGCTTCGATTATTACAAAGCTTGATGAACATATTCGTAGTACTATCTCTGATCCAAGTGTACAAATCATCATTGATGAGAAAGTTCACATGGCTAATCTTGCCATTCATTACGGTTTTAGTATCAATGGCGTTGCGGCACTTCATACTAAGATTTTGGAAGAGACAGAACTTAAACCGTTCTTTGATTTGTATCCAGAAAAGTTTTCTAATAAGACCAATGGAATTACCTTCCGTCGCTGGTTAATGGGTTGTAATCCTGAACTTGCCGAGTATCTTGATGCGTTGTTAGGTGATAGTTGGAGAGCATCTGCTCATCTTGAAGAACTTTTAGCGTATCGAAATAACGATGAGGTTCTTAATAAACTTCAGGAGATAAAACAAGCGGCTAAAGATAGAATGAGCAAGTTTTTGCAGGATAATCAAAATGTAAAAGTTAATGATGGTTCCATTATTGATGTTCAGGTAAAGCGTTTCCACGAATATAAACGTCAGCAAATGCTATTGCTTTATTTGATTTGGAAGTATTTTGATATCAAGTCCGGCCATCTACCAAAGCATCCTATTACTGTCATTTTTGGCGGAAAGGCCGCACCGGCATACGTAGCTGCTCAAGATATCATTCATGCAATTCTTGTTCTTTCATCTTTGATTGCTAACGATGCAGATGTTTCACCATATCTTCAGGTGATAATGATTGAAAACTACAACGTTACTGCTGCTGAACACGTTATTCCGGCAGCTGAAATTTCAGAGCAGATTTCACTGGCTTCTAAGGAAGCTTCTGGAACTTCCAACATGAAGTTTATGCTTAACGGTGCTGTTACCGTTTGCACAGTTGACGGTGCCAATGTAGAGATTGCCGATTTGGTAGGCGAGAAAAACATTTACACGTTTGGGGCATCAAGCGATGAGGTTGTAAATCTCTATGAGTGCAAGGGTTACAAAGTACAAGAGTTTTATGAGAAACCTGAGATTAAACCACTTGTTGATTTCTTAATAAGTCCAGAATTTATTTCTCTTGGAAATGAGGAACGCCTAGAGCGTCTTCATAAAAATTTGTGTTCAGAAGACTGGTTTATGACGCTTCTTGATTTGGAAGCATATATTGCAACAAAAGAGCGCGTGTTTGCTGATTACGAGGATAGAAGAAGTTGGCTTCAGAAATCTCTTGTAAATATTGCCATGGCGGGAACGTTCTCGTCGGATAGAACCATTGCTGAATACAATGATGAGATTTGGCATCTCACACCTGACAAGTAAAATAAGTAGTCTAAATGCGTTTTAATTTGTTTTGGTGCCACGATTTGTGTTTCGTTTGATAGAACACAGACCGTGGCAATTTGTTTTTGACTTCATTTTTGATGTAGAAATTTAGATTGAAATTACTGTTCAAGCAGTTAAGCCGTGAGAAGATTGTACGGTATCACTGTACGTTATAGAAAAGTGGGAAAGTAATGAAACTAAAGAATTAATGGAGCGGCGGACGGGACTCGAACCCGCAACAGTCAGCTTGGAAGGCTGATG
>JABZIF010000072.1 GCA_015258485.1 Atopobiaceae bacterium | reverse complement strand
GCGGGTGGTTTTGTGTTTCGCGCGCTTCTCGCGCTCAACAGGCTAAAGCCGTAACCAAAATAAGGACAAAAGTCCTTATTTTTATGAACCAAACTAGATACAATTATTCAAAACTTATCATCCAGGTTTACTTTCAACTATGCGGGTTTCTCGCCATATACACTTACGGTCTATTCTGGAATGTAATCCAATAAGTCTGAAAGCCATCTCCGATGTTATGAGGGAAAACGTGAACGTTCTGGCCTACATTGATAGTCTTGACGCTGATGTCCGTAAGGTAATTTTAAAATGGGCAATGCGTGTTCCTGCAGCTCGCCTTTCTTACTGTCGACAAATTTGTTTGAAGCCTGGTCAAACACTAGTGCACATGCTTGATCGTGCTGATAACGTATACTTTTTATGTCGAGGAACGGCTCGCATTACATCGCACAACTCTGCAGGCAGCACCTATGTTATCGACGAATATCATGCTCCCGTAGTTTTTGGCGAAATGGAAGCATTGAGCGAGAATCCCTTTTATCTTGGTTCTCTTACTGCTACATCTAACTGTGAATTTATCTCCATTTCTCGTGAAGACTATCTTATGTGGCTTAAATCGGACCCCGAGTCTCTTTTAGCGCGCTCTCGATGGATTATCAAAAATCTTACACGTCAATCTGGTTATGAGCGCAGTTTACTTTCTTGGAGTGGTACTAAACGCCTTATGTACCTATTGAGTGAGATTACACGTAATCAGCTGCATCGTGGTGTCATAGAATGGCCTTTTATTGTACGTCTCACCAGGCAAGAACTTGCCGACAAAATTGGTACCAGTACAAAAACGGTTTCTCGAGGAGTTCAGGAGCTAAAAGATAAAGGTATGGTTTCAGTACAACACGGAAAAATTGTTATTTCAGAACGTCAATTTCAGCATCTCGATGATGAAGTAAAGAATGAGGCAGATAGCCATCTATTACGTTAACACATCAAACTACACGTTTTTCTCGTCACATTCTATCAGTGCTAAGGCATAGTTTTTACCCTATTAGATTTCAATTCAGCAATACGTCTTCAGAGGAGCAAACATGAGCGAGTTTATGAACATTATTACGGCAAACAACCTTTCTTATAAGCAGAAAGTGCTCCATCTTGCCCAGGCTGCAGAAAACTCTGAGCATCCTATCAAAACAACTGCTGAGTTTGACCGTCTTTTTGCAGCCCATGCCCTTGACGACATGTGCGAGGGTAACGCACCGTACCGTCCGCGTTACATTTGCCCCAACTATCAGCTTTTTGCCGAGAAAGGCAGCGAGTTTTTACGTTACGACAAACCACAAAATCTTGATGATCTACTTTGGGGACTAGCTGCTCTCTATGATAACGTTCCGTCTGTCACCAGCCGTCCCGTTTACGTTGGTCAACTGGATAAAATCATTGACCCCTTCCTGGCGGGCATGACCGATGCAGAGATTAAGCCTCGTCTAAAACATTTCTTGAACCATATTGACCGTACCGTTGCAAGCGGTTATTGTCATGCCAACATTGGGCCAGAAGAGACGCGCGCTGGTAGGCTCCTTCTTGAAGTTGACCGCGAACTTATGAACGCCGTACCAAATTTCACACTCAAATATGATCCAGAGATTACTTCCGATGAGTTTATGCGTCTAGCCGTCAAGACCACCATGGTCTGTTCCAACCCCGCTTTTGCTAACCACCGTATTCATAAAGAAACCTATCATGGTGATTACACTGTTGTCAGCTGCTACAACGTCCTTCCTATGGGCGGCGGTTCATATACCCTTAGTCGCGTTCTTCTCCCCGGCTTAGCAAAACTTGCGGCTAACGTTGATGATTTCATGAACAATCTGCTACCAAGTGCAACAGGTGAGGTTTTGAACTTCATGAACGAGCGTGTTCGCTTTATCGTGGAAGATTCTAACTTCTTTGAGACAAACTTCCTTGCAAAAGAAGGCTTCATTTCTCGCAATCGTTTCTGCGGTATGTTTGGCGTAGCAGGCATGAGTGAGTGCGTCGCTGAACTGTTACATCTTGGCAAGAACCGTACCTACGGCAAAGACGATGAGGCAAATGATCTTGCCGATCAAATTATGGTCAAGATTGCCAACCAAGTTAACAACTTTGACGCTCTTTACTCTGAAGTTTCTGGTGGACGCTTTACATTACACGCTCAAGCGGGCTTCTCAGACCAAAAAGGTGTCACCCCAGGTGTTCGTATCAAAGTAGGTGACGAACCTTCAAATCTGTACGAGCATATTCGCCACAGCGCTCGCATGCACCGCTTTTTCAACAGTGGAGTTTCAGATATCTTCCCGGCTGAACCAACCGCCGAACGAAACCCCGATGCTGTTATAGATGTTGTAAAGGCTGCATTCTCTATTGATGATAAATATCTCTCGTTCTACAGCTCCGAGGGCGACCTTGTCCGCATTACCGGCTTCCTGGCAAAGCGTTCTGAAATGAAAAAATTCCAGTCAGGTAACGTTGTCCTCCAAGACACCGCTCACGACGGCCTGGGTAACTTCACCGCTAATCACCTCGCTGACCGCAAGGTTCGAATGGGCGAGTAAATTGAGTTCAGGTCCCTTCTCTACCCCAGACTCAAATACAACCAGCTGTGGTTTTCCCGCTGATAGCATACTGTCTTGTAAAACAAAATCTGACACCGTACAGACCAGCGCCACACTCCCCATAGACTGCACAGCACCCATCAACAAAATTATTCCTTTCTCACTTGTAGATGGGCCAGGAAGCAGAACTGCAATATTTCTGCAAGGTTGCAACATTCGTTGTGCCTATTGTCATAATCCCGAGACTCAAGTGGAATGTATCTCCTGTCAGGCATGTGTAACACCATGCCCCGCTAATGCACTCTCTATTAAAGATAGTAAGGTGATTTGGGACGCATCTATCTGCATCAACTGCGATAACTGCATCAAAGTTTGTCAACACAAGTCAACACCAAAAGTTGAGCTTATGACCGCGCGACAAGTTGCAGACATCTGTATAGCAAACATGCCATTCATTCGTGGTATTACCACATCAGGTGGCGAATGCATGCTTCACCCCAATTTTCTTTACAAGCTATTTAACTACTGCAAAGCTGCTGGTCTGAGCTGTCTTATTGACTCCAACGGCACCATTGATTTTGAAAACTACTCAGACTTGCTGAATTTAAGCGATGGTGTAATGCTTGATGTCAAAGCCTGGGACGACACATGGTTTGAGCGCTTGACCGGTGAAAGCGGCACAACTGTTCGCAAAAACCTAGAGCTTCTTGCTGCACACAATAAACTCGAGGAAATTCGCGTGATTGTAACCGAGGGCTGGAATGATGCCGAAGCTGCAGTTGATGGCATTGCTTTCACACTTGGCGAGAAAACCAATCGAACTCGTCTTCGCCTCATGAAGTTCAGACGCTTTGGCGTTCGTGGACCAATGGAAAATTCGCCGTCACCCTCTGACGAACGCATGACAAAGATTGAAGCTCAAGCTCATAAACTTGGTTTTGGAGAAGTCGTAATTAGCTAATGCAATTATGCGGTCTTCTCGCCAGGTAATCAGTCTACAATAATTGCAAGTTTTCCAGCATCTGTAATCTACTGCTATTCCGTGACAATAGCGATTCCGCTAGAACAGCCTAGACGATCTGCGCCAGCCTGAACCATTGCCTCCGCATCAGCTTTATTATGAATACCGCCAGCAGCTTTAACCTTACATACATCACCGACAGTCTGCTTCATAAGAGAGACATCGTGAACAGTTGCGCCGCCAGTACTAAATCCGGTGCTTGTCTTAACAAAAGCGGCGCCCGCTTCCATGCAATCTTTGCATGCGCGGACAATCTGCTGATCATCGAGAAGACAGCACTCCAAGATTACCTTTACAGGCACAGAACCAGCTGCTTCAACGACAGCTTTAATATCGTTCATAACATAGTCATCATCACCAGCAATAAGATGACCACCATTGATAACCATGTCAATCTCAGTGGTACCATCTTCTACAGCCTGTTTAGCCTCAGCAACCTTAGCGGCAGTTGTACATGTCCCTAAAGGAAAGCCAATGCAAGTGGTAATGCCAACACCAGATCCAGCAAGCTCAGCATGAGCAAGTTTTGTCCAACATGAATTGATAGCAACCGTTGCAAACTTATATTGTTTAGCCTCAGTACAAAGTTTCTTGATATCATCGGCTGTTGCATTTTGCTTCAAATTTGTATGATCAATAAGATTATTAAGCTCCACGGTTTTCTCCTTTTAAATACTGTATCTTTTATTTCTTGAACTATTGTACGACAAAACCTGACTCTTACCTTTATAAATAGCTTTAAGACCATATGTGCCAAGATAAAACATTACATAAGAAAAGCCTGGTGGCGAGAAACCACCAGACTTTTAACTAAACTACGCAATGCACTATAAATAGAAACTTAGAACTCAACAGGGAGATCGAAGTAGACACACTTAAGCAGCTGCTCCATCTCCTCTTGAGTAGGCTTGCGTGGATTTGAAAGGGTGCAAGCATCCTCGATAGCAAGGCGTGCAACCTCGGGGGCCTTCTCGAAGAACTCCTTCTCATCAATGATGGAGGTCTCGGACTTGGTGCCACCCTCGCCGTAATTCTTGATACCCTGTGGGATGTTAAGAACATCGTTGATGTCGCGAATCTTCTGGACAAGTGCCTCTACAAGCTCATCTTCAGTGTTGCCCTCAAGATGCAAGATCTCCTTAGCAATAAATGCATAGCGAGCCTTTGCGCGCTCATCACGAGCGTTGAACTGAATAACTTTGCCTAGGTACATAGCGTTTGCACAACCGTGAATGATGTGACCGCCGGAGAAAGCAGCACCGGTCTTATGAGCCATGGAGTGAACGATACCCAGAAGACCAGAGGAGAATGCGATACCAGCAAGGCACTGTGCGTCGTGCATGTGCTGACGTCCCTCTTTCTCGCCTGCATAAGACTTTGGCAGCCACTCGACAATCTCGCGAATTGCGTGGAGAGCATCGCCATCAGTGTACATAGAAGCAGCAGTAGAAACATATGCCTCAATAGCGTGAGTCAGTGCGTCCATACCAGTATGAGCAACGAGCTTCACAGGCATGCCGTAAGTGAGCTCAGGGTCAACAATTGCGATATCAGGGGTAATCTGGAAGTCAGCGATTGGGTACTTAACGCCCTTCTGGTAATCAGTAATGATGGAGAATGCGGTTACCTCAGTTGCGGTACCGGAAGTAGAAGAAATTG
>JABZIF010000071.1 GCA_015258485.1 Atopobiaceae bacterium | reverse complement strand
GATGAGCTTCGTCACGCGTAATAACACGGCCATTTACAATAAGCAGCATAGGAACCCCTTTGCCACGTGCCGCAGATCAGCTACGGCGTACAAAATGACGGATGTGTCCTCTCCGACACTCCGTTCGGACGTATCTGAAGGGAGTCCGACTTCCCTTTTTGCAAAAACCAAAACAAACAATTTGTTTTTTGTTCTAATTTTTTATTTGGTTTTATATTCTCATAAATTTTGTCAAAATAACTAACTTATCGGTGTACGGTCAAATCTTGACGTAAACGGTTTCTTGCCACATTAATCAATACATATTATACATAGTGTCCTATTCCTGCATAAACAAACCTGTTAGGATAGAATTGTTTAAAATAATTTTGAAACTAATTTGCGTAGTTGGAGTACATCACTATGGACATGCAGCAAATTGATTTTTTAAAGCGTCTTGCACAGGGTATTGCTCTGCAATTTGGCTCAAACTGTGAGGTTGTTGTTCATGATCTTCAAAGTGAAAATCCTGCTCATACCATAGTTGCCATTGAGAATGGCCATATAACAGGAAGAAGTGTCGGAGATGGTCCTTCAAATGTAGTACTCAAAGCACTCCATTCAAATCCAGAAAAACTTCATGACTCTTCCTCTTATCTCACCAAAACAGAAGACGGCAAGATACTCAAATCAACAACCATTTACCTACGTGACGAGAAACACAAACCAATCGCAATTTTTGCTATTAACTACGACATTGCACTTTTTTCTGCAATGGAAGAATCCTTACGTGGTCTCATTACTCCCAGCGATTTATCTGAAGAAACTCCACAGACCATTCCTCACAACGTAACTGATCTTCTCGATGAGCTTATTGACCAAAGCGTCCACATGGTTGGACGTCCTGTTGCTCTTATGACAAAAGACGACAAAATCAAAGCAATCCGTTTTCTTAATGATTCTGGAGCATTTCTTATTACCAAATCAGGTCAAAAAGTCTGTTCCTATTTTGGCATTTCAAAATACACTCTTTACAGCTATCTTGACGAGGCAAAAAATCAAAATTCATAGTTGTAGGCAATATATCGTCAATAATAAACCTCCCATTTCCTTTTATCTAAGAAATGGGAGGTAATTTATAGAACGAAGATGAGAAACTAAAGTAAATCCTCGCTACTCAGACTTATGGTCTGTTTTATAAGCCTTAACAGAACCTGGCTTATGCTCAACAGCAGGTACACCTGTCGCAGCTGATTTATACAATGCTCCAACTGCTTCTTCCTGTACCTCTGCGGCTCCCTCAACTGCTTCAACAACTTCCTTATCAGGTCCACCCTTAGGAAGAACAAGATTAAGAATAATGGCAGAAAGTGCTGCAACAACAATAGCAGAATGTCCAAATACCTCATTAATAAACGCAGGCATTCCAGGACCTGCAAGAGAGTTAGACGTCATGGTAATACCCATACCTAACGCAAGAGACAAACCTGCAATAGTTGCTCTACGAGGAGTAAGGCCATCTTTAGAAAGGATGCGAATACCAGTCATTGAAATAGTACCGAATACATTAATAGTAGCTCCACCAATAACGGGCTGAGGAATACCTGAAAGAATTGCCGCTAACTTTGGAGCCAAACCAGCCACCAAAAGAATTGCACCTGCAACCGCAAAAACACGGCGATTAATAACACGAGTTTGTGTCACGATACCAACATTTTGACCATATGTTGAAGTTGGGAATGCTCCAAAGAAAGCGCCAACCATAGTCATAACACCCTGAGAAACAAGACCACCGGTAAGCTCTGTATCGGTGGGTTCACGGTCCATACCGCCTACCGTTGCACCAGTCATGTTACCAACAGCCTCAAGTGCAGCAACAATAAAGACAATAGTTACCGAAGCAATTGTTGCTGGAACAAATTCAAGAGCAAAAGGCATAAAGTGAGGAAGCTCAACCCAAGAAGCATTGACTACAGACTCGTAGTTGATCATACCAAAAGGAATAGAAACAACATAACCTACAAGCATGCCAAAAAGTAAAGATCCGAGCTTGAAAACACCTTTAGCAAAATTACTGAAGTAAATACATGCAGCAAGAGTAATAAGAGCAACAATCCAGTTTTGAGGAGCACCAAAGTTTGCTGAACTCTTACCACCGGCCATATATCCAATAGCAACGCTATATAGAGAAAGACCAATGCAAAGTACTACGGTACCTGTTACAACATTAGGGAATAACACACGAATCTTCTTAAAGAAGAAACCAAACAAAACAGCAACGATGCCACCGATAAGCTCAGCTCCAAGAATGGCTCCAATTCCATTAGCAGCGCCAATAGCTTGCAAAGTAGGTACGTAGGCAAAACTTGTGCCCATAATTATCGGTAACCCTGCACCAAACTTGCCAAAGAGTGGATATGCCTGCAAAATAGTAACTAATCCAGACATTACTAACGAAACTTGAATAAGCAGTGTTTTATCCGCTGGCGCAAGGTTGCAAACACCCGCAATAATAATTGCAGGTGTAATGATGCCCACTACAGCTGCAACTACATGCTGTAATGAAAGTGGAATAAGCTCGCCAACAGACGGTACCCCATCCCATTGAAACAAAATGGATTTCTTTGAATCCGCCATAGTGCCCTCTCTCACTTGTGGTTCTTTATATTCTGTGGCTAACCTACACACCACAACCTACTTAAACAAACATTACTACTACAAAATCTAATGAAAAGTTTTGTAACCTAACTATTATTTAGACATAGATAGAGTAATCTTTTTTATACAAGTAGCAACCCTTTTTCGGTAATCGGTTAATTTGAGAGATGAACAGCATGTCAAGCAGAACTAATTTTGACGCATCCAAACTTCCTAACAATCTACCAGAAGTTGCAAAAATGACAGCACAACTTGTTGCTCTTAAAAGTACTGATCCTGGTTCTTACGAAGAAGAAATTGAAACATTTATTAAAGCGTGGATTGTTGACTCGTGTTCTTTTTCACTACCCAATAAAAAAGAGATGTTTCCTATCATCCAAGAAATTGAGGTTTTTCCTCATAGACGTTGTCTTAGGGCAACAATCCCCAGTGTTACCACATCGTTTGATTCCTCTACACTCCCCCCATCAGACCTGACATTTATCTGCCATATGGATACCGTAACTGATGGCGATGGCTGGGACTCTGAAACACCTGCATTTAATCCCGTATTTAAAGAAGGGTTACTGTATGGGCGAGGCTCATGTGATATGAAAGGCGGACTTGCCTGTGCACTTCTCGCCTTTAGAGATGCTTGCCAGGTATGCAAAACACAAAAAATGCTTCCCCAAAAATCTCTTTCTGTTATCTTCACGGTTGACGAAGAAGCTCATATGCGCGGCGTCGAGCGTGTTATAGACGCTGGTTGGGTTGGCGAGAAGGGCTGGGTACTTGACGCTGAGCCTACAAACAACGCCATTCGAGGATCTCACAAAGGACGTACCTGGTTCAAAATTACTGTTACTGGAATCACAGCTCACGCAAGCACCCCCTGGAAAGGTGCCGATGCAATTGCCGCTATGGCAATTGTTATAAATAAAATACGAGCTGCAGTGCAGAACCTACCCACTCATCCAGAGCTTGGATCATCAACGGTAACCTTTGGGCAGATTGTAGGTGGATATCAACCGTATGTTGTTCCTGATAAAGCAGAACTTTGGGTTGATATGCGTCTAGTACCCCCTACAACAACGCAAACTGCAGAGCATATAGTGCAGCAAGCAATCAAGCAAGCCCAAACAGAAATTTGCGGTACTCACGCCAGCTATGACATTACGGGAAATAGACCTTCCGTTATCCTTCCCAAGGATTCAGCACTTCTCGCACAGCTTCTCTCGTGTGCAAAATCCTGCAATACGCCTGCAACACTCGATATTTTTACTGGATATACCGATACCGCTGTAATTGCGTCCACCTGTAAAAATACAGAATGTATGTCATATGGGCCTGGAGAACTTGAACGTGCTCATAAACCAAACGAATACGTTCCTGTAGAAGATTTAACACGCGTGTATCGAGTGTTTAAATCACTGATACAAAGTACTGTATGCAACTTCTAAACTGATTTATAAGAAGCACTATTATGCAATACAGCTTGCCTACTGGTCTGTATTGTCTGTATTATTTCTTCTTCTTACAAAGAAAACCACAGCTGCCACACAGAGAATTAATCCCAATACTGCAGGCTTCACAATTGATAGTGCATCTTCTCCACTAAAAACAAGACTATGAATTACTTTTAGTACTGCACCAGCAGCAATTACCACCAAAAGCCATTTCCATTTTCTGTTCCATGTTGTATAAATCAAGAATATAAAGAACAGAATGATCGCGATAAGAGCAACAATTTTATCTGGGGACCAACCGCTTGTAAGATACGTTTTCTCAAAATTCAAAAAACCGTCTACGCTCTTATCCACTACTGCTGGTTCTGGAAACCAGAACATACTTGTGAACAGACAAAATATTGACGCAAAAGTAATGGTATATGATCTCTTAAATGCTCCAAGTGCTATTGGAATAATAAACAGAGGTCTAATGTACCAACTTAACGTATTGTGATGACGGGCAAATGCCCACTCAAAGAACACGCTATTAGTAAAGAAAACTGTAATAATAGCTACCGTTAAAACGGCAAAAACAACTCCACCAATTATATCGATTCGATTTAATTTTTGATGTTTATCGGTATGAACTGAAATAGTATCCATTTAATACAACGCTTTCTACTCAACCATGCCTTCATTGACATTAAAACCTAAAATACGAGCCTAGGTACTATACCCAAACACAAAGTACACTTTCTCGAAATTTCTGACAACAAAAACAAGAACAATTTGATTCTTAATAAATCCATACTTTAAATAAATCCAATAGGATTTTTATCTTATGTGTATGCCAAAATGTATAAAGTCTAAAAAATTAGCATTTTCATAACAGCGTGTAATGATGCATTGGAATGGAGAAAGAATGGAAAACTTCCTGCTCAAAGAAACTGCAACCAAGGTAAAAGATATTCTTGGCGATAAAATCAATAACCTTTCCATTGAACGCGCAGTTTTTGGTCTCTTTTTTTCTGGCATTAAACTTAGCGATGGCCAGGGTGGGCTGTGTTTTACTCCGGTTAAAGAAATGCCACAAGCAGTTTGCTGTCCTTCAAGTGCTCGTGCTATGCCACTTTCAGGCAAACTAACCAAGCGCTCCATTGAAGAGACTCTTGCTGATCTTAATAGCAACAATATCTTGCGAAAAACTCTTGCTATTGCCACCTTAAATGCGCTCTCTG
>JABZIF010000070.1 GCA_015258485.1 Atopobiaceae bacterium | reverse complement strand
CAACCGTGACCAGACCAAGATGAATGTTGCTCGTCGTACCTGCGGCTACATTGGCACCCAGTTCTGGAACCAGGGCCGTACCCAGGAGATCAAGGATCGCGTCCTTCACCTCTAAGCTTTATGTACTAAGCAAACGAGCAGAAGAGTGCTTTGACCCTTCTGCTCGTTTTTATTATCTGTATCAGGTAACATCCAAAATATGTGGAGGTTACCCATTAAAGGTTATGTATGAATTATTCAAATATTAAGTTTTCAGACATTGCAAATGGTGTTGGCGTAAGAACAACTTTGTTTGTTTCAGGCTGTCGCTTGCGCTGTGAAGGCTGCTTTAACTACGAGGCATGGGACTTCAAGAGCGGTGGAGAGTTTACCCCAGAAGTAGAGCAAGAAATTATTGATTCACTTGCGCCTGTCTATATTAATGGCCTTTCTATTCTTGGTGGAGAGCCCTTTGAGCCAGAAAACCAAGAAGGTCTTGTTGAATTTATTGAGAAGGTCAGAGCTACCTATCCACAAAAGAGCATCTGGATGTATTCAGGGCATACGTGGGATCAGCTGACTGAGGGAAAGTGGCATACAGAGTACACCGATCGCATTCTGTCTTGTATAGACGTTTTGGTAGATGGTCCATGGATTCAGAGTCTCCACGATATTACCTTGCGTTTTAGAGGTTCTTCTAATCAACGTCTTATTGATGTCCCTAAAACACTCGCCTCAGGAGAGATTACGCTTTGGTCTGATGGACCTATGATGAGCTCTCGTGAGATGTAAGCATTGTTTTTCATGTAGAAAAAGCCCGCAGATGCGGGCTTTTTATTTAGGCATGTTTTGTGTAGAGAGCTCTTAGCTTTCTGAGGTGGTTTGAGGTTCCGCGGGTTTCTCGCCAAGTTCACTGATAAAGATTGCAACAAAGATAACAATGAAGCCAAGGAAAATCGTGGGAGTAATAATTTCTGCAAGGAAGATGACACCAAAAACTGCTGCAAAAATGGTATCCAAAGAGATGATAAGTGATGCTTGAACAGGTGCAACAGATTTCTGTGATCGATTTTGTAGTACACCAGTAAGAGCAGTTGCAATGAAAATGATGTATGCAAGCGCTATCCATGCAGTAGAAGGAATTTGAGAAAAGTTTGGCATAGTTTCAAAACGGAGAGCCCAACCTAGACAAGGAAGAGTGCTTACACCAAGCTGAACTATGGTAAGTGTAATGATGTCAAGTTTGTGTGAAAGTTCTGCAGTAAGTACAAAAACAAATGCAAAAATAATTGCTGATATGAGAGCCATTTGTTCGCCGGTACCAAAGGAAAATGAGAAGTCTGTTCCAAGTGAGATAAGACCAATTCCCGCAACACACATACAAGCAGCAATAATGCTGGAGATATGGGGTCTCTTTTTTGCAATGAGCCAATTGACAAATGGTATCATTGCACAATAGATAGAGGCGATAAAAGCTGTTTTACCCGCTGTAGTGTAGGCAAGCGCTCCGTTTTGAAGAAGGAATCCAAAGCCATTTAGAATTCCTAAGAGTGCACCAAATTTAAGATGCTTGATATCAAGATTCTTCTTAAGTCTTTTTTTGAAGATGATTCCAACTACGACAACAGAAAGTGTAAACCGTAAAGTCATCAACCAGGCGGTGGGGATGTAGTTGATTGCATCTTTGATAACGACAAACGATCCTCCCCAGACAAGTGCGCAAACAAGAAGAGCAAACTTCCATACCAGCGCAGAAGAGGTGTCTAATGTGAGTTTGGAAGAATTTCTAGTAGAAAGATCTGATGAAGTCACGTGCTATCCGTTTCCGTCGAAGATAAAAGTAACGTTGTAGGTAATGCTTTGAGAAAAAATAAACGCGTGCAAGTATACGTGATTTTGCGTTTGAAACGCCGCACAAGCAGCATAAAAATGAGATAAGAAGTATACTCACTCCTACAAGGAAAAATAAATTTGTGTGATTGTCTTTATGCAAGAAGATATTTCAAGGAGACTTGTATGTCCAACTACGTTCTGACCTGTTGTTCTACGGCCGATGTAAGTGAGAAGTACCTTCAGTCACGTGATATAAAATACGTGTATTTCAACTACGAGCTTGATGGTGTTCAGTGCAAGGATGACTTTGGCCGTACTAATGCACCAGCTGATCTTTATAAAAAGATGCTCGCAGGGGCTGAGTGTCGTACTTCACAGGTATCAATTGGTGAGTACATGGCCTTTTGGAGTCCTTTCCTCGAAGAAGGCAAAGACGTTCTTCATGTTACATTGAGTTCGGGTATTTCTGGAACATATGAGTCTGCCTGCCAGGCAAAGGCAGAGATTGAGCAGGAATTCCCAGACAGAAAGATTGAGGTCGTTGACTCTCTTCAGGCATCTTCTGGATATGGCCTGCTTGTAGATGGTCTTGCCGATAAGCGCGATGAGGGCCTGTCTTTTGACGAGGCAGTTGCTTGGGCTAAAGAAGCTCGTCACCGTGTGTATGGATGGTTTTTCTCAACAGATCTGACTTTCTTTGTTCGCGGTGGTCGCATTTCTAAGACAGCTGGTCTGCTTGGTGGCATGCTTAATATTTGTCCTGTTATGGACGTTGAAGCTGACGGATCTTTGGCTGTTAAAGAGAAGGCACGTGGTAAGAAGAAAGCAATTGCTCGTGTTGTTGAGGTCATGACTCAAACTGCTGAGCACCAAAGTTCTTACGCACATAAGGTATTTATTTCTAACTCTGAGTGCGCTTCTGATGCCGAGGCTGTTAAAGAGCTTGTTCAAAAAAAGCTTCCTCAGGTAGGAGACATCAACATCTTTGCTATTGGCGCAACTATTGGTGTTCACACTGGTCCTGGAACTGTTGCAACGTTCTGGTGGGGAGAAGAACCTCGCGCTTAAGTTGTTGCTTGAGTAGGTAAGAAAGGTCTTTAGTAATGGTTAATTTTGAGTATGTCGTACCTACTCAGATAGTTTTTGGAAAAGATACTCAGCTTCGTGTGGCAGAGCTTGTTTCTGCTCATGGAGGCACCAAAGTGCTGGTGCATTTTGGCGGTAACCATGTGGTAAAGAGCGGCTTACTTGATCAGATTCATCAGCTTTTGAGCAACGCCGGAATTGCTTTTGTTGACTGTGGTGGAGTTGTCCCTAATCCTCGTTTAGAGCTTGCAGAAGAAGCTATAGAACTGGGTAAACGTGAGGGCGTTGATTTCATTTTGGCTATCGGCGGCGGATCTGTAATGGATTCTGCTAAAGCAATTGCGTATGGCTTAGCTAATGACGTTTCTCTTGAAGACCTTTATTTACATAGGGTTGGTGTTTCAAAAGCAACTCCTATAGGAGTCATTTCTACTATTGCGGGAACTGGCTCTGAGACCTCGGATTCTTCCGTCATGAACATTACGCTGGTTGATGGACGTGTCCTTAAACGTTCTTATCACCATCAAAGCGGTCGTCCCTGCTTTGCTATCATGAACCCAGAGCTTACCTATTCCGTAAATGCATATCAGACAGCGTCAACGGGCGCTGACATTATGATGCATACTATGGAGCGCTACTTTACGCTCGAGAAAGACGTTGCACTTACCGACGAGTTGGCTGAAGGTCTTTTGCGTACAGTAAAAGAAGCAGTGCTGATAGCCATTAAAGAGCCTAAGAATTACGCAGCGCGCGCAGACTTGCTTTGGGCATCGTCGCTTTCTCACTGCGGGCTTACTGGAACAGGTCGCATAAGCGATTTTGCTTCTCATGCTATTGAACATGAGCTTAGTGCAAAGTACGATGTAGCTCATGGTGCTGGTCTTACCGCTATTTGGGCAAGCTGGGCTCAGTATGTTATGAGTCAAGATCCAAAGCGTTTCGCGCAGTTTGCGGTAAATGTTTTTGGAGTTCAAAACAACTTTCATAATTCAACTGCCACCGGCCTTGCAGGAATTGAGGCTTGGAATCAATGGTGTCATGCAATTGGTATGCCAACCTCCCTTGCTGAACTTGGAGTAAACCCTTCAGAAGAAGATATTCTCCAGATGGCTCAGGGAGCTATTGACGCCCGTGGCGGAGATCATGCGGGTAACTTTATGCAGCTTAAAACAACAGATGTTCAACAGATTTTAAAGATGGCTTTAAAGTAAAGTTTCTTAAGGTAAATTTTGTTTCATTGCGAGTATTATTACTATATACGAAGTTACTGAGCCATAAGCTCAAATATACGGAAGGAAGATTCATGAGCGGTTTTGTTAAGGCAGACAATGTTTTTGTAAATCAAAACGTAGCGAGCCGTAATGATGTCCTGCGTTTTATTGCCGACAAGGCACTGGAGACTGGCGTAACTGATGATGCAGACGCTGTTTACAATGCTTTCTTGGCTCGCGAGGAAATGGGTGAGACTGGCATGACTGATGGTTTTGCAGTCCCTCACGCAAAGGATGCCGCTATCAAGGATGCGGCTGTCTTTGTCTTCAAGAACAACACTCCTCTTGAGTGGCCTTCTTTTGATGAGAAGCCCGTTGATGTTGCTATTGCATTGCTTGTTCCAGATGGAGAGGCTGGTACCACTCACATCAAGCTTCTTTCTAAGACTGCGGTTCTTTTGATGAGGGATGAGTTTAAGTCTCTGCTTCGTGACTCTAACGATCAGGAAGCCATTGCTCAGGCTATTAACGAGGGTATTAGCGAGGAGTAGGTTTTCTCGCCAGGTTATAGGTGAGTTGTGAGAGTTACTTTCTGCAATAAGCTAACTGGGTAAAATTCTGGACACTCAAGTATAAACTTGAGTGTCCTTTTTTATCTAAAAAGGCGTACACTTGTACTAGTTTTTAGTTGAGAAGGGAGTTTGATGTTTACACCATGTACTGATAAGCGTGTTGCTGTCTTTTTTGCTGATGGTTGTGAAGAGATTGAGGGACTTAGCGTTGTTGATGTCCTGTATCGCGCAGGTGTTCCTTGTGACAAGGTTTCTATCTCTGATTCTTTGAGCGTGACTTCTTCTCATCAGGTTACTTTTTTAACAGATAAACTGCTTAGTCAGATTTCATTTGATAATTACAGCATGCTGGTGCTTCCTGGAGGTCTTCCTGGAACCACTAATCTTGAGGCTTGTGAGCCGCTTATGCAGGCGGTTGATGCGTTTGCAGCAGACGGTCGTGCGCTTGCCGCAATCTGTGCTGCTCCTTCAATTTATGCAAAGCGCGGATTACTTCAGGGTAAGAAGGCTACTTCTAATCCTGGCTTCCAACATTTTCTTTCTGAGAATGGCGCTAAGCTTACACAAGATGCGGTTTGTGTTGACGGCTCTTTTATTACCAGTCAGGGTGCAGGAACAGCTCTTAAGTTTGGTCTTGAGATTGTTCGTTATCTTGTAGGTAATGACG
>JABZIF010000069.1 GCA_015258485.1 Atopobiaceae bacterium | reverse complement strand
CCGGATCGCTTGATAAGGCTATGGCCACTATTGTCATAGATAGTTTGCTAGACTCTGTTTATGCAAACCATAAAACGCTTCTTATGGTCACACATGATATGAATATTGCTCAACGTTGTGACCGAATTATTGAATTGCCTAAGCATAGATAGACAGTATAGGTTAATTTAAGCCACGCTTGCCGTAGCAGTTGAATCACAGTCTGTATGTTGCGACCAGGTACATGCACGAACATCGTCTTGGGTGAGTCCAAGCCAGCGTGCTCGATGACCGTCTATCTTAGTTGGGCGATGGTGTATCCAAACAGAAATTCCAAGTGTCCAAAGAGGAAGTAGATATAGAAAACTTGCTGCCAAAAGGCTCATACTAGGAGCCCCGATTGCAGAAAGAACAGAGATATTAGAGATGGACCATGGTACCAAAGGTGCCAGAATTACGGCGCTATTCTCGATATCAAGTGCAAGGGCATTTGAAGAGTTTTCTGCACTTTCGCATAAATCGTTAGTAAGCATAATTGCAAGTGTTTGATTGCAAGAAACCATAGAGGTAAACATGCTGGTAATAAGAACACCAAGAAATGGTGTTGAATTATCAGAGAGTTCTGCAACCATCTGGCACATACGGCGTAAAAGACCTGATGTTTGGAAGAGTCCTGCATAGCTTGACGATATGGTGACAATAGCTACAACGTTTGTCATAGAAAATACACCGCCACCGTTAACCATTTTTGCAACCGTGGCTCCTGGAGCACGAAGACCAAACAAAAGAATTTGGGGCAGGCTTCCTATCGGAACGTTTTGAACGGTAACACAAAGAATACAAGCAAGAATGAGACTTGTACTCATGGTGACAGTGACATTAATTTTTAGGAGCGAAAAAACAATAACAAGTATGGCAGGAGCAAGAGATACCCAAGAAAGTCTAAAGGCACGACTTAAGAGACCTGTTACATCAGGAATTGTACCTGCGCTGGTCATGAAAAGATCCCATGCAACATAAATTAAGCAGGCAGCAATAAAAGGAATAACGCTAGTTCGTATCATGCGGCTAATGTTTTTCGAAAGATTAGTATCGGTAAGCTGAGAAACTAATATGGCGCTGGTAGACATTGGTGAGCAGCGATCGCCAAAGTAACTTCCTGCAAGAACTGCACCACCAATAAAGAAGTCACTTGCTCCAATTGCTTTACCTATAGACATGCAAATAATACCCATGGTAGCAGCAGTTCCAAAAGCGGTACCTAAAAGCATGGACATCATGGTGCAAAGTAAAAATGTTGCGAGAATAAAGATCGAAGGAGAGATAAGCGCAGAAGAAATACTGACAATTTCAGGAATTGTTCCCGAAGCTCTCCACGCTGCGCTCATAGCGCCAACAATTACAAAAAGAAAAATGATTGTCTTAACAGACCAAATTGATTTTCCAGCTGCAAGTAAAAGAGATTTTGCGGAGAAGCCGCGATATAAGCCATAACCAAAAAAGAGCACAAAACCAATTGAAAGTGTTCCGACAAGAGGAAACGATAGTACCGTGCCAACGATGAGCATCACCGCAAAGGCACCTAAAACTATCAGTTCCGTCATCGAACCACTCCCCACATCCTTACTTGTATTTAGAGTAAGGTGCTAAAAAGTTAAAGTCCAACTGTTTTCAATGGTTATAATTACAAATATAATTTGTAATTTCGGAGACTATAAAAGGAATTCTATACAAGCAACGCAAAAGGCAGACGTATGTGTATAAGGATATAACATGAATTTTCAGACCATGGATTATTTTATTGCGGTAGCAGAAGAAAAAAGTTTTACTAAAGCTGCAGAGAGGATGAATGTAACCCAGCAGACTCTCTCGGCAAATATTGCTGCTGCAGAAAAAGAGCTAGGCTCTAGGCTTTTAGAAAGAACCGTACCGTTAACGTTGACCTTTGCAGGAGAAGAGTTCTTGATGTATGCCCGTCGATTTCAAGCTCAGCGTCGTGCTATGCATCAGGAGTTTAGAGATATCGCCGGCAATGAACGCGGTCGTTTGCGGGTAGGGGTTACCGCAACTCGAGGTCACATTATCATGCCACGCTCAATTGCGGCATTTCAGAAACTTCATCCTCAGATTTCCATTGAACTTGATGAGGGCGAGAATGACGAGCTTATTGAATGGTTGTCTGAGGGACAACTTGATCTTATTGTTGCAACAGTAAATACTCCTTCATACGATTTAGTAGTTCATAATCTTTTTAACGAGAAGATTGTTTTAGTTGTCTCAAGTGAGCTTTTAGAGTCTTTGTATGGCAGCGATGCCGAGAAGGTAGTGGCACACGTTAAGCGCACAGGAAAGCTTACTTTAATGGAGTCATGTCCTTTTCTTACGGTAGGTAAAAGAGATGTTGCCGGTAGTTTTGCTCGCCATGCCTTTGCTGCTTCTGGAATTACTCCAACAATTAAAGTTATGTCTAGAAATTCTGAGACACTTTTGGCTCTTGCAAGGCGTGGAGTGGGAGCGTGCTTTTTGCCTTCTGAACTGATAGCTTCATCATTTGATGAGGTAGCACCTTCTGGATTACAAGTTATTGAGCTTGGAAAAGAAATGACATATTCCGTAAGTGTTGCATGGAGGCGTGCGTTGCATGTATGGAGCGCCATTGAGGCGTTTGATCAAGTGTTAACCGAGCAGAGAGATGCTGTTAATCAAGGAGGTAGATAGTGGCTATCTCTGATTATTTGAAGAGGGATATACCCTTTCTCTATAAAGACGACTATCTTTTAGCGGTTGATAAACCAGCAGGAATTATTGTTCATGCAGACGGAAATAATGAGGTTACTCTTACTGATTTGGTGCGAGAAAAGCTTCAGAGTCTGCAGAAAGAGCCTTTAGATAACGTATCTTCTCAATTGCAGGCAATTAATCGATTAGATAAAGAGACTACGGGCATAGTGCTTTTCTCGCTAAAAAAAGAAACACAGCCTGTATTTGATCAGATGGTTGCAATAAAACATATGAGAAAAGAATATCTTGTGGCGGTAAAAGGACAATTTGATGAAGAGTTCATGCGTATAGATAAACCTATTGGTAAAGATAGACATGATGCTCAAAAGATGCGTATTTCTCAGGCCGGCAAGTGTGCTCAAACGGAAGTTAAGCGTGTCGCCTATGTGTGTTCTTCTCAAGGTAAAGCAATAACGTTACTACTTGTACGCATACTAACAGGTAGAAGGCATCAGATTAGAGTGCATCTCTCGTCTTTAGGCTTTCCTGTAGTGGGGGATGCTCTGTATGGTGGAATTTCTCGACCTCAAGGAAATGCAAGGAAAAAGAGGAGCCAGCCCTTAATGCTTCATGCGTATATGGTGAGTTTTACACATCCGATTACTGGCCAAGAAATTGTGATAAAAACAGAGATTCCACAGAGATTTTCTTATTTTGGACTAACTGAACAGCTGCTATAGGTCATACTTTAGTGAGAGATGTTTTCCACTTTTTGTACGTGCTATTCAGACGTGCAGTTGGTGGAAGAGGAGGGGGAGAAATGCCTGGCACAATGCGAGGTGTATATACCAACCTAACTGAGATTCGCAGGAAGGTATTTAAAGAGGTCTCTACGCTTGCGTATGAAAAGGCCCATAAAAGTGTTGATGAAATTGCCGCTCAGATGGAGGAGCTACCTTATAAGGTAATTCCTGGCGAGATTGCCACGTATCGTGAAAGTGTTTTTCTTGAGCGCGCAATTGTTGGTGAACGTATTCGCATGACTATGGGTATGCCCATGCAAGGCGTCGACCATCCAGAAAAAATTTCCGATGGTCTTGAAGAAGCATCAAGACCAGAAGTTTATTACCAGCCGCCTTTGATTAATATTATTAAGTTTGCTTGCAATGCATGTGAAGACAATGTATACAGGGTTACCAATGCATGTCAGGGTTGTCTTGCTCACCCATGTCGAGAAATTTGTCCTAAAGAGGCAATAACATTTGTAGATAAAAAAGCCTTCATTGATCAAGAGAAATGTATTCAATGTAGTATGTGTGCAAAGGTTTGTCCATATGAGGCAATTCATCATCATGTTCGTCCTTGTGCTGCAGCTTGTGGTATGGATGCTATTGGATCTGATGAGCATGGTCGCGCAGATATTGATTACGAGAAATGCGTTTCTTGTGGTCAATGTTTGGTTAATTGTCCTTTTGGAGCAATTGCTGATAAAAGTCAAATTTATCAGATTGTCCAGGCAATCAATGAGGGATATACCGTTGTTCCGATTGTAGCTCCTTCATTTGTTGGTCAGTTTGGTAAAGGTAGCGTCGGTAGGCTTCGTGAGGCTTTTAAGGCTCTTGGTTTTGCTGATTTAGAAGAGGTTGCTACAGGTGCTGACCTCTGTACGGTTCAAGAGGCAGAGGACTTTGTTAATGAAGTTCCAGAAAAACTTCCTTTTATGGGTACTAGTTGCTGTCCCTCTTGGTCTGCAATGGCTAAAAAAGAGCATCCAGACCACGCTGATGCAATATCCATGGCACTTACTCCCATGGTTTTAACTGCTCGTTTGGTGAGAAAACAGAATCCAGACGCAAAGATTGTTTTTATTGGACCATGTACCGCTAAGAAACTTGAGGCGCTTCGTCGTTCGGTAAAGTCTGAAGTTGATTTTGTTTTGACGTTTGAAGAATTTGCGGGCATGATGGAGTCCAAAGGTATTGACTATACCAAACTTAACGATGATGATTCTGATTTTGGAACAGCATCTCATGATGGCCGCGCATTTGCGGTTGCAGGTGGCGTTGCTGGTGCTGTTGTAAATGTTATTCATCAAAAATACCCGGATAAAGAAGTCCCTGTTATGGCCGTGGATGGTTTGGCAAATTGTAGAACTATGCTTAAAGATGCGGTAAAGGGCAAGTATCCAGGATATTTGCTTGAGGGTATGGCGTGCCCCGGAGGATGTGTTGGTGGTGCCGGTACTTTAAGCGCTGTTAATCGAGCAGCTGCTGCGGTTAAACGTTATGCAAAGACAGCTCAGTCAGATATTGCTTCCACTAACAAATATACTGATCTTATTCCGGAACTTGCAGGTACCGTTTCTGCAGAAGTTGAGCTTGCTGAGGTTCTTGAAGTTCAGAAACCTGTTGAGTAAGTTTTACCTTTATGTATTTACGGAGAAAAATTACAACGCCGGTGCGTATGCATCGGCGTTGTTTATCAGAATAAGTAACTTTTACGAATTAAAAAATCAGCTACTCAGTTTTCTCTCCTTTTTCAGATGCATAGAAAGTGGCGTGAGAAAATACATCTTTAATTGTTTTTCCATTAATAAAAGGTAAGGCGAGAAATTCATCTACCGTTGGAACAAGTTCAGAACAATCTACAAAGTGATTTTTGGAGTTTCTAACGC
>JABZIF010000068.1 GCA_015258485.1 Atopobiaceae bacterium | reverse complement strand
AACCAGGAAAATTTGCTGTTTTTGCAGAAAACGTAGACAGCAAAACATTAGACCAACTCAGAAATGAAGAGCGTGCCTTTCTAGGAGGAAACTCCAGTGTGGGCGGAGCAGCTGCTCAACTTCCTCAAAGAAAAAAACACCAAAACGTACCTACTCCTATACAACAGCCACAACCTGAACCTGACCCCCTATCGGTTATTCAACCAGTACCTGCCGACAATGCCACTCCAGACGTTCTTGGAGATCTTTCGGGTACTGATGCTGGTCTCGCAGTTATGCCACCAGATTTTGTTGAAGCTGAAGGAGCTATTCCTGTTGTTTCAGCAGCAGAATCAACGCCTATGCCAGTTCTTCCAGTTACAAATGGAACGCCCAATTTGCCTACCAACGGGGCAATACCAACGGCCGCTCCCGTTCCCATGACACAACGTCGTATATCACCAACGATTGATAGTCACCACATTACTGACAATGCACGCTATTCTCGTAATCTACAAGGAACACCTCGCGTCAACATGGACGTAGCGTGCACTCTCATTGATCGACAAAGCGGTCGAACATACAGAGTAGAAGCCCCTCGGGCTATTATTGGTCGTGAACGTTCACAGGCAGATGTAATCTTACGAGATCCAAACGTCTCTAGACGTCATGCTGAAATGACATATGACGGTCATGATTGGCACATCGCTGATCTTCACTCTACCAACGGTACTCTTGTTAATGATATTGATATCGATGAAGTTATCTTGCGAGATGGGGATCTCATTACCATTGGTCTTATAGACCTACAGTTCCGGGAGAACTAATGATTGATCTTATTCTATTTGCAGGACGTGTCTTACTTGTTGTTCTGCTTTACATCTTTCTTTTCTCAGTTATGCGTACAGGTATTGGTCTGGTTCGTGGACAAAGAAAAGACGGTGCAATTTGGTCCGTTGACGTCGAGAAGGGTGTGAAGTCTCTGCGTGGTCTTCACGTAGATATTTTAGGACCCGTTGTTATTGGTCGCTCTCCATCTTCGGATATTGTTATTGATGAGCCCTATGTCTCCGCAACTCACGCTCGTTTTACCCTTCAAGGACCAGCACTCGTACTTGAAGACTTAGGCTCCACAAATGGAACTATGGTAAATGGTTATGTTATCGAACAACCCGTAACGCTTCGTGATACTGATGAAGTTCAGGTTGGCGATGTGATTATGCGCGTTGGACGTCGATAAGAGGCATATGGATTCTTCTGAACAACATACGCCTGAAACACCTATTCCCGAGCCTATAAACGCTCCGGGTAGATGTGAGATACCACTTGATGGCAGAGAAGATGCCGAGAGTGTCTCTGGCTCAAACACGTATATTTCTTGGGGCGCTCGTTCTGATGTTGGACTCGTACGCGAACACAATGAGGATTCTTTTCTTCTTCGCACTCCTCTATTTGCCATTTGCGATGGTATGGGAGGCCATGCTGCTGGAGAAGTTGCCAGTTCAATTGCAGTAAATGTAATTGCCGATAAAGCTCCAAGCACTGCAGACGATGTTCGTCTTGGAGCAGCTATTGAAGCAGCTAATCAAGAGATTATCGATGCACCTGCAAAAGGAATTGGTAAGCCTGGTATGGGATCAACTGCGTCAGCTATTCTCATCGAAGGCAACCGAATGGCCGTCGCGCATGTAGGAGATTCTCGTATCTATCTTTTACACCATGGTACTTTAGTCCGCATCACGCACGATCATAGCTACGTTGAAGAGCTTGTTGACTCTGGACAGATTACTGCAGATGAAGCTCGTACACATCCTTCTCGCTCTGTAGTCACTCGTGCGCTTGGCTCTGATCCAGATATGTATGCGGATCATTTCTCACTTGAAATTTCTGATGGAGATCGCATCATTTTATGTTCTGACGGCCTATCAGGCATGGTCCCCGATGATGAAATTGAATCTATTGCCGTTTCAAATGTAACTCCACAAAAAGCAGCCGATAATCTTGTCTCTGCTGCTTTAACATATGGAGGATCAGATAATGTCACCGTTATTGTCGTAGATGTTCTTGACGATGGTATTGCCGATAAAACCAGACGCCATTTTACCCACGGTATGATTGCTACTTTTATTGCTTTCATTGGCCTTTTTGCTGCAACAATAGCTGTATTTTTCCTCTTTATTAGCAGCGAGTGGTACTTGGGAGTAAATGGCTCAACTGTTGGTGTATATAGAGGCATTCCCACATCAATAGCAGGAATCAACATGTCAACATTGGTAGAAACCACCTCTATCGAAATAAAGGATTTACCAGATGCAGTTCAAGATTCTCTTGCTGAAGGAATTCGTGTCAAAAACGAATCCGAAGCCCAAAATACAGTAGATAGTTACCGAAAACAAATTGATAGTGCAAATGATAAGGCTGTTCAAAAACAAGAAGATGCTCAATCAGGCGGCGCTTCTGCTGGAGACACAGCTAGCTCTACAACCTCAGAAACAGGAGGTGAGTAGGAATGAAAAAAATAGGAGGTCTTAGACGCAATACAGAGCTCTTTTTACTTATCGCTGGCGCAATTCCCGTTTTTCTTCTTTACGCCATGTATATGGTAACCGCTCACTCAACCTTAAGTTTAGAGACCATGGCTGTTCCTATTGGCCTTTTTATTGCGTTTACACTGGCGCATATTGCAATTAGATTCTTAGCACCAGCTGCCGATTCAGCGATTCTCCCCATTGTGTTTGTACTTTCTGGTATTGGCATCACCATGGTAACGAGGCTTGCGCCAAATTTAGCAATCAATCAGACCATTTGGCTCTTTATTTCTATCGTAGTCATGATTGCTGTGTTGTTCGTTATCAAAAACCTCGATGCACTCGCACGCTATAAATATTCCATCGGTATTCTTGGTGTTGTACTTCTACTCTTGCCTATCGTCATTGGACAAGAGCGCTATGGATCACGACTCTGGATTTCTTTTGGCTCCTTTACATTCCAGCCGGGTGAGCTCGCAAAAATTGCCATCACGCTCTTTTTAGCATTTTATTTAGCAATAAACCGAGAAGCTCTATCAGTTTCTATGCACTCTGTAGGTCCATTTCGCCTACCGCGCTTTGGCATGTTACTCCCCCTCTTTATCATGTGGGGAATGAGTCTCGTTGTTGTTATTTTCGAACGCGATCTTGGTAGTGCCCTACTCTTCTTTGTATTCTTTGTCATTATGCTTTATGTAGCTACTGGTCGTGTAAGTTATGTTGTTGTCAGTATTTTGCTTTTGGCTATAGGCGGAGTGATCCTATATCACTTCTTCTCTCACGTACAAACTCGTGTTGATATCTGGCTCAACCCATTTAAAGATCCATCTGGCGACGGATTCCAAATTGTTCAATCCCTCTACTCAATTGCAGACGGAGGACTTGCAGGTACTGGCATTGGCAAGGGTATGCCTACTCTTATTCCTGTCGTTGAGTCCGACTTCATTTTCTCTGCTATTGCTGAAGAACTTGGACTCTTTGGCAGTTCCGCTGTAATTATCCTTTTTATACTTCTTGCCATCAGAGGACTCGCAACAGCAGCTCGAGCAAAATCAGATTCTTCAGCCTTTGCAGCAACTGGTTTAACGAGTGTCTTAGCATTTCAGACATTCCTCATTATTGGTGGAGTAACAAAGCTTTTACCACTTACCGGCGTAACTCTTCCATTTATGAGTCAAGGCGGCAGTTCATTAATTTCAAGTTTTATTATCATTGCCTTACTACTTCGTGCTGGTGATGAGGGAACTGGTAGAGAATCTGAACTAGAATCAAGTAAACAGGATTTCTCACAACATAGACTTGCAATTTCATCTGGTGGCGCTCATGCCTCTTCAGTACTTCATGGGTCTCACATTCGCGGCGGGTTTGGATTGCAATCTGAAGAATCCGGTGTTTTAGGCCGCGTTGCTTTAGGCAATCGCCTCACTAATCTCATTACCGTTTTTACCCTACTCTTTACCGTTCTTCTCGGTAATTTAACGTATCTCATGATTATTGATGCTCCGAGATTACAAGCATTACCCACAAACAATCACACCATTACTAAGAGCGCCTTTGTACAGCGTGGAGCAATCATTACATCCGACGGCGTCACACTTGCAGAAAGTGTCAAACAAGATGACGGCACCTACGTTCGCAATTATCCTCATGACGGTATGGCTTCTCACACAGTAGGCTATGTTTCAACTCAATACGGCACTGCAGGTATTGAGTCTTCTATGAACGAAACACTTACGGGTCACGCTGATCATTCTGACTGGCGTAGTGCACTTTACTCAATAGCCGGTGTTAATACACCTGGTTCAAGCGTCGTATTAACCATTAACTCTCAAATGCAGGCTGTTGCTGAGGCCGCACTTCAAGGTCGTAGTGGCTCTGTTGTTGTTATGGATCCATCGACTGGTGCAGTTCTTGCTAAAGCTTCAAGCCCTTCATACACCCACGCGGAACTCAGCACCATAATGAGCTCTGGCACAGGCAGCCAATTAGTTGATCGTACGACACAAGCTCTTTATTCACCAGGTTCCTCGTTTAAAACTGTCACCTTATCAGCGGGTATCGATACTCACACCACAACACTCGACACCACCTATTCTGCTCCAGGAACTATGGACCTTGGTGGCGGCACTATTCACAACTATGCAAACGAGGATATGGGGACGCTTCCACTCCGCGATGCATTTGCACGCTCTTCCAACACCGCATTAGCGCAACTTGGTGTTGCATTGGGAGCAGATAATCTTGTTAACTATGCGCGTGCATTTGGCTATGGGACTGCGCTTGGTCAGGACTTCTCAACTACACCATCACTTATGCCAAAACCATCAGAAATGACAACCTGGGAACTTGGATGGTCTGCCTGTGGTCTTCCTGTTGGCGAGCACGAAAGTCCTGCTGGTCCTCAAACTACTATTATGCAAAATGCTGTTATTGCTTCTGCTATTGCAAATGGCGGAACCGTTATGAATCCCTACATTGTTGACCACGTTCTCTCGCCTGAGGGGGCTGTCGTTTCTACAACTTCACCTGAATCTCTCGGGCAGGCAATATCTGCTGATACTGCTGCCCAAGTCAGAGAAGCAATGCTTGGAGTTGTCGAACATGGAACGGGCATGGGTGCGCGCGTATCAGGTGTTCGCATTGCAGGAAAGACCGGTACAGCTGATGTTGAAAATGGTAACTTCAACTCATTCTTTATCGGTTTTGCTCCATACGATCATCCAACACTTGTAGTGTCTGTTGTCATTGAAGGTGATGGTGAAAATGTCTTAGGATATGGCGCACAAATAGGCGGTCGGGTTCTTGCGCAATGTCTTAATATTCAAGCGTTAGGAGCGGCTTCATAACATCTTTGTTATCCATCTTGCCCTTTTAATCAGGGCATAGATTTAAAATAGTAAGTACTTGTGGCGAGAAAATCGCGCACGTGATAGGGGTGTAACTATGCCAGGTAGAATGCTCGGTGGGCGTTACCAGGTTCAAGACAAAATTGGTAC
>JABZIF010000003.1 GCA_015258485.1 Atopobiaceae bacterium | reverse complement strand
TGGGAAGCCATTGCCTTACCACTTGGCGATGCCCGCAATTGTGTAGATTTTATCATAGAAATTTTAGATGTTTGTTTATCTCCTTTTTTGTTAGATTAAATATTTATGTACCATACACTATTTACCTGTATAGATAGCTATTAATTTAAACTACTTATTTTTTCTTAATCAGGCATTAGACAACTTACAGACAAAAATGACGCAAAGTCTCTCTTTAGCATACTCTCCAACGAAAGGAGACTTATGCAAAAGTACTTTTGGCGAGAAATTCCTGCATACCACTATCCATCCATACACCGTCGTCTTGTTTCAGAAAGACAAATTTTTCTACCTCACGCAAAATTACTCGGAGGAGATGCGGTTGCTTCTAGCATCTTTCCTTCAATTGGGCATGCAGGACGACATGCTTACGTAAAAAGTAAACATTCACCAAAACTCACAAATCCACCTTAAATAAAGTAAGGTATTTTACTTTCAGTCCCGCTTAAAGTCTAATTTTTACTATGGTACAACGCGGGATTCTTCAACAGGCAATCACTGCAAACTCCAGTAAAACATAATGCAAATGATTCAATTTCACCACAAGATTTTTTTGCGTACTTTGTTAAATCACTAAGAACGGGACCTTCGATATCAAAGACGCGGCCGCATTCATGACACTGAAAATGCGCATGCTCGTGAGTCGTAGGATCAAACCGAGAAATATTATCGCCAGTATTTATTACTTGAAGCTCCCCCGCATCCACAAGCTGCATGAGATTTCTATACACCGTTCCTAGAGAAATATTAGGCAGTTCTTCCCGAACTGCTGCATACACATTATCGGCCGTTGGGTGGTCATGACGACCTTTCATATACAAACGAATTGCTTCACGTTGTTTGCTGTAGCGCACAATGACCTCATTAATTAGTAAGAATTACTGTTTTTACTACGTTAACACCAAATATCTATATGACGCAACAAAATCTCACCTTCGTACACAACAAGAAAATTACCTTGCAAGTCAACCTCTCACTTTTGTCTGGAGACACCCATGTTTATCACAGAATCATCAAACTCTTTACAGAGAAGACCTTCCATAAAACAAAAGCACCGCCTTAATAAAAGAGCTAATACATGGCTCATTCCTCTCCTCATTAGTGCTTTGTTTTTAAGCCACTATTTTGGACTACTACCTCATAAATTAGCATTTGCACAAGAGTCTCCTTTTACCGTTGCAAAACGAGAAGACTTTCCTGGCGGACAAAAAATTCCTATGTGGGACGCTAATGATGGAACATTTTTATATTGTGGAGATGAATTCAACCACCATGCTGCTCAGCCAGGAGCAACCGGCCAAATAATGAATCCCAGGTCATATGCCAAACTCACCTCACCCGGTGGATCTCGTGGAGGATCATATACTGAAGAGCAACTTCGTGCCATTGATTACATTATTTATCATGGTTCCGTTGCACATAAATCACAAGATGTTTATGGCTATACTGACTGGAAAGCCAGGGCTATTACGCAATTTGCCCTTTGGGGTGTTATGCGCGGAGAAATACATACTCTGGCATCAAGTATTCCACAAGCAGAACTTCATAAACCCGTCGAACAACTTTATGCTGATGCTATGCGCTATGCTCATGAATCTCAAGATGGACCAGAAAAAGGTGCGGCTCAATTTTTTGTACCAGACAATGACGAACAAGTACTCTTTTTCTTCGGAAAACAATCTGGAGCTCTCCGCATAACAAAATGCTCTCTCTTTGAAGCCATTACAAACAAAAATAAATATTATACCCTTGAGGGGGCTGAGTATGGTATTTTTGCTGATGTTGAATGCACTCAGTCACTTGGCACCATGAAACTTGACTCGACAGGCAGTGCGTCCTTATCAGGACTTCCTGTTGGAACTCTTTACATTAAAGAGCTTACGGCGCCACGCGGATATTTACTTGATCAAACAGTCCACACTATATCAATTAACAATCAAGAAGAGTCTATTCTTGAAGTGACGGACACTCCAGCGGGTGACTTTAACTTACATATAACTAAACAAGATTTTATAAATAATGCTCAAGAAAAATATCCTGAATCTTCTTTAGCTCAAGGAGATGCATCCCTGGAAGGTGCTCAATTTAAAATTCGTTATCTGGGCTCTACTAACGAAACTTCCAGAGAATGGATTTTCTCGACTGATAAACAGGGCGTTATTTCATTTGAAGAGAAATACAAAGTTTCTGGTGATAACCTTTTCTCTCTCGACAATAAACCATGGCTTCCGCTTGGCTATTACACTGTTGAGGAGATTAAAGCTCCAGAAGGCTATCAATTACCTAGTAATTCACTACAAACATGGAAGCTCTCTTATAGTGAAGGAAATCTCTCTTGGACAAACCTCACGCAGGGAAAAGAACGGGCAGAATCACATGCTTCACTCGTCTTTAATGATGAGGTAATTCAGGGAGAAATACGCATAAAGAAAATCGGTCATGATACGCTGACTTCAGGTAAAGGTTATTCTGAATTAGATCCACTTCCTAGTTTAAAGGGTGCCAAGATTGAACTTGTAAATGTTTCTTCTCAATCAATTTTTTATAAAGGTAAGTGGATTGCGCCAAACGAGGCAGTAACAACGATAGAAACAGATGAAAGTGGTGAGGCAAAGGTAGAAGAGCTCCCCTATGGAACCTACTCGCTCAAGGAGATATCTGCGCCCACTGGATACGCAATAAATTCAGAGTGGAATCCAAATATATCTATCCGAGATAACACTGTTATAGAGGCTCCAGAATTACAAGACGAACGTATTGCAATACAAACGATGCTTCTTGATAGTAACGGCACTAAAAATCCTCAGTATTCTAAAGACTTACAACTTATTGACCACATTAAATATGAAGGGCTTACTCCCGGAGAAGAGTATGAAATTACAGGAGAACTTTATGAAACGAAACAAATTCAGAACGGACCCGCAAAACCAATTGCTAAGGGAAACGTACACTTTAAAGCGACTTCATCCACTGGCGAAGTTGCGTGTCCATTTACAGTAAATTCTACAAACATTGAAGGTAAAGATGTTACTGCCTATGAAACCATCTCAAAAGATGGCAAAATCGTAGCCTCTCATACCAATGCACACTCTTCCGAGCAAACACTTCATATCAAAGAAAGACATAAGACCCTACCCACAACAGCAGATAATCATTTCTTATTCCCAATCAGCCTTGCGCTTGTAGGGTGTTTCAGTTTTCTCGTGAGTCATACAATAAGAATTAAAAGATGCAAACCTAATAAGTAATGGTTACATTTTAGAAATTTAGAAATAAAAAGGGGTAGAAATCTCCTACCCCTTTTAACTCTATTTTTATTTACTTTAAGAACGTCTAATAAGCTCAGTCACAATTGCCGTTGCATCAGCACACTGATTAGCGTCAACATGTTCTCTAGTATCTGAGGCGGTACGACTGAATGCGGGTAAGCTATTCTCGTTGAGCCCCATCAAAGTAACTGAACGAACTGAATTTTGCATAGCAGGGGTTGCATCAGTTGTTCCCCAATCAAACATACCCTCAGCAACATCAATATGAAGATCTGTTGCAATCGTTGAAAGGAGGCGAGTCATTCTACGGTCTGCGCGGCGGACATTTCCCAATCCTTCTTTTTTCAAAATAGAAAGATTGCCTGCGCCAACACAATCAAGATTAACCAAGAAAGCACCTCTGATATCTGTTCGATGCTTACTCAAAAATTCTTTCATACCTGCATGGTCAAAATCAGATGCTCCCAGTGCAACAAACCAAATATCATGGGCTATGAGCTCTTCATCCGACAATGAAAGAACAGCGTCGCGAAGTTCATCCGTAGAAACACTCTGATCTTCTTCAGTATCATCACGATTTTCTGCAGAAGGAGTTGATCCGCCCTTCCAATCATCAGAAGGTTCATTATTACGACCAAAAATCCTAAATGAACGACGCTTAGCTTCTGGAGTCTTTAACTCCTGTGACGAAGTAACAACGCCTTCATCAGCGGAAAGGGTACCAAACTGTCCGTCAGAATCTGTTGGTTCGTCAGTAGATGTAGTAGCTGAAGCATATTCTGAATCAATATCCTCAGAAGGTGCAAGCGGATCTACTGTCTCACCGGATGGGTCGGGTAAATCAAACAGAGACGCACGACGGGCAAAATCATTTCTAGAAGAAGTCTCTGTAGCTGTATCTGAACTTACAAGTGTTTCATCTGCCTCTGCCGACTTATGAACCTCTTGCATAGTTGCATCAAGCTCGTCATCAACGGAGTTCTGAGAATGATTTTCCTCCGAAGAAGCATCTTCTGGAGACTCTATTGCCTCTGCAACATCTTCAAGAGAAGCAGTCTGACTAGCTCCAGTTGTATCAAAAGATACGTAACTTACTTCACAATCTTCAGGAAGGATGGCTAATGAAGAAAGAACCTCTTCACCGTGGCGGACACCAATTACTTCCTCAGGCTCCGGCAACAGAGCAGAAACAGAATCTGAATATCGATGCATAACCTTAGGTCGGTGTCCCGTTGGCCTAACATTTTCAAGAATACCGAGAAGAGATGCCACAGAAGATTTATTATCATTTGCTCCAAGTGAACAAGGTGCAAATCTCTCGGAAATAGTAGCTACTGAAAAAACAACTAATGGAAGAGCAGCAAGAATTCCAAGAATCCATAAAATAATCCTAATGTGACCTGGAATAAAACGAAGAATCTGAAACAATGCTGCTATAAAAACGGCAACTACACACCATTTTGAATATTTTCGAGCTAGAGGAACATACTGCGCAACAGGTGACTCAACCAAAAAATTTGTATGCGGCGAGTCGTAATGAGCAACGATAACAATTGGACGGTTACCCTTAGTAACAAGTTCTCCAGTTGCTTCATGTTTTGCAATAACGTTTTGGCTTCTAATAGAAGGACCAAACGAGCCCAATACTTCATTTCCAAAATATTTTAAGCATGTAAGAACACCAAAGCCCACCACAAGCAAAACGCCAATAATAATAAGGGGGAGGCTGCTGGTGCCCACCAAAATAATGCCTATAAACAAGCCAATCATATAAATTGAATACCCAAGGCTTTTAATAGTCTTAGCATCAAACTCTTCAATCGAAGCATCAAGCCCATGAAGTTTCATTTCTTCAGCGATTGTTTGGGCGGCTTGAAGTTCTTCCTGGCTACCCGCTGGAGCAATCTCAATCTGCTCGTTTAAGTAGTCAACATAGTCGTGTGTAATGGCCATACTGTATCCTTTGGTGGCATGTCTTGTGACAAATTTCATACATACATATTTAGTATACGTCTTATCATGAAATATAGCAGTTAAAGTGTATTTTTACGCATAAATTTAAAATTTCTGCATTAAATCACAAAATCTTTCGTTAATGTTTATAGGAGAATACGTCCTTTATACACAAAGGTAAGCATGAAAGAGCCAGAAATACAATTAAGTAACAATAACCTAGGTGCGTGGAGAATTTTCTCACTTTTTATGCTCCTTTTGCAGAATGCTCCGCTTCCTTCTTCATATATCTACTCTGCACTTTACGCAGACATGTCACCTGAAACTGCAGCAAGAACTTTTAATCGAGATCGTTCCATCATCTCCCGACTAGGATTTATCATTAATGCAATAAAAAATGGAAAAGAAAAATCATTCTATTTATCCTCTTTAAACTTCTATGACTCAAAAAACGAGCTAACTCAGCAGACAGCCGATACGTTACTAGTAATTTGTTCAGCTGTTCTAACAGACTCTTCCTTTGTCTATCAAAAAGAGCTTCGATATGCTCTAACAAAATTGATAGGAAATGTATATACCAATAACTCACAAACGTTACAAAATACCCACGCTCCATCAACGTTTACAAGTAAAATGTTTTCGTTACTTTATGAAGCGTATACAACAAAGAAAAGCCTTGAAATCACTTATTCAAATGCACAGGGTTTAACAAAACATAAACAATTAAATATTTTTGACTTCTTTATGTCTCAAGAAAACCTCTATTTTGTAGCCCAAAATATCAGCTGTACTTCAGAAAGTCAGTCAATAAAAACTTACAGAGTTGACCGCATACTAGACGCCATCATTCTCTCAAACAGCTCGTATGCCGTCCCCAAAGACTTTGATCCAAAAAGCTACGAGCTTCTTGACTTTCAGCTGGGCACACCAAAAGGGCTGCTTACCGCATTTGTTCCTAACGATCTTATTGCGTCTTTTGCGCACTTCTCGCAAGGACAGGGAGATGTAAAAACGGTACCCGATGGACTCCTATGGTCCGTTTCTTTTGCTTATGAAGAAAAAGCTCTCACCTGGATTATTTCCCATGGCCTTATTCCAAGATCACCAAATACCCTACTTGTTGCTTGGAAAAAAATTATGAATGAGGCTGCATATGGCTACTAAAAACACTGTATTGGGAAGAAAAAAACTCATAGATCAAGTCTACAATCTCATCCTTTTAGCGTCTGCCTTAAGAGAATCATTTGATGCGCTTGACCTTGATGTAATACAAGAACGTTTTGCAATATCATCAAAAGAAGCTTATATTCTTTCAGAACTTTTACAGCTGTCTAGTGAGAACAATGTTTCTTCTTTACCGCTCACATTCAAAGAGAACATCCTTACACTTGTAGGAGATTCACCCTTTAAAAAACATCGTCTTGTATTAAATGCAGAAGAACAACACGCATTATACGAAGCATTTATCTCAATCTCTCTTCCTCAAGACTCTCTATTTTGGAATCTTTTAGAGAGTCCCTATTGTTCGCTCAAGTCTTCCTATTCAATAAAAAATGGCTCGTCCTTATCGAAAAATAAAAAAAGTTCGTCAGCCTTTCGTGAGGTAGATACATTTATGCAATGTTCAAAGGCAATATCACAGAACATGTGTCTTTCTTTCACTTATCATTCAAAAAAACATAATGATCTTGACGAAATGCTCACAGACAGCAGTCCCACAATTACAAAGAGAACTATTGTTCCTCGTCGTCTTTTATATGGAGAAAATGGCTGGCTTATTGAAGGTGTCGATTTAGCCCTTAAAAAGATTCGTGTATTTAGACTTAGTCGTATGGAACACATATCTTCTGATGTTTCTACTTTTGAACAGCAAAAAGAAGCATCAAGGGTTACTTCGTCTTCTACTAACTCTTCTTCTCTTGTAGAGCTGACCTTCTTAGATAAAAGTGTACCAGTGCACTATACATGGCCTGGTGTAACCATTTTAAGAAACAACCATAAATCTGACGAAATTAAGGCTACTATTCCCTATTATGGTGGAACGTGGCTCCCCCAAAGACTTATTGCTCACAAAGAGTTTATAAAAACGGATAACAAAGACCTTATCAAAGACGTCCAAAAATATGCTGCTTCTATGCTCAACCTCGAAAAACAATTATGCGAGCAACCGCCTGAAAATAACAGCCCAACAAACCAATAACCTAGAGCACATCTACGCTGTTAATTAATGCTAAGCGTCATGTTCTTCTCGCCATTGTAGAATCTTCTGTGCAATAGCGTGTGTTGAAACTCGCTGATAATTCTGGTTTGGAAGCGATTTAAGAAAAGCACCGCCATATCGTTTAGTAACCAATCTTGAATCTGCAAGTACTAAAATGCCTTTATCGTCCGAACTTCTAATGAGCCTACCTGCAGCTTGCTTAGTCCCTATCACTGCTTCTGGAAGTGAATAGCGCCACCACGCACGGTCTTCTCTTGCCTCACGTTCTTTTACTAATGGTTCATTTGGATTTGCAAATGGAAGTTTAGGAATAACTACACATCTAAGCGTCTCTCCTGCAGCATCAAACCCCTCCCAGAATGATTTAAGAGCAAAAAGAGAGAGGTTTTTCTCCGAAAGGAACTTTTCACGAATACGACGAGCAGAAGAAGAACGCTCCTGACAAACTAAACTCAGCCCTCTTTCGTTAAGACGTGGTTCAAGTGTTTCAAAGAGACGCTCCATATCACGCCTATTGGTAAACAGCGTCAAAACCGACCCATTCATGCTAACATGCACATCAAAAAGCAGCTGTTCAAGCGCAGATAAATATCCAGAATCAGTAGGAACTGGCATATCCTCTGTAAGAAATACGCCCATATGATTTTGATAATCAAAACTAGATGACAACGTAAGATTTTTCTCGTTGCATGGACCTCTATCAAGACCAACTGCATGCTTAAAGTGAGAGAAATCATCGCCTACAGCAATTGTTGCTGATGTAAAAATGACCGAATGCGTCTCAGGAAGCCATTTTTCTGCAAGCTCTGCACCAATATCTAACTTCTCGGCGAGAAGAGCCTCTGAATTGATATCTCGTTTTGAGCGAGATAACGTCGCAGAATAGACATAGCTCTTATCCGTACCCTCACAAACAATCTTCAAAGTTTGATGTAGCTCGTTCAAAAAAGATGATGCATCGCTCAAGTTGCTTGCAAGATTAGGAGCAGAAACAATAAGAGCCTCTGATGCTTTACTTATGCGTAAAATAGCCTCATCAAGCGAGGTTAATGCGACTGATGCAGTTTCAAGAACTTCTTTCCACTCTTCAGTTTGTCTAACTTGATCATTAATCCAAAGCTTAAGTGAATTATATCCACCATCACTTTTTGCCAGAGGAACAAGCTCATGAATGCTTGCCATCACATTGCCCATTGCGGCCACACAACGCTGAACTGCGGCTGCTGAACGTGTAAGAAGCCCTGTTAAAAGTGTAGAGTCCTCCAGATTAGCAACACCAATCATTGCTGCATGTAAGGCTCCAGACTTACTACCACCAAGCAGTTCAAAGCCATTTTTTATCTCCTTGGCAGAAATTTCAAGCGCCCACTGATGACGAGCTTCCGCCTCAAAGCTATGCGCCTCATCAATCACCCAATGTCTGATAGGAGGAAGAATCTTTCCTCCCGCAGCAACGTTTCTTAACAATAATGAATGATTGGTAACTACAACGTCAGAAGATGCCGCGCGCTTACGAACACCATGAACAAAGCACTCGTTAGGAAAATAAGGGCACTTTGAGCGTAAACATTCTGCCGCCTTAATGGTAAGCATCTCTCGTGGCACTGATCGCCACCTAATACCAAGCGCGTCAAGATCGCCATCAGGAGACTGACAGGAAAAGGCGTACACCACCGCAATTGCCGTTAACATGTCGGCAGCAATACTCTTGCTAGAGCGTCCTTCTTGATCAAGAAGAGAAAGTGGAAGTTCTTCTAATGCCGACCTATCAACGCGGTGTAAACACGGATAATGTTCGTACCCCTTAAGACTACAAAACGAAAGTCCTCTGGGTAAAGCTTGCGCAAGAGCAGGAAGTTCGTGAGAAATCAATTGATCCGTCAAAGCATTAGTTTTAGTAGCAATTCCTACAGTAACGTTATTTTTTTGAGCAAAAAGGACTTCCGGAACAAGATACGCAACGGATTTACCTATTCCAGTACCCGCTTCTATCTCTCTATGAGAAGAGGTTGCAAGTGCATTTCTAATCTCTACAGCCATGCCAACTTGCTCATCACGAACCTCAAATTTGTCGTACATTTGAAAAACTATGCCGGGCTTAGCAAACGCACGATGAATCTCATCTTTTGAAACGGACACTAAAGGGGGCGTATCTGGGTCATCCGCATCTCTTCTCACCTTTTGTTTACTGTCAGCAACAAACTGAGAACGAACATCTTTGAGCGAGAAAAACGTCCCAGAGATACTTGCGTCTACAAATTCACTTCCAGCTCTCTCATTATGAGTACCCCTCTGACGTGCTGCCTCTTCTTCCTTTCTCTGGGACAAATAAGAAAAAATCGGCCTAAACGTCCAATCAACATCTTCATGCATTGAAGCTAGCTTAGCGAGAAGACCACGGGGCAGATTCATTAATCCTAAAAGAAGAATTCTCCACATACCGCAAAGAGCATCAACATCATCGCTTGCACGATGCGTAACACGCAGCGTACCAAATGCTTCTGCCATAGAAGAAAGCTTGTGTGACGATAAACGCGGAAGTGCAATTCTAGAAAGCGCCAACGTATCTATCCATGTATCTGAAACAGCACGACCACCGGGTACGCGCTCAATAAAAGTACGATCAAAGGTAGCATTGTGGGCAAGAACAGGAAGCCCTCCCACAAAATCTGCGAGTGCAGCTACCGCTTCTTTAGCGCTTGGTGCATCCTTAACATCTTGATCGGTAATATGCGTAAGAGAAGTAATCTCTTCTGGAATATGGCCGCCCGGATCAACAAATGTTTGAAAACGCTCAACAACTTCTCGCCCATTTAATTTAGCTGCAGAAATCTCTATAAGTGAGCACTTTTTAAAAGACAGTCCTGTGGTCTCGGTATCTAAGACAACAATATCGTCTTCTAACATCTCAAATTCTTCATGCTCTGCTCTCTCCACAAGCTCTATGTATTGCTTGCGAATTGAATTCGGAGTGCCAGGAAGAATTAGTTCTTCCAATATTTGTTGAGCATCTTTTGTGCCTGACATATCTCACAAATCTACTTGTGACCTTCAAGTGCAAACTCAATAAAACGCGTACAAAGCTCTGGGAAGTCAATGCCCCCTATACGTGCAGAATCAGGAAGCAATGAACGTGCGGTCATACCGGGAATCATATTCGTTTCAAGGGCTATAGGCTCTCCTGCATTGGTAACAATAAAGTCAGTGCGAGAAACTCCCCTGCACCCAAGTGCGCTATGCGCACGAATAGCCATTTCCTGCGCCTTAGCATAAACACCTGGTTCAAGACGAGCAGGAATCACGTGATGCATTGACGCAGGTTCATATTTTGTCTTGATGCTATAAAACTCGTCCCCTGTAACAATTTCAACAATAGGCAGAGCAGTTGGCCGCTCGTTACCAATAACTGGAACGGTAATCTCCGTACCCGTTATACATTCTTCAATAAGAATTCGCTCCCCTTGCTCTCCAGCAAGTTTTAGTGCAGCCGGGAGCTCTTCTCGCGAAGTAACACGCGTAACTCCATAACTAGAGCCATTTCCGGACGGCTTCACAAACAATGGAAGTCCAAGATCAGCAATGAGTTTGTCTGTCTGTTCATCTGAAAGCACCGTTCCTGAGGCAACGTCAATACCCTTAGGAGTTAGAACGCCTGCTTGCCTATACATTAGCTTTGTAAGCTCTTTTTCTGTACCAATTGCAGAAGCCAATACTCCAGAAAACGTGTAAGGAATGTGCAGAATTTCAAGAAGACCTTGGATACAGCCATCCTCACCAAATCGACCGTGCATAGCGACATATGCAACATCATAGTCGCCCTTAGCAAGCGTCACTATAAATTCTTCAGCAGCGACATCAAGCAGGTCAACACTTATAAAACCTGCTTCCCTGAGCGCGTCCGCACATTGAGAACCAGATTCCATTGAAATTTCATGTTCATCTGACCAACCGCCTGCAATAACTGCTACATGAAGCTTCTTCAGCTCTTCGCGTGTCATTCCTACTCCTTTAGATATATCTCTCATGAGGTAAACTTCTCATAAATGTATTTATTTTAAGATACCGCAGATAACTTAGAAGGGGTGGAGAAGGATAAAAATGCAATCAAATACTATTCTTGACGGTAAAAACGATGCCGCTGACGGCTTAAAAACATCAAACTCTCATCTTTACGCACAGAAGGCGCAAACTAAATCCGACCTACGAAGCCTCTCTAAAGATCAAATTCTTGAACTGGTTGTCTCTCTTAATCAGCCAAAGTTCCGTGCAAAACAAATCGAAGATTGGATCTGGTCCAAAGGCGCCACTTCTTTCGACCAAATGAGCAATTTACCCAAAACATTGCGAGAAGAACTTTCAAAGAAAGTTTCTCTTGAAGGCGCTCAGCAAATCGTTCGCCAAGTTTCTGAAGATGGGAGCAGAAAATATCTGCTGCGCTACCCCGATGGAACTTCAGTAGAGTGTGTCGGCATGCCATCGGGAAACAAGCTTTCTGTATGCGCTTCTACACAAGCGGGTTGTGCTATGGGGTGCGCGTTTTGTGCAACCGGCGCGGCCGGTCTCACAAGATCACTTTCTGCAAGTGAAATTTACGAACAAGTCATGCATATTCGTAATGACTTTGATACTCGTGTTACAAGCGTTGTTCTTATGGGTCAAGGTGAGCCTTTTATGAACTACGACGCCACTCTTGACGCTATGAGGCTTTTAAATTCTCCAGAAGGAGCAAGTATTGGAGCTCGACATATTACGGTTTCTACCTGTGGTGTCATTCCAATGATTAAACGCTTTGCTGCTGAACCGGAACAATTTACACTTGCTGTCTCTTTACACTCTGCAGTACAAAAAACACGTGACTTCTTAATGCCTGGTGTAAAAAAATACTCTCTTATCCACCTTTATGACATTATGGGTGAATATGTCGATAAAACCGGCCGGCGTCCAACCTATGAGTATGCACTGATTAAGGGAATAAATGATTCAGACAATGAGCTGGGCGCCCTTAGAGATTTCTGTCGTGGAACACTATGTCACGTCAACATTATCCAGCTCAATGAAATCGAAGGTTCTAAATTCCACCCTACCTCTCCTGCCCGCGCTCAAGAGTTTATAAATAGCCTCAATTCAGTAGGTGTCGAAGCAACAATTAGAATTTCTCGTGGTGCTGATATTGATGCAGCTTGTGGACAACTATTCCAAAAAAATCGTTAATTCCCTGCTAAACATTAGGGAGAAGCACCCTCTGCTCCTCCCTAATGTTTCATACTATAATAGAACACATGTTCTATTTAAGAACTTCCAGCCATTTCTTTTCAATAGTACTTTGATGAAGCGCGATCGAATTTTCTGTTAATTTCTCTTGACCGCCAGAATAATTAATAAGTGCCGTATCAATTAATCCCTTAGTCTTTTTTGCTGCTCTCATAAAATTCTGTTGGGCATCTTTGGTTAAAAGCAATCTTTGTGTTATCCCGACTAAACAAGCTACGCCCACCGATGAAATTAAGATGTATTTTATCTGCATTACATTTCCCTTATTGATACAAGCTTTTCTACAAGCACCGAAAGCTCGTCTTCGTTGGCAAACTCAATCTCTATCTTGTTCTTACCACGCACGTTTCTTACTTTCACCGTAGTATCTAAAGCCATTCGTAACTGCCTTGCAGCCCTTTTATATGACTGTGGTGTTGGTTGACGTTTTGGTCTTTCGGCCGTTACGACAGAAAATAATGGTGCAAGATTTTCTGTCTGGCGAACGGACAAATTCTCCTCAATTACTTTTTGAGCTAGTTTGATTCGTCCTTCTTTTCCACTTACAGTAAGAATTGCCCTTGCGTGCCCAGCGCTAATTCTCCCTTCCGCCATAAGATTCTGAACCTCTTCAGGCAAATCTAAGAGTCTGAGAGTATTAGCAATTGCAGATCTAGATTTTGATAATATTTTTGAGAGTTCATCTTGAGTTAAATTATCTTGCTTAATTAACTGTTTATAACCACGAGCTTCTTCAATAGGGGTTAAATCAGAGCGTTGCAAGTTCTCAATGAGGGCAAGCTTAAATACCTCTTCATCAGAAATCGCTTTTATCACAACAGGAATTTCTTCAAGTTTGGCAAGTTTTGCAGCCTGATATCTTCTCTCACCAGCAACAATTTCATAATAATTATTTTTTTCACGTACTAAAAGTGGTTGAAGAATTCCATTCAACTTAATTGAGTCGCTTAGTTCAGCAAGCTCTGAGCTATCAAAATTTTTTCGTGGTTGATTCTTATTCGGCTTAATCTTCTTTATAGGAAGAGTAGTAACGTCTCTTTTGTTACCAACCTCGGCGTCTGCCTCATTAAATAGTGAATTGAGGCCTTTACCAAGCCCTGACTTTTTAGCCACGGCGAATCACTTCCTTTGCTAATTTTTTATAAGAAAGAGAACCCATACTTATCCTGGCATATATCGTAACTGGTAATCCATGACTGGGGGCTTCTGCAATCTTAACGTTTCTTGGAATGAGTGTTTTAAATACCTTTTTACCAAAATAACTAGTTACTTCGTTAACAACTTGTTTAGATAGTGTTGTCCTACTATCAAACATTGTCATTACTACGCCAAATATTTCTAAAGTAGGGTTTAATTTAGTCTGAATCATTTTCATTGATTCAATGATTTTTGTAACACCCTCGAGTGCATAATACTCGCATTGAATTGGTATTAAGATACTTTCTGCAGATACAAGTGCGTTTATTGTAAGAAGACCAAGAGAAGGAGGGCAGTCAATTAAAATATAATCAAAGTATTCTTTAACTTTATCTATTGCATTCTTTAAAATTTGTTCTCTTTCCTCAATGTTTACCAATTCAATCTCGGCCCCTGCAAGTTGAATTGTTGCAGGAATAATATAAACATAATTTTGAACTGTTTTCTTGATTACATCTTCTATTGCAACATCATTAAGAATCACATCATAAACATCATGTTCCAGTTCTTCTTTATCAATTCCAAAACCACTTGTTGCATTTCCTTGTGGATCAAAGTCAATAATTAATACTTTTTTCTTCGCTTCACCAAGTGCTGCTGCAAGATTAATGACTGTAGTTGATTTACCAACCCCACCTTTTTGATTAATTACAGCTATTACTTTAGGTTTCCTATCTGGCAAACCTCGAGTAAGGTCTTTGTAGTCCATTTAACCTCCGTTTAAAACAATTTAATTATTCAATAATACCCAATGTTTCACGTGAAACATATAAAAACTATTGGTTCTTTATTCCAACTGGCTTTAATTTTGCCATTCCTGTTTGTCTTGGGAGCTTAATCTCACTTTTAAACTGTTTTTGAAACAATAAAATCTCACGATGTCCATAGTCACTGGGCAATTCAAATGTTTCACGTGAAACACATTTATATCCAAAAATTTTAGCAGCCTGAAAACCATTCTGAAGCTCAATTTGATCAATGTTGGCCTTCATTACTATTAGAAACCCACCAATAGCTAAAAATGGCTCTGCGTACTCTAAAAGTGTATTTGTCTTTGCAACGGCTCTAAACGAAACATAATCAAAAGATCTTTTAAAGGAATTCGGAATTTCTTCAGCTCGAAGCTTCACAGAAGAAACTCTTTTACTAATCCCAAGTTGAATAATCATATTTTGAACAGCATCTACTTTTTTCCCAATCGAATCGATAAGATATGTTTGATTGTTACTCACTATAGAAAGAGGAATGCCTGGAAATCCTCCTCCTGTTCCAATATCAACATACTTCTTGTTCGCAGTGCTAAACTTTGGACATACTTTCAAAGGTAAAAGAGAGTCAAGAATGTGTAAATTCAAGGCATCGTCTATTGAGGTTATTCTCGTAAGATTTATATTTTTATTAACTTTAATTAAAAGTTCTAAATGCTTTAATAATTGCTTTCTTTGTTCCTTAGAAGAAGTAATCTCATATGATTCCAATAAATCTTTTAACTCTGCGTCTCTAGTTTCAATTAAAGACTGTGAATCATCTAACATCATTTCTCCAATGACAAAACTTTTTGTAACAAAAAGAATTGTCACAAAAAAGGAGGAAGGAGTAAACCTTCCTCAATAAAACTTCGAATAAATAAAACTATCTGTTATTAATTAGTTGTTTATTGCAGTAATAACTACTCTACGATATGGATCTTCTCCTTCAGAGTGTGTTGTTACTTCAAGATCGTTCCTTAAAGTAATATGAATAAGTCTACGTTCATAGCCACTCATTGGGGCAAGAGAAACTTTTCCTGTTTTTTTAGCACGTGTAGCGGCAGAGAGGGCCATCTCCTGAAGTTTCTTGCGCCGACGGCTTTTATAACTCTCAACATCAACAGATATAGGAAAGTGAAAACGAAGCTTTGCGCTCATTAAAGATGAAAGGATCATTTGCAAGGCTTCAAGAGTATTACCATGACGACCGATAAGAATTGCTAAATCTCCACCAGTAATATCAAGAATGAGCTCTCCTTCTTCTCCATCATATTCATCAATAGAACAGTTATTCTCACCAAAGAAAGAAAGAAGTTCTCTTAAATACGAGACAGCAACGTCGGCTATCTTATTAAGTTCATTGTCTGTTAATTGAAGTCCTTCTTCATAATGCGCTCTAATAGAAGAGAACTCATCAATTGAACCAACGACAGGAGACTCATTAAGGGCATTTTGCTCAGAATCTAAAGTCTCATTCTCCATGTCGTCCTCCAGTCAATATAAAAAATTTAACTAATAGAAAAGATACAAATTACTTCTAGAAATTATCAAAACTGTAAATTACCTCAGCTTTTCTTACGTGGACGAGGTTTTTTCTCTTTTCTTACAACGTCAACTTCAACTGGTCTGTTTTCCATTTGTGCTTGAGCTTTAAGTTTTTCTCTTTCCATAATACGGGTTGTAATTAATTGCTGTTGAGCAAGCTGCCATAAACCAGAAGTTACATAATAGAGAAGGACTGCAGCAGGTACTGTCCAACCAAACCATAACATCATGAGCGTCATAATTCCGCCCATCATATATTGCTGACGACGCTGATCTGAAGCAGTTGTCCGTGCATTAACAACCATCGATAAAAACGTAGTTAAACCAAATAAAATAACAAAAATAATGTACGGAATCGCAGCAACAAAACCATTATCAGTAAAAATAGTTGACGTAGACTTTGCAATTGAAGGGAGAATATTAAAAAAACGAGACTCACCAGGGACCATCTTTGCAACAGTAAAAAGTGCAATAAAAATAGGGGACTGTAAGAGAAGTGGAAGGCAACCACCAAGAGGATTGAATTTAATTTCTGCGTAAAGTTTACGCATTTCTTCCTGTTGTTTAACTGGATCGTCTGCATACTTATCTTGAATCTCTTTTAACTTAGGTTGTACAACGCTCATGCGAGCCATTGATGCCGTTTGACGATTAGTTAACGGAATCAGAGCAATACGAATAATGATGGTAAGCAGAATAACCGCTAGTCCCCAGTCTCCACAAAATGAGTAGAGCCCTGAAAGAACTGCGTACAGAAAGTTAACTATCCATTCCCACATATTTCCTCCGACGTGTTCCCTTAAGGAACGGGATCGTATCCTCCTTTATGAAAAGGATGACATCGTGCAATTCTTTTAAGTGCAAGCCAGCTTCCCTTTCTTACCCCATACTTTTGTATAGCCTGAACTGCATACTCTGAACACGTAGGTCTATAAATACAATGCGGCTTAAAAAGGGGAGAAATGTTTCTCTGGTAAAAGCGAATAACACCAAGAAATAAACGAGTAAGGAAAGAATCATTTCTCTTCTTACTCATCTAGTCCCTGTCTTTCTTAACAACCTCTCTAAAGACATACTCACCTCTAAGGGACAAGCGTCATGCGTATCTTTAGTTGCAAAGAGAATAACGTCAAAGCCCTCAATAGGTAATTTACTCAAGCTTGCTGCTTCACGTAATACCCGTTTACATCTATTTCTATATACGGCATTACCTAATCTTTTAGGTGCTACGAACGCAACCTTTGACAACTGATTCTCTGTGGACGGTGCTACTCGAACACGAAGAAAAGAGTCCTGAGCTCTCTTCCCCTTAGAGAAGACCGTTTCAAACTCTATTCGAGATTTAATGGTCTTCATAAAAACATTCCTTAAACAGTAAGACGCTTACGACCTTTAAGACGACGACGAGCAAGAACAGCGCGACCATTCTTAGTTGCCATACGTGCACGGAAACCGTGAGTAGTAGCGCGTTTACGCTTGTTTGGCTGGTAGGTACGTTTCATAGTTATTTCCTCCCGGACGGGTTTAGAGTTTAATAAAAAGCCTACAGATTGTACCCGCCTTTATAAGGTTCTGTCAATTTTCTCTACATATACCTCAACTTTTTTCCTTTTTATTAATTATTTGCCTATCAAAAAATCTATATGCTCAATTTCATAACTAAATACTGAAGAAAATTATTGAACAAAATATTTCTTATATTTAAAATTTTTTTATAGATGTTAGTATCTTTCATTGTAGATTCTTATAGAAATGAAGTTATTTACATATGTTAAGTACTTGTTGAAAACTTTCATTCGAAATGAAAGAAAAAGAAAAGTTTTCTTCATTTGTTTAACAATTGTTGAAAAGGAGGTGTTATGGCTAGAGATTTTTTTCCTTTTGTAGAGGAAAATACTAATCAAACAAAAAATTCTTCTGATTCAAAAAAATCCCTTACTGTTCGTTACGCTGCACGTATTGCAGTTTATGACGATAAAGCTGTAGCACCTCGTGTGGTACTCATTGAACCTAAAGATGTTAGATCTTATTTAGATGAAATAGCGGCTACAGTTAACCAACTTTCACACGAACAGGGTGGTCAAATACCTTTTATGGTTATGCGTGAAATTGTTGAAAATTTTATTCATGCACAATTTGTATCTCCTACAATTTCAATTATGGATAACGGAAACACCATCCGCTTCTCAGATCAAGGTCCTGGAATAAAAGAAAAGAATCGTGCTCTTGAGTTTGGAACTTCTTCTGCAACTGAAGAAATGAAAACATTCATTCGTGGTGTTGGTTTTGGATTACCTTATGCTCAACAATATATGGTTGATAAGGGTGGTAGTCTAACTCTTGAAGATAATATTTCTGGTGGAACAATCGTAACGCTATCTACACGTCGTTCTAAAGATGCTCATATTCAAACCATTCCTTCACAAGAAAAAATCGAGAAGAACGATATGTCCGAGGAAAACCTATCAACTGCTTCACAAAATTCATCACAAAACACTAAAGTATCTCATCCTCATTTTGACACGGGAAAACAATTGCCAAACGTTGTTTTATCTTCTCGCGCTAAGCAAGTTCTATACTACTTAGAAGAACATGAATTGGTTGGTTCAACAGAATTAACTGCATCATTTGGACTTTCTACTCCAACTTGGTCAAGAGAATTAAAATCATTAGTTAACATAGGTGTAATTGCTAAAACAGGTCAAAAATATAAGCTCACCACAATAGGGGAGACACTCTTACTCTAAGTTTCTTATCTTTATGAAATAAAAGTTATTAACATTCATCTATACTAAGTATCCCGGTTTTCAACATTTGATTGGATATGTATGAATTCTTTATTAGATGAAGATGCAGTGGCTCTTTGGCAAGATGCTCTTGACCTTCTTACTGAAGAAAAGCAGCCTGAATCATTTATTGCCATGCTTCGAGCTTGTAATCCAACAAAAGTTGAACAAATAGAAGATAAAGGCATAACTCTTTATGCAGAAACGTCAATGCGTCTTGCATACAATCGTATTTTAAAAAATTTATCTGTTATTGAAAGATGTCTTTCTGCAGCTGCATTTGAAGATGTACTTTTAAACTTAACCCTAACTAAATCTTCACTTCCAACATCAACTACCTCAACTATGACTTTACAAGAATTTAGAGCTTGGAAGCAAAGAACTAATTCCAAAATCCCCTCTGATTCTACTTCTCTTCAGGACTTTGAAGTTCAAGAACAAAGTCTTGAAGAAATAAAACAACAAACTATTAAAAGAAGAAAAAATAATCCTCTATACGAAGAAACTACCTTTAACTCAACGCTTACTTTTGATCGTTTTGTTGTTGGTGACGAAAATGAGCTTGCTTACCAACAAGCATTAAGTGTTGCTAACAATGCAAAAGCAAAAGCTAATCCATTATTCATTTATGGAAATAGTGGACTTGGAAAAACGCATCTTTTAAGAGCTGTTCAAAACTATATTAATGAAGAAGATATTGAACGACTTTGTGTCTATAAAGATGCAGACGCCTTTGTTGATGATTATGTAAATGCGGTTAGAAAAAACGCATCAGGAAACGCTGCAACAGAATTAAGTAATAATTATCAAAATATTGATGTTTTAATAATTGATGATGTACAAAAACTTGCTGGAAAAGCAGGTACAATAAATTTTTTCTTTAATATTTTTAATTCTTTAATTGACAGAGGAAAACAAATTATTCTCGCTGCAGATAGAACACCTGCACAACTTGGAATGGGCTCTGATGGTTTTGATGATCGTATTACTTCTCGAATGAGTGGAGGAACGGTCATTGGTATTGAGTCACCAAGCTATGAAATGAAAATTAATCTTATTCACGTCTTTTGTGAGCGTGCATTTCATGAAAAGGATGAAAGTCTTTCAGTTGACATACTTCCGGAAGAATTACGTAGATATATGGCAGATAAAGCTGGCCAAAGTATTAGAACATTAGAAGGATTTTGTAACCGTTGTGTAACCGGTCAATTAAAGGCCAAAGAATCTGGTAAAAATATTAAACCAGAAGAAATCGATAAGATTGCTAACACGCTTTGGCGCAAAGTTTCTAAGACTGTCAATATCGAAAAAGTACAAGAAGTGGTGGAAAATTTCTATGGAATCAATCATAGAGATCTTGTCGGTAATAAAAGAAACAAAGAAATTGCAGAACCTCGTCATGTTGCAATTTATCTTTCCCATGATCTCTGCCAATATACGCTTGTAAATATTGGTAAACACTTTGGTGGAAGAAAGCATGCAACAATTCTTCATAGTATTGAAGTTATAGAAGAACGTACAAAAGAAGACAAGAGTTTCTATGATCAAATAACACAAATCAAAAAAACAATCCTTGAACAAAGTTAGTGTTTAAAATGTGTTAGAAATATGTCAGCTTCTGAAGAAAACCTATCTTTTTATGTAGATAATAAAAAGAAGAAAGTAAGTAATGTTTATGAATGTAAAAATATTTCTAAAATTTTGACCTCTAGATTCATATTTTTACCTCTGAAAATGTGAAACTTTCTTCTTTTCAACAAGGGTTATTATTATTACGATATTTTTATTTTTATTTAAAAAATAATAGAAAGGGTCGTCATGAAATTTACTATAAGTCAAACCGCTCTCCAGACGGCGCTTGATATTGTTTCAAAAGGAATTGGATCTAATACAACTCTTCCAATTCTTTCTGGTATTTATTTCAAAGCTTTTAATGGAATGATTGAGCTTCAATCAAATAATTTAACTACCTCAATAAAACATCAAATTGCAGCAAATGTTGAAGAAGAAGGAGAAACAGTAGTATCTGGAAAAGTGATTCAAAATATTGTTAAGAATCTTCCTGATGCCGCAATTACTTTTGAGGGAGAAGAAAGAGTGCTTACGGTTTCTTGTCAACGTTCCTCTTTTAAACTCAATACACTTCCTGCTCATGATTGGTCTCAATTTCCAGAATTTGATCTTGAGAAAACTTGTGAGCTACCAAGTCAATTATTAATTTCGATGGTTGATAAAGTTTACAAAGTTACTTCTAAAGAAGCTTCTCGGCCTATTCTACAAGGAATTTCTCTTTCTGTAGAAGATAACACTATTAGACTTGTAGCAACTGATTCTTTTCGTTTAGCTGTTTGTGATTCAAATACAGATACACCAGCTGGAGAATCATTTAGTGCAATCATCTCTGGTGATGTATTTCATGATGTTTTATCAATGAAAAATATGACTGAAAAGCTTCTTATTGGAACTACTAATAATCAAGTAGTGTTTCAGTTTGGAAATACTACTCATATATCACGAAAGATTGAAGGACATTTTCCTGATTATAAACAACTATTACCCACATCGTGTACAGCAGCTGTTGATATTAATGTTGATGTTTTTTCTGCAGCTCTTAAACGTGTATCAGTAATTGCTCTTACAAATCCTTCTGTTCGTTTTGATATTGATGCAGATGGGAAAGAGGTTAAACTTTCTGCTTCATCTCCTGACCAAGGAGAATCTTCTGAGCATATTGAAGCACAAATAGAAGGAGATTCTTTGTCAATTGCCTTAAACTATCATTATGTTTTTGATTGTGTTAATGCAGCACCTTCTAAAGAATCTCTTCGTTTAGAACTTCAAGGTCCTTCTCAACCCGCTATTTTTAAATCAAATGGTAAAGTAAATTATCTTTATCTTCTTATGCCTGTTCGACTCTAATTTCAAAGGAGTTGTGTGGGACTTAAAGTTGAAAATATTTCTCTTTATAATTTTCGATGTTTTTCATCGAAAATTATAAATTTATCAGCAGAAATCAGTATATTTGTTGGTAATAATGCTGCTGGTAAGACTAATACTATTGAGGCTTTACAATTACTCACTGCAGGATATTCATTTAGAAAGTCACTTCCTTCTCAATTGGTTTTAGAAGGTGCACCGGAAGCAAAAATAGAAGTATCACTTGTAGGAGATGGAAGAAAGCTAGAAAATACCTGTAGTATTACAGAAAAAAGAAAACAGTTTTTTAAAAATGGAAAAAAATGTCATGCTTCTGATATCTCAGGTACATTAATGTCTATTCTCTTTAATCCAGACGATTTATTAATGATTAAAGGTGGAGCTTTACATCGTCGTGATGAACTTGATAATTTTGCTCGACAAGCAAATAAAAGCTACTTTAACGTTTTATCATCATATAACAAGACCGTTGAACAAAGAAATAAATTACTTAAAACAGAATGGCCAGATGAAAGTTTGTTAGATGCATGGGATATATCTCTTGCGCGAGGTGGTTCTACATTGCTCCATGCGAGGCTACATCTTTTTGATCGTCTTGCAAAAAAAACTTGTGCAATTTATCAAGAACTTTCTGGTGGGGAAAAACTATCAATGAGATATATTTCTTCATTTGGCACAATAGATAAACAAAGTAGCCGAGAAGAAATATATCAAATTTTTATGCAGGTTCTTTCTCAAGTTCGCTTAGAGGATATAAGACGTAAACAAACAACTAAAGGTCCACATAGAGATGATATTGAATTTTTAATTGAAAATCGAGATGTTAAAAATTTTGGCTCTCAGGGTCAAATAAGAACGGTAGTTTTGGCATTAAAAATGGCTGAGGTGCTTCTTTCGGAAGAGCTTCTTGGCGAGAAACCACTTTTACTTTTAGATGATGTTATGAGTGAATTAGATGAGAGTCGTAGAAAAGCAATCATGGATTTTATCTTTCATGACATTCAAACAATTATTACTACTACAAATCTTGGATATTTTTCTGATGAGACTTTACGATCAGCGCAAATAGTTAGGTTTAGTAATGACTAAACAAAATGAGCGTGGGGGAGAAAAAGATTCAAAAGACTTAATGTCATTAGTACTTGGATCTTTCAAATCATCAAAACATATGACAGCAAATCGTCGTGCATATTTAGTATGGATTGAGACAAATGGAGAAAGAGAAGTCGAACATACTACAGGAGTATTTGTTAGAAAAAATCCTAGAGATGAATTACCAATTTTAACTATCTATGTAGATAATCGCATGTGTATGATTGATTTTCTCGCTCAAAGAGAAATCTATCGAGCACGACTTTCAGAAAAAGGATTAGACTTTTCTGAGTTAGAATTTAAACTTGATAAATATAAGAAACATCAAGGTAAATCGGTACATTTAAAAGAAGAGAAGAAAAAAATCTCTCATAGATTAATTGAGCTTTCAAGTGAAGAAAAAGAGCAGATTTCTTTACTAGTAAAAAATATGGAAGAACCATTAAAAACAAAAGCGTATAAAGCGATTGAAGCAAGCTTTAAATACAATAAGAGTGTTTAGTCAAACTAATTCTAATCTATTCTCAAAATCTCTTATATGGCTTTACAGATATAAAATATTGTTGAGTAAAGAATGAATTTTCTTTCTGCCAGGCAATTTTTTAGCTTTTAATAGTAAAATACTTCTGTTATTCCGCTCAAGTCGAAGAGAGGACCTTCGTGGCAAAAGAAAATAATTATGATTCCAGTGAGATTAAGATTCTTGAAGGTCTTGAGGCGGTTCGTAAACGCCCAGGTATGTATATTGGTACCACTTCAGTTTCTGGTCTTCATCATCTTGTTTGGGAGATTGTAGATAACTCTGTCGATGAGGCAATGGCTGGATTTTGTTCAAAAATCAAAGTTACTGTTCATCCAGATAACTCTGTTTCTGTCGAAGATAATGGTCGTGGCATTCCTGTAGATATTCACCCACAAAAGAAAATTCCTACTCTTGAAGTTGTTCTAACTATTCTTCATGCCGGTGGTAAGTTTGACAACAATGCGTATAAGGTATCTGGCGGTCTTCATGGTGTTGGTGTGTCTGTTGTTAATGCACTTTCTAGAAAGCTTGTGGCACAGGTACGCCGTGATGGAAAAATTTATGAGATGGTCTTTGAACGTGGAAAAACCGTTCAAAAAATGAAGGTAATTGGATCTTCAAAAACAAACGGAACAACTATTACGTTCTGGCCTGATGATATGATTTTTGAGACAACAACATATAACTTTGATACTCTCTGTGATCGTCTTCAAGAAACCGCTTTTCTTAATAAAAATCTTAAAATTACTCTTATTGATGAGCGTGAATTAACTCCTCGTCAGATAGACTTTCAATATGCAGGTGGCATCATTGACTTTGTTAAATATTTAAATGACGAAAAAACCGTTTTACCTGGTCTTTCTCACCCAATTTATATTGAAGGTAAGTCAGACGATAGTGCTTCAATGTCACAAATGGGCGAAGTTGAGGTTGCACTTCAGTGGAATACGGACTTTAGTGATAGAACGCTTTCATTTGCAAATGATATTTACACTGAAGAAGGTGGAATGCATCTTGAGGGTTTCCGAAATGCTTTAACTAAAGTTGTAAATGACTATGGTAAAAGGCAGGGAATTCTTAAAGAAAAGGATCCTAAACTTGAAGGTGGAGATATTCGCGAAGGCTTAACTGCAGTTATTTCAGTTAAACTTCCAGACCCCCAGTTTGAAGGTCAAACAAAAGCAAAACTTGGTAGCTCTTATATGCGCACGCTTACAAATAAGATTGTGACTAAAGGACTTTCAGAGTATCTCGAAGAACATCCTAATCAGGCAAAAGAAATTTTAAAGAAAGCTACACAAGCTGCAAAGGGTAGACTTGCTGCACGTAAAGCTCGTGATGCTACACGTCGTAAAGGTCTTCTTGAATCAGCATCACTTCCTGGAAAGCTTGCCGATTGTTCTGTTCGCGATGCCGAGATGACCGAGCTCTTCATTGTCGAGGGCGATTCTGCAGGCGGCTCAGCAAAAATGGCGCGTGACCGTTCTATTCAGGCAGTTCTTCCACTTCGTGGAAAGATTCTTAACGTTGAGCGCGTTCAGGCCCATCGTGCACTTTCTTCCGACACTATTACTTCTTTGATTACTGCTATTGGTACTGGTGTTGGTGAAGAATTTAGTCTTGAGAAAGCCCGTTATCATAAGATTGTCATTATGACCGATGCTGATGTTGATGGCTCTCACATTAGAATTCTTTTACTTACGTTCTTCTATCGTTATATGAAGCCAATGATTGATGCTGGATATATTTACGTTGCTCAACCTCCTTTGTATCAGATTAAACCCAAAGGAAAAAAACATGGTAAATATATTTATACCGATGAAGAACTCGCACTTGAGGCAAAGAAATTTGAAGATAATACGAAATATACTGTTCAGCGCTATAAAGGTCTGGGTGAGATGGATCCAGAGCAACTTTGGGCAACAACTATGGAGCCAAAGAATCGTATTCTTCTCAAAGTTACTATCGATGATGCACTTGCAGCTGATCGAGCTGTATCAGACCTTATGGGTAACCAAGTCGAGAAGCGCAAAGATTTTATTCAGACACACGCAAAAGACGTCCGCTTCCTGGATATTTAATGGTTTCTCGTTAAATCATTAAATCAACAATGAAAGGGTAACTTGTGGCAGACGATAAAGATTTGAACAACGATTTGTTTGATGACGAAGAGAATCAAAACCTTGATGCTCAAGATGATACAGATGAAGAATATGATGATAACGAGATAGGAGAAGGTTCCGATGAGTTTGACTCTGAAACTGGAGCTAAGCTTGCCGGGGCAGATATTTCTCATGTAGTGTCTGATGAGGCGGGCACTCGTCTTGATCTCTCTGACATTCATGGTGGAACACTCAAGCCAACTGATATGGCTTCAGAGATGAAAACATCCTTTCTTGAGTATTCCATGTCTGTTATTGTTGCTCGTGCACTTCCTGATGTTCGAGACGGTCTAAAACCCGTTCATCGTCGTATTTTGTATGCGATGAGTGAGGCTGGCATTACACCAAATCGCCCACATAAGAAGTCCGCATGGGCTGTTGGTGAAGTTATGGGTAAGTATCACCCACACGGCGATTCTGCTATCTATGACTCTATGGTTCGTATGTCTCAGGATTTCTCAATGAGACTTCCTTTGATTGATGGACACGGAAACTTTGGTTCTATTGACGGTGATCCACCAGCAGCAATGCGTTATACCGAGGCACGTCTTACGAGAAGTGCTATGGAAATGCTTGCAGAACTTAATAAAAATACCGTTGATCTTCAGCAAAACTATGATGAATCATTGACTGAACCTTCTGTATTGCCAGCACGTTTTCCTAATCTTTTGGTAAATGGTTCTTCAGGTATTGCTGTTGGTATGGCAACCAACATTCCTCCTCATAATCTTGGTGAGGTAACAGATGCTGTTTGTATGATGATTGACAATCCTGATGTTACTACCGAAGAACTCATGACCGTTTTACCTGGTCCTGATTTCCCAACTGGTGGCATTATTATGGGTACTCAGGGCATTAAGGATGCCTATGAGACGGGTCGTGGCTCAATTACTGTTCGTGCAAAGGTACATGTAGAGCAAGTAAAGAGTGGTCGTCAGCGTCTTGTTGTTACCGAGATCCCTTATCAGGTAAACAAAGGTCTTCTTCAAGAGAAAATTGCTCAAGCAGTTAACGAGAAAAAAATCGAAGGTATCTCTGATATGCGCGACGAGTCCAACCGTAAGGGCATGCGCATTGTTATTGACCTCAAACGTGATGCAGTTCCTCAAGTTGTTTTGAACAACCTCTATAAGAAGACTCAGCTTCAATCTAATTTTGGCATTATTGACCTTGCGCTTGTTGATGGTGTACCTCGTACGCTTTCTCTGCGTGAGATTTTACGCCATTACATTGATCACCAGATTGATGTTGTACGCCGTCGTACCGAGTTTGATTTGGATAAAGCACAGAAGCGCGTTCATATTCTGGAAGGCCTTCTAACTGCGGTTGATAATATTGACGAAATTGTCCATATTATCCGTAGCTCTCAAGATGATGCTGAAGCAAAGAAACGCATGAATGAGCGCTTTGACCTTGATGAGATTCAAGGTGAGGCAATTCTTCAAATGCGCCTGCGTCGTCTTACTGGTCTTGCACGTCAAGATTTGGTTGACGAGATTTCGCAGCTTAAAGAAGACATAGCTTATTACGAGGATCTTCTCGCCCACGAGAGTAAGATTCTTGCGGTTATTGCTGACGAGCTTCGTGATATTTCTAATCGCTTTGCAGATAAGCGCCGTACACAGATTTCTGAGCAAGACATCCAAAATCTCGATGTTGAGGATCTCATTGCTGAAGAGGACATGGTTGTTACCGTTACTCATGCAGGCTACGTAAAGCGCGTTCCTGTAGAGATTTATCGCTCTCAGAAACGTGGCGGTAAGGGTGTTCAGGGTGTCTCACTCAAAGAAAATGACTTTGTCGAGAACCTCTTTGTAGCTTCTACCCATGATTATGTTCTGTTCTTCACCAACATGGGTAAGGTATATCGTCTCAAAGTTCACGAGCTCCCTGTGGGTAATAGAACTACTAAGGGCAGCGCAATTGTCAACTTGTTGCAGCTTTCAGAAGGCGAGAAAATCAAGGCAGTTATTACTACACGTGATTTCCCAGCTGACAACTATTTATTATTTGCTACAAAACAGGGAATGGTTAAGAAAACCGCAATGTCCGAGTACGATCGTACTCGCAAAGATGGTCTCATTGCAATTAACCTCAAAGAAAATGATGAGCTGATAAATGTTCGTCGTGTTCACCCTGGCGATAAAGTTGTTCTTTGCTCGTCTGATGGCAAAGCGATTCTATTTGATGAATCAGAAGCTCGCAGTATGGGTCGAGGAACGTCTGGTGTCCGCGGCATCACCCTTAAGGGTAATGCAACTATGCTTGGCATGGAAATTACCAACGGTAACGGCGATTTGTTTGTCATTACCGAGAAGGGATACGGTAAACGTACCGCAATTTCTGAATATCCAGTTCATAAACGTGGCGGACAGGGCGTCTTTACTATTTCTATGACCGCTAAGAAAGGCAATTTGATTGCTTGTCGTGTTGTTGGTCCTCAGCACGAGATTATGATTATGTCTGAGGAAGGCGTTGTCATACGTGTAAAGGCTGGAGATATTTCCAAGCTCGGCCGTTCTACACAGGGCGTTAAGGTAATGAACCTTGCAGCATCTGATCACGTTTCTGCAATTGCTCGTATGGTGGTCCATAAGAAGAAGGCTCCAAAGCATGCAGAGAATCAGGGAATGCTTGACCTTATGGCTGCCGGTGCACGCGATGCCGATGAGGCAGAAGCTGTTGACCTTGGTGATGACGAAGTATTAGATGATTCCTTGTTAGATGATGAAGAATAGGTCATAGCCTTTTATCAAAAAAAGACCCAAGGTTTTTCCTTGGGTCTTTTTTTATCAAACAACAGGGATATGGTCTAGGAGAAATCTTCAGGAGATAAGTCTTCAACAAACTGATGAAAATCCTCAAGTTCCTGAGCTTGTACGTTTTTCTCGACATCAGAAAAATCTGGAGCAGCAGCAACCTCAAGTACATTTTCATCCGCAAAGATAGGAGCGTTTGTTCTTACAGCAAGGGCAATTGCATCTGAAGGACGAGCATCAACATAAATATGTTCACCTTCTTTAGAGATGACTTCAATTTGCGAGAAGAATGTTGTGCCGTTAACACCCACAATACGAACACTTTTAATATCTGCATCAAGAGAATCAAGGACTGAGCGAAGAAGATCGTGTGTAAGAGGTCGATCTGTTTTTTCTTGATCGATACCCAAGCTAATTGCGGCGGCTTCAATATTACCGATTTTAATAGGTAGGCTGAGGGACGAATTACGTCTAGGGTCATGAACACGTAGGATTATGAGGGAAGAGATTGGCCCTCCGCCAACTACTACTGTCTGTATGTCCATACGTTTCAAAGACACGTAAAACTCCAAATACTACGAAATAAAATGTGGACAATATAATACTGCCTGGTTTGTTTTAATACCCAATTCCCAAAATTTTAAAACAAAATGAAAAAAGTGTTGACCTATCTATATTTGGGAGGTATTATTTTTCCCTGCGTTGGGCCTGTAGCTCAGTTGGTCAGAGCGTCC
>JABZIF010000067.1 GCA_015258485.1 Atopobiaceae bacterium | reverse complement strand
GTACTCACAATGACGCCCCCAGATCCAACCGGATATGGTCGCGTCATTTCTTCTCACGGCCAGGTAACTGCCATTATTGAGCACAAAGACGCTACACCAGAGCAACGCGAACAAGAGCGTGAATGCAACGTTGGCGTGTACTGCTTCTGTGGCGGAAGATTGACTGCAAACATCGATCTTCTCGGCAACGATAACGTCCAGGGCGAGTACTACATCACCGATATGGTGGGTCTTTACGTAAGCCAGGGTGAGCCTGTTGCTGCAGTTCATGTTAATGATTATCGAGAAGCCCTCGGCGTTAATTCTCGCTCTGAACTTGCCGTAGCCACTCGTATTATGCAAGAACGTATCAATGAGCAGTGGATGAGCCAGGGTATCACTATGTTAGATCCAAGCTCAGTTTGGATTGGCCCTGAAGTTACCCTTGGTATGGATACAGAAATCCTACCTATGACCATGCTCTACGGTAAAACTTCTGTCGGCGAATCATGTGTACTCGGGCCAAATACTCGTCTTACTGACGTCACTGTTGGCAATAACGCAACAGTTGATGAAACAGTTGCCATCAGTGCACAAATTGATGACTTTGCTACTTGTGGTCCTCGTGCCTACTTACGTCCTGGTACGCATCTTATGCCTCACGCCAAAGCTGGTACACACGTAGAAATAAAAAATTCAACTATCGGCGAGGGTTCTAAAGTTCCTCACCTCTCCTATATTGGTGATACCACAATGGGAACTGGTGTAAATATTGGAGCCGGTTCAATTACCTGTAATTACAACGGTTACCATAAATCTAAAACTCACATTGGAGACAATGTCTTTATTGGCTCCGATACTATGATGGTTGCACCTGTCTCAATTGGTGACGGAGCACTGGTAGGTGCAAGTTCATGCATTACTAAAGATGTACCAGCAGATGCGCTTTCACTTGAGCGCTCTGAACAAAAAATTGTTGAGGGATACGCTGCTAAAAGACGTCAAAAACTTGAGAAAGAGGATTAGATGTTCGAGAACTTAAGTGAGCCACTACTCGTTGCAAGAAATATCAAGCTCTATACGGGTACAGGCAATCCAGAACTAGCTCGTAAAGTTGCTGATATTCTCCATCTCGAGCTCCAAGGCTTACTCCTTGAGAAATTTGCCAATGGAGAAATTTATGCTCGCTTTGATGAATCCGTCCGTGGCGATGAAGTCTTCTTTATTCAATCAATGGCAGGAATTAATGTTAACGACTTAGTTATGGAGACATTAATTGTTGCCGACGCTGCAAAACGTGCATCTGCAAATAGTTTTACAGTAGTTATTCCTCACTATGCATATGCTCGTCAAGACCGAAAAGCCGCTGCTCGTGAGCCAATTACTGCCCGCCTTATGGCAAACTTACTAGAAAATGCCGGCGTTGATCGTGTAATCACTCTTGACCTCCATCAAGGCCAGATTCAAGGTTTCTTTGATATTCCTGTCTCTCACCTTACAGCCCTCTATTTACTCGGTGATTACTTTAAGAACAAACCATTTGATTGGGATAATACCGTTGTGGTTTCTCCTGACATGGGCAGAGCAAAAGCTGCAAAGAAACTTTCTGACTATCTCGACTGTGGACTTGCTATTGCTCACAAAAGCCGTCCTCGTCATAACGAAAGCGCTGTTATGGGTATTATCGGTGATATTACCGGTAAAACCTGCATCGTAAACGATGACATGATTGACACTGCAGGTACTCTTTGCGCTTCTGTTGTAAAACTAAAAGAAATGGGCGCAGGAGACATCTATGTCTGTGCTACTCACGGCATATTCTCTGGTCCTGCAATTGAGCGCCTCAACGAAGCTCCCATTGAAGAATGTGTTGTAACTGACGCTATCCCTTGTGCTGCAGCCAATCAACCTGGCTCAAAGATTAAAACGATTACCATTGCAAACGAACTGGCAGAAGCAATCTATGCGGTATATACCGATCATCCTGTTTCTAACATTTTTGGTGGCGATCTTAACCTATAGTATGTCGTTTATCTAAAACCTAAACTTACTACTAATCCCCTCCAAGAATGGAGGGGATTAGTATTTTATATACTCGATTTTTCTGGATACTACTTCTTTGAGGAATCTCCCTTAGAACTAGAAGAGCTATCACTGTTTGACTCGGAATCCTTATTTACATGATCTAAATTCCAGGGGAAAGGTGCTGTCGGCGCATAAGAAAGATCGCCAAAATCATCTTCGCGATGATTGTTATGTTGGAATAAATACTCTACCGCTTTCAATTTAATGCGAAGAGTCCTTGGATTATTTTCTCTTACAAGAGTACCTTCTTCAACATTTTCAAACTGATCTGACGACGCAACAAGTATTGGATAAGAAAGTCCATCTTCAGAAACATCTTTTATAAAAATCTTTGCAGGTAAGACTCTTCCACTTGGATAGTAAAGCGCACAAAAGGCATTTTTATGTACCGAGAAAAAATAACTCGAATTACTCTCTTTAATATTTTTCTTGATACCTTCTAGGTCAAAATCAGGCTCATTAGGATCTGCCTTATCAACATAAATAACTTCCCAAACACCTGGTAAAGTTGCAGCAAAATTAACAACTTTGCCGTCAATGTAGGGAATTTGAGAAGTATCTTCAGGATTATCACTTAACTTTTGATAATAAGAAATAGAAGTTTTAGCTGGTGCATTCAGTCGCTGTTTGTCTTTATCATAAGTAAGCTCGTCTACTGTACCATCTTCATAGGAGCATGAAATCGTTGAGTCCTCTTTAACAGACCATTTACCGTGGTCTACCTTACCGTCAAAATGATGCAGTTCATGGGTGCCGTCATTCTTGAAAATATAATGAGGAACAGTACCATCTTTGTATGCCTGATTCAGTATTCCCATGTGATCATAAGTGTTTCCCGCTTTATCACCGGCTCCTACAGCAGAGTCAACCTCCCAAACACCAACAATAATTTTGTTAATATCACCATCTAACGTTGGATTATCTGGTTGCTCTGTAAGTGGAGTTGAATTCCAATCAGCACTAATATCATCTGGAGAGAGATTTTTATCCTGATTCTCAGTCTTTTTATCTCCGTTGTTATTATTTGGATCCTGACCATTAAAAACCTGCATAAAGGTATCATTACATCCCGTAAGAAAACCTATCGTAGTAGTTGCTGATAATCCAGCAAAAGCACGGCGAGAAAATAGTTTCTTACTCATACAATCTCCTGTAATCATATAGTCACACTATATCAATATATAGTTTAATAAAAATGCCCTAAAAACACTATTTTTCTCTCGTAAGCTCTTTGATACCTCAAGTTAATGTATTGTTCCAGTAAACTCGCCAACCGTATCAACCTCATGCTCCAAAGCAGCTATCAAAGCAACCTCAAGACCTCGTGTCATAACCTCTACAGGAAGGCTGGCGTCAGTCGCCGACTGCGTAGAATGCTGTTCAGTTGCAAACGGAACATGCAAGAATGTCCCGCGCACTCCAGGGTACTTTATTGCAAGCGTATGTAACAAAGAATACATCACCTCGTTACAAACATAGGTACCCGCTGTATATGACACAGCTGCAGGAATACCCGCCTCATTCATTGCTGACGTCATGGTGCGTACGGGAAGTGTTGCAAAATATGCATCGGGTCCATCATCGACGATCTTCTCGGCATGAGGTTGATTCCCAGCGTTATCAGGAATACGAGCATCACGATAATTGATACCGACAAACTCTGGAGTAATTTTTGAGCGGCCTCCCGCCTGCCCCACACAGAGGACGATATCGGGATTACAACGTTCAATCGAAGCTAACACTGCATGAGCTCCTTCACCAAAAACCACAGGAATCTCAAGCTTTACCACATCAGAATCAGTAATTTTATTTGGAAGCGCTTGGACTGCTTCCCACGATGGATTAATCTTTTCTCCACCAAAAGGCTCAAAACCAGTCACAAGAATTGTCGCCACAGCAATCTCCTTACGCATAAAACTCTTACTACAAAGGTAAAATAAAAGACAATACTATGTTACCTTCCATGCATAACGTTACATATATCACCAAGGAGAAATTGATGAGTGCGCAGAAGCAACTACAACAGAAACAAAAGGTATCTTCTGAGCATATAAACTCCTCCGAACTGATTAAAACTCCTTTGCTCATCTGTGGACTTGGTAATCCTGGTAAAGAATATGTCCACACAAGACATAATATTGGCTTTGCTGTCATCGATGAGCTTGCCCACCGTTATAGAGTTGGCTATTGGAAATCCGAAGCTGGCTGCCAAACAGCAATTATTACTATCACCACGTCGACTGGCCAAAAACAGGAGATTATCCTTGCCAAACCGTGGAGCTTTATGAATACCAGTGGGGGTCCCCTTTCTAAGCTCGCTCGTACCCGTAACATTTCCGCAGAGCAAATACTTGTAATTCACGATGAAGTAGATCTTAAAGAAGGGCGTATACGACTACGTGCTGGTGGAGGACTCAATGCTCACAACGGCCTAAGATCTATTGCAAATAAATTAGGAACCCAGAATTTTATGCGTCTTCAATGTGGAATTAGTCGACCCCCTGGCCGTATGACGGTTGCAAATTACGTACTCAAAGAGCTCAAAGGTGATTCACTCACAACTTTCTTGATAGAAGCTCAAACTGCTGTGGATAAAATTGAAAACATCCTACAAGAAAAATAACCAAATTAATCAAACACAAACTACTAAAATAAGCACCTCAAGAGTCACTGCTCTTGTCTTGTTCTTTTATAAGAATAGAAAATAACTGCACGACAAATAGTTTTTCTCGCCATACCATTTCATATTGCGTTATACAATATTGCATGTATGTTTTTAGGCTATACCCAGATAGTCTTTTACATTGTTGTTCACTGCTAGCAGGTTAATATAACTTTTACCTGCTACACGAGGATACTCACTTCGGGAGAGGAGCACCACTGAATGTATAAAATCCTCGAAAAGACTCAATTCTCAGAGAAAGTCTTCAAGTTCCGTATCGAAGCACCACAAATGGCCAAACATGCCCATGCTGGCCAATTCCTGATGGTTCGTGCCAATGAATACGGCGAGCGTGTTCCATTTACGTTTGCCGATTGGAACCCTAAAGAAGGCTGGGTCGAATTCATTTTTATGGTAATTGGTAAAACTACTCAAATGCTCTCTACCTATGAGGTTGGCGATTCCCTACAGGACGTTACTGGTCCTCTTGGTCAACCAACTGAAATGGGTGAAGGTAAGTGGGCAGTCATTGGCGGCGGCGTTGGTCTTGCAATTGCTTTCCCCGTTGCTCGCCAGCTTGTAGCATCTGGTCATGAGGTTCACGCAATTATGGGCGCCCGAACTAAAGACCTCCTTTTGCTTGAAGAGCAATTCCGCTCCATCTTAGATGACGATCATATCCATATCACTACAGATGATGGTTCTTATGGCGAGAAGGGCGTTGTAACTGTTCCTCTTGAGCGCCTTTTACAGAACAAACAGGTTGACCAAATCTTCTGTGTTGGGCCAGTACCTATGATGAAGTTCTCTGCTC
>JABZIF010000066.1 GCA_015258485.1 Atopobiaceae bacterium | reverse complement strand
ACTCCGCTCGCTTGAGATTTGCGCTACCCAGCTACTGTCCTCATCACAGCTTGTATTAGTAATACTACCATGCTCAAACCAAAATGTTACAAATTGATTGTAATAAGTGATGCTTTGGAAATATAAAATAAAGAAGAAATTTTGTTCTCAAAAGAGATATATAAATTCTTGAGAATGGGTAAAACTAACGCAATATCTAAGTGAGTCCATATCACATTTGGACTTTGGGTAAGAAAGGCACTTAATGAGTAATAACGACAATAGACGCCGTAGATCTATGTCAATGCTGCTGTATATTGCAGTGGCTATTATTGCATATCTAATCTTGAGCAATACTCTCATGCCAGGTCTTCTGCGTAAACAAACACAAACTGTCTCATACAGCGAGTTTTTAACAAAAATCGAGAATAACGAAGTAACAAAAGCTGATTTAAATACGGGAAACCGTACTATCAGATTCACTACTGGTTCTGGCGATTCAGAGCAAGTTTTTGAAACAACGCAGTTCCCCAATGATGGAACACTCGTTCAAAATCTGAGAGACCATAAAGTTGATTTCTCTGCTTCAATTCCAGACAATTCTGGAAACATGTTGATGTATGCCTTCCTTTCATACGGAATTCCTCTTATTTTGTTCCTTGTTATCGGTTACTTTATCAATCGTTCTCTCAAACGTGCTATGGGTGACGATGGCCCATCTATGAATTTTGGTGGCGGCTTCGGCGGTCTTGGTGGAAATCTTGGTCGCGCCAATGCAAAAGAAATTAAAGGAGAAGAAACTGGTATCACCTTTAAGGATGTTGCTGGCCAAGAAGAAGCAAAAGAATCAATGCAAGAAATTGTGAGCTTCTTAAAGTCACCTCAAAAATATGAAGAAATTGGCGCTCGGTGCCCACGTGGTGCTCTACTCGTTGGCCCTCCAGGTACCGGTAAAACCTTAATTGCTAAAGCAGTTGCTGGTGAGGCAGGCGTACCATTCTTCCAAATTGCAGGCTCTGAATTTGTAGAGATGTTTGTAGGACGAGGTGCGGCAAAAGTCCGTGATCTCTTCAAACAGGCAAATGAGAAAGCTCCTTGTATTATCTTCATTGATGAGATTGATGCTGTGGGTAAACGTCGCGACACTTCTTTAAATTCCAATGATGAGCGCGAGCAAACTCTTAACCAGTTACTCTCTGAAATGGACGGCTTTGATAATCACAAGGGAATTGTAGTACTTGCGGCAACTAATCGCCCAGAAACTTTAGATAAAGCTCTGCTTCGTCCGGGACGTTTTGATCGTCGTATTCCTGTTGAACTTCCTGACTTAAAGGGCCGAGAAGCAGTACTCCAGATTCACGCAAACGATGTCAAAATGGAGCCAAACGTAGACCTCTCTTTAGTTGCAAAATCAACTCCTGGAGCTTCAGGTGCTGACCTTGCCAATATCATCAACGAAGCTGCCTTGCGTGCTGTTCGTTTTGGCAGGCGCCGTGTCACCACAGAAGATCTCACAGAATCAGTTGATGTTGTAATTGCTGGTGCTAAAAAAAAGAATACTGTTCTTTCTGAGCACGAGAAGGACGTTGTTGCATATCATGAAACCGGCCACGCTATTGTTGGTGCTATTCAGAAAAACGATGCACCGGTTACAAAAATCACCATTGTTCCTCGTACTGGTGGTGCTCTTGGCTTTACCATGCAAGTTGATGAAGATGAACATTATCTTATGAGTAAAAACCAAGCAATGGATGAGATTACGGTACTTTGTGGAGGCCGTGCTGCCGAAGAGCTTATCTTTGGTGAAATGACCAATGGTGCTTCAAATGATATTGAACGCGCAACCTCTATTGCTCGCGCAATGGTTACTCAATATGGTATGTCGGACAAGCTCGGTATGGTCACGCTAAGTCAGCAACAAAGTCGCTATCTTGGCGGTGGCTCTTCCCTCACCTGTTCTGAGGCTACTGCAGAAGAAATTGATGCAGAAGTCAAACGAATTGTTGAAGAGTGTCATCAGCGTGCACTTCAAACACTTAAAGAAAACCGCTTCAAACTTCATGAGATTGCTCATTACTTGCAAAAGAAAGAAACAATCACTGGTGAAGAGTTCATGAATATCCTCAGACGTGAAAATACGTTTTCACAAAACATATCTGTCTCAGATGAAAATTCAGACACTTCTTCGACACAAGAAAACGCATAATTTACTGTAGTAATAGCCTTACTAACAAGTCGCCTACGTTGTGTAGACGACTTGTTTTTTATACAATTTCTATAAAAGATTACCTACTGACGGGCAAAAAGTTCCCAAAATGCTACAGCAGAGGAAGCGGCCACATTAAGCGAATCCACCTGATGGGACATGGGAATAGTCATAGTAATATCGCATGCTTTAATAGTTCTTTTATCTAAACCGTAGCCCTCACTACCAAAAAATAGAGCAGTTTTTTTACCAGAAGTTAAACTTTTATCTAACGTAACTGCATCGTCTGATAAAGCTAATGCACAGGTAATAAATGAATATGCTTTGAGTCTTTCTATCAAATCAAGCGATGTTATATCACTATCCAAGCGAACCCAAGGTACATTTAGCACTGTCCCCATAGAGACACGCAAAACTCTTCGAGAAAGATTATCTGCGCATTTTGAAGTAAGAATTACTGCATCAGCGCCCAATGCGGCAGCAGATCTAAAAACAGCGCCTACATTATTTACATCAACCAAATCCTCTAAAACCACAATATGACGAGAAGAGCTAAGTACTTCTTCTAGGGATTTACCTTGTGGTCTTCTCATGGCACAAAGTACCCCCCTGTTCATTTTATAGCCAATAAGATGCGTAAGTTCCTCGTCTGGAAGAATATACACAGGTATCTCATCTGTTAGTGGGCTGAACTTCTCGATAATATGCAAAATATTTTTAATATGAGAGGTATTTGCAAGAAAAGAAAGCGGCGTACAACCATTTGCTAGTGCAGTCTCAATAACAAAATGCGATTCGCAAATCATAATTCCACGAGCTGGGTCAAGACGATTGCGCAACTGATTATTAGTAAGCTTAGCGTATGCATCTAGGCGAGGATCAGAAAATGAATCTATAGTAACCATCTGATTTGCATGCATAAAGGCCGCCTTTTTAATTAATAAAAATAACTTGCGCTGTTAGTATATAAAAACTAATTTTAATTACGCTATGTTTAATTACTCATAGACTTTCTATGGAGGAAATAATTCCTTATAAGTCCCACAAAATATGAGATAAATTTGCACTAAAATAATAACGTTTGCCTTATAACATTTTTCTTTATGCAAAGTGTTATTTGTCAACTCATTTTTTACTCACACAATTGTCTGGTAAGGAAAGCTCTTGGCTAAGCATTTTGCGGATAACTCTGCCCCTGAGGACTCAAATAATAATCATCTTATTGATGAGGAAAATGCAGAGCAAACAATACTCTTAAAAGACGCTGTTCCCAGCCTTGGTGACACCAATATCACTGATCCTATTTCTGAAACTGATAGTTCTCTTCCAAATACTGATGTTGTAAATTCTGCTGATGTTTCAGATTCAAATTATCTTAACAATACAGATTCTGAAAACGGTGAATCTCAAATAGTTGCTACAAAATCTAAACGTCGTCCCTGGATTATTCCCGTCAGTATCGTTGGCGCAATAGCTCTTATCTATATTGGTGGAGCACTATTTTTTAATTTCTTTTTTATGCCTCAAACAAGCATTTATGGAAAAGATTATTCTCTAAAATCAGCTGCAGAATTACAGTCTTCCAGAACAAATGAAGCTTCAAATTATTCCATTCAAGTATCTGGAAATGGTGTTAATGTAAACATCAAAGGCTCCGATATTGGATTAAGTTACGACTCAGCTGCATACACTCGTGATGCTATCAATCAACAAAACCCGTGGCTCTGGCCTTTTGAAATTACTCATAGCAGACAATTAAGTCCACACGCCACCGCTTCATATGACACAAGTAAAGTTGACGCTCTCTTTAATCAACAAATTGAACAAGCAAAAGAAAGCGCAAGTGTACTTGAGAACAATGGTATAACGTATGATGCTTCGTCAAAGAAATTTACCTTTGCTGATGATGCTATTGTGACAAGGCTTTCTCTTGAAGGTGTTCACAAGGACTTACAAAATGCTTTCAATGATTTAACAAGCACAGTACAACTTGGTCCAGAAAGTCTTTTAAGCTCGGAAGATCTCGATAATGCACTTAAAACTGCAAACTCATATGTTGCATCAGCGGTAGATTTAATGCTAGGAGAATCTTCTGCCTATCAACTCGATCAAGATACCATTGCCAGCTGGATTAAATTTGATGAGAATCTTTCAATTTCTCTTAATACTGACGCAATATCAAAATGGGTAAATGACACGCTCGCTCCAGCTGTAAATACACGTGGCACCTCAAGAACGTATAAACGCTGGGATGGAAAAGAATTCACCACAAAAGCAGCTGGCGCTTATGGATGGGTTATTGATTCTGACGCCACTATAAAAGCAATCTCTGATGCACTCTCTTCTGGACACGCAACAAAAATTGATTTACCTACAAAACAACAGGCAAGTACCTTTACAAAACAAGGTGAACAAGATTGGGGCGGCAGATATATTGATGTTGATCTATCAGAGCAACATGCACGCCTTTATGATAAGAATGGTTCTATTCTTTGGGAAGCTGACGTTGTAACTGGTATTCCAGATGGACATCACAATACACCTGAAGGTGTTTGGTACGTTACTAGTCATATCAGAGATGCGAGACTTCTAGGACCAAACGATGAATCAGGTCGTCCTGGCTGGGATACAAAGGTCGATTTTTGGCTTGGCGTAAAAGGTCAAGAAGTCGGATTCCATAACGCTCCATGGAGAAGCGCTTTTGGAGGTAGCATCTATAAAACAGGCGGCAGTCACGGCTGTATTAATTTAAGTTATGACAATGCACAGAAACTCTTTGATATAGCTGAAGACGGAGATCCAATTATCATCCACTACTAATAGTTAAAAATAATTTACCAAAGGCGTCTAAACTGAAGTATGTTTAGACGCCTTTGTATTAAGAATGAAGTATCAAAACTAGAAATTAAATATTTCAGTTCTCATTCCAATATTAAAAACGAGGCAATTGTCCCCCACCAAAGCCCATATTCTTCATCATAGACTCCATGGCACGGCGGCCTTTCTTTAAATTACCGCCTTGAGTCATTGCTTTCATCTTACCCATCATCTTATTCATCTCACCCCACTGACGAATAAGCTGGTTAACCTCTTGAACACTACGACCAGAACCCATAGAAATACGGCGGCGACGTTGTCCATTAATAATCTTTGGACGCGCACGCTCCTCTTTAGTCATCGAGTGAATGATGGCTTCAATCTTTCCCATGGAACTGTCATCTATTCCACCTTGCTGAGCCATCATACGGTCTCCACCAGGAAGTGCGCCAATAAGCTTAGCAATACCGCCCATTTTACGAATCTGATTCATCTGATTGAGAAGGTCATCCATCGTAAAACCTTCGCGCAGCATACGTTCAGCATCTTCAACCTGCTGCTCATCAGCTGCCTTTTGAGCCTGCTCAACAATAGAGACGACATCGCCCATACCGAGAATACGCTTAGCCATACGATCTGGGTGGAAAACCTCAAGTGAATCGGGTTTCTCGCCCATAGATACAAACTTGATAGGCT
>JABZIF010000065.1 GCA_015258485.1 Atopobiaceae bacterium | reverse complement strand
TAATTAGGGTTATACCCTAAGAGCAAACCACCCGCTATGCGGGTGGTTATGATTTCAATTTTAAAAAAAAATTTTTAATAAAAATCCCTTGTTTCTTGTAATTTAAGAAACAAGGGATTGATTAGATGATATAGGAGTGAAGATCTTTATTGTGCCTGTAGCGTGTTTTGTAAATACAAAAATTATTTGCGCTTACAAACTTCTGTTGCAACTTTTGCACCAAGTGCAACGTTATTAAAGACTAACTGAATGTTGGACTTAAGAGAGTTATTGCCAGTAATTTCCGCAACCTTAGCAAGCAGGAATGGTGTGGAATCTTTACCATGAATGCCTTTTTCTTCAGCTTCAGCAAGTGCCTTCTCGATAGCGGCATCAATGACCTGCTTGTCCATTGCATGTTGCTCAGGAATGGGATTGGTAACTAACAGACCGCCTTTCTCGCCAATTTTTCTTTGTGTAATAAAAATCTCAGCAAGCTCAGCAGGGGAGTCTACGCGATAGTCAACATTGAAACCACTTTTGCGCGTGTAGAACGCAGGAAGCTCCTCGGTCTGATAGCCAAGTACAGGAACGCCCTTAGTTTCCAGGTACTCAAGGGTAAGGCCAAGGTCAAGAATAGACTTTGCACCAGCACAAATGACCATAACAGGTGTTTGTGCAAGCTCCTCAAGGTCAGCAGAGATGTCCATGGTAGTTTCGGCGCCACGGTGAACACCGCCAATTCCGCCAGTCGCAAAGACGTCGATGTCTGCCATGTGGGCAATCATCATGGTAGTAGTGACAGTTGTTGCACCATCTTTTTTCTCGGCAACAATAACAGGAAGGTCGCGACGGCTTACCTTAGCAACGTCACGGCCTTTCTTGCCGAGGTAATCGATTTCGTCAGCAGAAAGACCGGCACGCATTTTTCCGCTAATAATAGCAATAGTTGCAGGTGTAGCACCGTTATCACGAATAATTTGCTCAACTTTAAGAGCGGTTTCAACGTTTTGTGGATAAGGCATTCCGTGAGAAATAATGGTGGACTCAAGGGCTACAACAGGCCTGTTTTCTGCAAGAGCTTTTTTGACTTCATCGGATTTGACGAGAAAATCTTGTAGGTTTGACATGTATTCTCCAATCACAATAAATAAAACTTCGTGGTTAGCGCCTATTATCGGTATGTTGCCTCATTGATGTCTTCAATGAGAGCAGTAATGAGGCTATCTCATGTGCCATTACAAACCAGCGCGTTTGAGAACTTCTTGGGTATTGAGCTTTGGATTAATAGTCTCCAATCCTTCAATAGCTATACTTGAAGCAGCTTGGCCTACCTGGCCTGTTTGCTCAAGCGTCATTCCTTGGGTATACGCCCAGGTTATACCTGCCATCATGGCGTCTCCAGCTCCTGTCATGTTAACGATTTTTGCTGGAAGTAATGGGAGCTTTACCTTTTTTTCGTGACTTGCACAGTAAAGACCTTGCTCGCCAAGTGAAATAAATACTCGTTTAATTCCTTTTTCCAATAAAGTTTCAGCAGCTTTTTTAAGTGAAGCATCATCGGTAATCGTAATGCCAGAAAGAGCTTCTGCTTCAAGACGATTGGGCTTTAAAGTATGGATCCTACCCAAAATTTTCTTCAGTTTACGCGCCTTAATTGATGAGACAGGATCGCAGAAAATTGGGCAACTTACCGTCTTTGCAATAAATTCCAGTGTTTGCTGGGGTAGGTTGGTGTCAACTACACAGACGGCGGCATGTTGAATAATGTCTAAGCGTTCTTCAATACGTTCAGGCGTAATATTTTCATAAATCTGCATGTCATTGATTGCTTCTTGCATTTCGCCGTTATGATCCATAATGAACAGATAGGTTGAGGTGGATGCGCCAGGAACGGTAACGGATGGATCAATATCAATACCGTTTTTAATACAACCCTCTTTGAGCTCACGGGCACGATAGTCATCGCCAAATGCGGTAAGGAGGCGCACATCGCTTTCTAAAAGTGCAAGGTTGTGAGCAGCGTTTCTACCAACACCACCAAACGACATAGTTACTTTGCCTGGGTTTGAATCTCCAGAAATAATAAGGCTGTCTGGACGACCAGCAATATCTACATTTGCAGCACCAATAACAATAATGTAGGGACGTTCACTTAAAATATAACGACGTCCTAAAATTGCCCCTTTAGCTGTTAGATTGGAGATATGAACAGAAACGGAAGAGCGGGAAATTCCCGCACGTTCTGCAATCTCTTTTTGAGTGATGGAGGGTTGTTCTTTAATCCAATTAAAAATGAGTTGTTCTCGGTTGGTGAGCATAGGACCTCCTGGTAATAAGATGTAAGTAGCATACTTTCTAAGCAGGTGCTCATTTTTGATTCGATAAAAACACTAAATAGGTGCTTAGATAAATTAAGCTAGTGCTTAATTTATCTTGCAACAACAATAAGACACCAGGTAAATCATGTAAAGAATAAATCAATTTATTTTTTAGATAGTTTGCTTGAATAAAACCATTTGTTTTGCGCTATACCAGCATTATTTTTCTAAGCATATGCTGTGTACCGTTTACAGAATTTTAGTATCTGTAAACGGTTGTCCCATGAAAAATTTAAAGTGGATGCCTCATGTTTGCGTTAACTGTAATAAGATATTTAATGAAAAACAATGATTCGTCCAAGCGTGTAGGTAACTGCACAAAATTATTTTGGGCGAGATGGAGGTAGCATGGCAAAGCGTGTTTTTGTTGTTGTATTGGATAGTTTTGGCATTGGTGAAGAACCTGATGCTCCAGCTTATGGCGATGAGGGAAGTAACACTCTTTGTGCATGTGCAACAAGCGGTGTTCTTAACATTCCAAATATGACCAAGTTGGGACTTCTTAATATTGATGGCGCACTTGATACGGTTTATGAAGTTGATCTTAAGCCTATCGATAATCCAGTTGGTGCATATGCACGCATGCGTGAAAAATCCGCAGGCAAAGATACGACCGTTGGTCATTGGGAGATGGCAGGAGTAATTTCTCCAGAGAAGTTCCCAACATATCCAAATGGTTTCCCAGAAGACATTATTAAAGAGTTTGAACAAAAAACAGGACGTAAAGTTTTGTGCAATAAGCCCTATTCCGGAACGGAAGTCATTAAAGATTATGGAAAAGAGCAGGTAGAAACTGGTGCTTTAATTGTCTACACCTCGGCAGATTCCGTATTTCAAATTGCTGCACATGAGTCCGTGGTAAGCCCCGAGCAGCTTTATGAATACTGCCGTATTGCGCGAGAAATTCTTCAAGGTCCAAATGGCGTTGCTCGTGTTATCGCACGTCCTTTTGAGGGTGAGTGGCCGTATCAGCGTACTTCTCGCCGTCATGATTTTTCTCTTGAGCCAACAGGTACTACCATGCTTGACCAGCTTAAAGAAGAAGGCTTTGATGTAATTTCCATTGGTAAGATTTACGATATTTTTGCACATCGTGGCATGACTGATCACGTGTTTACTACGGGCAATCCAGACGGCATTCAAAAGACTATTGAAGCTACAAGTAAAGACTTCAATGGACTGTGCTTTACCAATTTGGTTGATACTGACATGATTTATGGTCATCGTAATGATCCCGTTGGTTATTCTAATGCGCTCTCTTATTTTGACGAGCGTATTCCGCAGATTCTTGAGGGTCTACGTGAGGATGATCTACTTATTATTACAGCAGATCATGGGTGCGATCCTGTTACCCCGTCTACCGATCATTCTCGTGAATATGTCCCTCTACTTATTGCTGGTCCTAAGGTAAAACCCAATACAAATCTTGGCACTACCTCTACGTTTGCGGATATGGCCGAGACAATTTTGGATTACTTTGGCGTCAAGCAGCTTGGTGTAGGAACTTCTCATCTATCTGAGATTTTAAAGGAGAACTAATGGCTAACACCCCAACCGCTCACAACGCTGCCGTTGAAGGACAAATTGCAAAGACTGTTTTAATGCCCGGAGACCCGCTTCGTGCAAAGCTTCTTGCAGATACTTATTTAGAGAACGTTGAGCAGTTCAATACCGTTCGAAACATGTTTGGCTATACCGGTACGTATAAGGGAAAGCCAGTTTCTGTTATGGGTTCGGGAATGGGAATGCCTTCTATTGGTATCTATTCCTATGAGCTTTTTAATTTTTACGGAGTAGATAACATTCTTCGTATTGGTAGTGCTGGCGGCCTTGCTCCTGAAGTAAAGCTTAGAGACATTGTTATTGGTATGGCATCAAGTACTGATTCAAATTATCCAGCACAGTATGGAATGCCAGGAACTATTGCGCCAACCGCAGACTTTGGTCTTTTAAGTAAGGCTGTTTCTGGTGCAGAGAAGCTTGGTTATCCTGTGCGTGTTGGCAATATCCTGGCAAGTGATGTTTTCTACGCTGCAGATGACTCACTGCCAAAGTGGGCAAGTATGGGTATTCTTGCCGTTGAGATGGAGTCAGCGGCTTTGTATCTCAACGCTATGCACGCTCGTAAACACGCACTTACACTGTTGACTATTTCTGATCTTCCACTAACAGGCGAAGCGCTTTCTGCAGAGGAGCGTCAGACTAGTTTTACACAAATGATGGAAGTTGCCTTGTCTGTTGTTGCATAAGCTACATATGTTGTGGCTGCACGCATATATAGAGCGAGTTTTAGTACTGTTTGATTTGGAGCCATGCGGGTCTACCGCTTAAATAGGGAAGGTTGGTCATCTTCCCATAAATTCCAGCAACCGCTGGATGTTCCCACCATGTGAGGTAAGGAGAGCACGGAATGAACAAGAATGTTTCTCGTCGTAGTTTTATTACTGGCGCTACTGGTGCTGGTGCATTTGCGGCCCTTGCAGGGCTTGCAGGTTGCAATTCTACTAAGAAAGACGAGGGCCAGAAATCAACAGGTGACGATAAGAAAAAGAAGCTCACCATGGTCACTGATACTGGCGGTGTTAACGACCAGTCTTTCAATCAGTCTGCTTGGGAAGGTATGACTGAGCTCAAAGATAAGAATGGCTGGGAGGTCAGCTATCTTGAGTCCAAGCAAGAAACCGATTATGCAACTAACCTTGATAAGGCTGTTGACTCTGAGTCTGACCTTGTTTGGGGCATTGGTTTTGCTATGGCAGATGCAGTTGTTAAGGCTGCGAAGGATAATGCCAACACTCAGTTTGCTATTATCGACAACGCCAATGATTCTGAGGTAGCTAACTTGACTGGCGTAATGTTCCGCGCCCAGGAGCCTTCATTTGTTGTTGGTTATATTGCGGCTCGTACTTCAAAGACCGGTAAAGTTGGCTTTGTTGGCGGTATTTCTTCTGCACTTATCGATCAGTTTGAGTATGGTTATCGCGGTGGCGTTGCTTACGCAAATAAGGAGAACAACACAAACGTTGAGATTTCTGCACAGTATGCAGAGTCCTTCTCCGATGCTGCAAAGGGCAAGGCTATTGCTAACTCCATGTATTCCGATGGATGCGACGTTGTCTTCCATGCTGCAGGCGGTGTAGGAACTGGTGTTATTGAGGCAGCTAAAGATGCAAATAAACTTGCTATCGGTGTTGACCGCGACCAGGCATACCTTGCTCCAGAGAACGTTTTAACTTCTGCTCTTAAGCGCGTTAACGTTGCTATTATTGAGATTTCCGAGAAGATTCTTAAGGATGGCAAGAAGGGCGGAGATACCATCTCCCTTGGCGCAACTGATGATGCAGTTGGTATTGCTGAAGATCACCATCTTATGTCTGACGATACCTATAAGGCAGCTCTTGATCTGTTCGATAAGATTAAAGCTGGCTCTGTTGTCCCTCCTGCGAGCAAAGACGATCTTGATAAGTACACCAAGACGTTAAGCTAAGCCTTGGTCAGTGTCTGAAATATCTTTTACATTCCTTATAAGGAAATTACCTTTTTTGATTGGGATGTAGAGGATGAACGAGTTTAGTTTTACTGGTGAGGGGCTATTGAATACCCCTCACCAGTAGTACGTGGTAAAGGAGGTGGCTCGTGGAAGTCAGTTCGGATTACGCTGTTCAGATGCATGG
>JABZIF010000064.1 GCA_015258485.1 Atopobiaceae bacterium | reverse complement strand
TATGCTGGTCCTCGTACTGAGGTTCCAGAGGGCTATGAGGTCCGTGACATTCAGGGCCGTACCATTATGCCAGGTCTTATCGATACCCACCTGCACTTCTCCGGCAACCTGACAGATAACGATAATGACTGGGTTATTGAGTCTGTTGCTCAGAAGCAGGCATGTGCAGTCAAACAGTCATGGGATGCTTTGACGCATGGCTTAACTACTGTTTGCGAAATTGGTCGTAATGGTATTGCTATCCGTGACCTTGTTAATATGGGTGTCATGGAAGGGCCACGTATTTATGCTACCGGTCTTGGATTTTGTCGTGTTGCCGGTCATGGTGACTGCCATCAGCTTCCACTTGAAATTTCCAAGAATGGTCACCCTTGGGGCGATCAGGTAGATGGCCCTTGGGATCTTCGCAAGGCAGTTCGTCGTCGCCTTCGTGAGAATCCAGATGCAATTAAGATTTGGGCAACTGGCGGTGGTATTTGGCACTGGGATTCTGGCCGTGATCAGCATTACAGCTATGAAGAGATTAAGGCTGTATGCGACGAGGCAGCAATGGTAGGTATTCCAGTATGGTCACACTCCTATAACAGTTTCTCCGCAGCTTATGATTCTGTCCGTTGTGGTTGTGAGCAAATGATTCACGGTTTTGAGCTTGACGAGAAGACCATGGATCTTATGGTTGAGCAGGGAACTTTCTTTACTCCTACCATCGGCTTCCTTCCAACCTGGTACGGTACTTATCCACCAGAGTGGACTCCAGAGCTCGACGCATTCCCAGGCGATACCGTTGTTGAAAAGGGTCTTAACCGTACCTATGAAAATCTTCGTCGTGCGTACGAGCGCAATGTAACTTTGACCATTGGTTCTGACTCCTTCAGTTTTGTAACTCCTTACGGCTATGTCACTATTGATGAGATGTATGACTTTGTTGATAAGGCAGGTATTCCTGTTCTTGAGACTATCAAGGCTGCAACTCTTAACGGTGCAAAGATGGTTCATCACGAGGATGAGTTTGGTTCTCTTGAAAAGGGCAAACTTGCTGACCTTCTGGTCGTTAAGGGCGACGTTGCTGAGAATATCCATAATCTAACTCCAGATAACATGGAAGTTATCATGAAGGAAGGTTCTGAGGTTATTCGCGGCACGTTCTAATTTTTCGCTGCGTTTTTCAAGGCCCCAGTACAGTTTATGTGCTGGGGTTCTTTTATGGCGAGAAAATCGTTGGACGCTAGACATAAGCTTTAACTCGGAGCCTTCGTTTAGTAGTAGAAATATCTGGGTATATAGAAACAAAGAATTTGAGGCCGACATCAAATCGGTGTTGGCCTTTCTGCAATCAGGAGGCTGTGTGAGCAGAAAACGTATACATAAGGGCAACCGTAAGCAAGGACGGGCAAAGGCTTCAAGACGTCCAAGAACTCTACTTACCGGGGTCCTTAGCCTTTCTCGTCCTGGTGTTGCTACGGTAAGCACGCCTGAAGGTACGTTTGCTTTAGCTAAGCACGGTATACATGAGGCAATGCATGGAGATGAGGTGCAAGTCTCGCTTATATCTGCTAAAGGGAAAGTCCCTCTTGCTCATGTGCGTTCTGTTCTGACTCGAGCAGTACAAACGTTTTTGGGTGTGTATCATGATGCTGGCCCGCTTGGAGCTGTAGTCCCCTTAGACAGCAGGATTCAGCACGATTTCTTTGTGTTGCCAGAAGATTCGTCTGTTGAGCGTCATTTTGTGTTTGAGGGTGATGTTGTAGTTGCGCACATTACCGAGTATCCAACACGTAAAAGTGCTGCAGTAGTGACAATTGAGCGTCGTGTAGGCTCTGCGGATGAACTTGATATGAATGTTGAAGCTGCTATTGCCTCATTTGGTTTAGCTACCGAGTTTCCAATTAAAGCGCTTCGTCAAGCAGAGAAGATTTCTGTTGATGTAGAGAAGGCATTGACAGAAGATTCTTTAAGGTGTGATTTGCGAGAAAATTTGTGTATCACGGTAGATCCAGCAGATGCAAAAGACTTTGATGATGCCGTTGGTGCTTGTCAAACAGATGATGGCTTTGAACTTTGGGTTCATATTGCAGATGTAGCTCATTACGTAACATGGGATTCTCCTATTGACTTAGAAGCACGTGCTCGCACCTGTTCAGCTTATTTGGTTGACCGAGTACTTCCGATGCTTCCTGAGAAACTCTGTAATGACGTATGTTCACTTCGACCTGCCGAAGACCGTTTAGCCATGTCAGTCAAGATGAAGCTTGATACATCAGGCAAAATTGTATGTGCCACTGCTATGAATTCCGTCATTTGCTCGAGAGCTCGCTTAGCGTATGACCAGGTGGATGCGTTTCTCCAGGGTGATTCGGTACCTCTAAAGACGTCAGTTATGCAAGAGGACTTTGAGGCCATTACAAAGATGTTACTCACGCTCAATGAGATTAGAAAACTGAGAGAACATATTCGAGAAAAACGTGGCTCTATTGATTTTGAAAGTGTTGAAACACGGGTAGTGCTTGATGAGCAAAATAAACCAGTTGACGTATCAGTGCGGAATAGGACTCAGGCTACAGGTCTCATTGAAGAAGCTATGCTTGCCGCCAATGAAAGTGTTGCAAAAATGCTCAGTCAGCATGACCTTGAGTCAGCATATCGTGTGCATGAGCAACCTTCGCCAGAAACAGTAAAGCTTGCAGTTACGCCATTAGTGGCGATAGGCGCACTTGAGCCAGATAGTGCTGCTCGAATTGTTACAGGCAGTCAAGCTGCTCTTCAGGAAGCTTTGCGTAAGGTGCACAACACACGGTATTCTCGCGTGGTTAATACCCAGCTACTAAGGGCACAAAAGCGAGCCATATATTTACCAACAAATCAGGGTCATTTTGCTCTTGGAGCTGATGCATATTGTCATTTTACTTCGCCCATTAGACGCTATCCTGATGTAATTGTTCATCGCACACTCAAGCGTTTACTTTGTGGTCAGACATCTTCTAAGGCTGAGCAGCTGGCGTTACCTAATATTTGTAGCGTATGTTCTGAGCAGGAGAGAAAGGCTGATGGTGCTGCTCGTGCTACACAGAAGATCAAGATGGCTGAGTACTATCAAAGTCGCATTGGGCAGGAAGCGTGGGGAACTATTGATGGTTGTGAACGATTTGGTCTATTTGTGGAGCTTGATGACACATATGCTGATGGACTTTTACCGGTGAGAGATTTAGGGCAAGAGTGGTACGCATACAATCAAGAGACACTTTCGCTCATCGGAGAATCAACAGGTAAAGCATATCGTATTGGCGATCGTATTCGGGTAAAGATTTCTGGCGTAAATGTTGCTCGCGGACAGATTGATTTAGCGCTTGTGGAATAATACTTAAAAGACAATTACCAGTAAGGTTGTTACTATTACTTTACAGGTACTTTAGTTTATATGCGGTAAAAGATTAAGCTTGAATTTGAAATTGAGTGATAGGTGAGAAACATGGCACTTTCGGCCCTTTCAGATGATTTGATGCGTGCTGAAGGCATGATGATGCAAGATCAAGATCAAGAAGCACTTGAACTGCTACTTCGTTTGGCGGAAGACGCTGAAGAGTATGTTGATAGAAACTATCAGACTACCGATGAAGTGCAATATTTTGCGTTTCCAACACTATTTGATCGACTGGCGTATAGACGCGTAGAAAATGACCCCCGAACGCTAAAAGATGTTGCGGAACCGTTTGAGCAACTTTACGGAGACTTAGCTATGGCATATGTTCGCACGGGTGATTACGAGAATGCCATGGAGGCTCTAAAAACAGCTATTAGATGGAATCCTATGAACTGTGAGTTTAGACTTAACTTAGCAGATTTATTTAGGATTGCGGGTGATATTCAAGAACAAATGGCACTTACATTTAGCGTTTTTGAGCGTGCAAGCGAAGCTCGTCATTTAAGCAGGGCTTTTTTGAACTTCGCAAACTGGTTTGATATGCAGGAAAAAGAAGAGCAAGCTGCTGCATGCTTAAGAGCTGCTTGCCGTCTTGAAGTGAAGGATTCTAACCTCGAAGCAGCACTTGATCAGGCTGCTGGTACGCCTAAAGACCCTGATGGTCTTACCGATGAAGAGGCAAATAATTTACTTGAGGCAGAAGGACTTCCAACTGGCGCAAATGCCGAGATTGCAGTTTGCTTGCTTATGTGTGCACAAGATTGCGCTGTCTTAGGAGATAAGACTACTGCTACTCAGATGACACTTCGTGCTCGTGATTTAGTGGGCGAGAAGACCGCAATGGCACTTCTTCAGCTCGTACGAGATGCCGAGTGTGCTGAGGGCGTTACAGCTGGTGGAACAGTGGTAGATAATACAGATAATCTTTCAAAGGCAACGGGTACTGCTTCTGATAAAGAGGATAAGTAATCATGGCAGAGAAGCAGGGAAAACAGATAGGTAAAAAGTCAATTGCGAGAAATCGGTCTGCTCGTCATGAGTATGAGATTGGCGAGACGTTTGAGTGTGGCTTAGTACTCACTGGCACTGAGGTTAAGAGCCTGCGTGAGCGTGGATGTCAGATTACTGACACATTTTGCCTGATTCGCGGTGGTGAAGCGTGGATTCATGGTATGCATGTACATCCATATACTAATGGCGGCGTCTGGAATGTAGATCCAGATAGAAAGCGTAAACTTTTACTTCATCGTAGACAGCTTGAGTATCTTGATGGAAAACTTCGCCAAAAAGGTCTTGCATTGGTTCCTCTGGAACTCTATTTTGACGAGCATAATCGAGTGAAACTCTTGGTTGCTTTGTCACAGGGCAAGAAACTTTACGATAAGCGCGCCTCTGCCGCAAAGAGAGATTCTGATCGAGAAATTCAACGTGCTCTGAAAGAGCGTAGTCGTTAATCGTTTTTTGATGCAGTGTGGTTATGCTTGATAATTTTTGAAAAGTAGTTTTCAGGACTAATTTCTGAATAAAATCTTTGACGACCAGGTAGATTGTTTGATAAATCGTGCAATTTTTATGAGAATCATTCCTATTTTTTAAAATCTGGTCCTGTAAGCTAGTAGTATTTGTTACTATTTACATAACAACTTTAGGAGCGAGTTAGGTGTGCTCTGAAGTAACCCAGTTGCGCTTTTTGCGCAAGTTAGATGTGAAGCGCATTGTACGCTTGGAGAGAGGAATTAAAATGGCAGAGAAGACTTACAAGTTTGTTTGCACTGTTTGCGGCTATGAAGTTGAGGTTGATACCCCAGAGCTTCCTGAGGATTATACCTGCCCAGTTTGTGGTGTTGGTCCAGACCAGTTCGAGCTCGTTGAGGAGTAAATAAACCTAAATTCCTTTAGGTTTATACTGTCTAAAGATGACATTTTGACGCAGCACTAAACAAAACGTTAAAAGCGATGTAGGATTTACCTGCATCGCTTTTTATTAAAAAGTAGCTGCAATGTATGTCAAAGACATAAGTGGTTGGAGCAATTTTGAAACACACATTACAAATGTCAGATTCGGTTGAAGTGGCTGCGTTTTTAGCATTTTCCGGTGGCGTTATGGATGCGTATTCTTACCTTGTTCGTGGTGGTGTTTTTGCTAATGCTCAGACGGGAAACTTATTGCTCTTTGGCGTGAACTTAACGAGTGGCTCATTTGCAAATTGCGCAAAATATGCCTTTCCAATTCTTGCTTTTGCGGTGGGGATTGCCTTTGCGTATGTTATTAGAGCAATTGCACGAGAAGAGCATTTGCATTGGAGACAGTTGGCGGTTTTTGTAGAGATATTTCTACTTATGGTTGTTTCTTTTCTCCCCACTAATATGAATTTGCTAGCAAATAGTCTTACGTCACTTGCCTGTGGCATTCAGGTTCAGGCATTTAGAAAGCTGCATGGTCATGCATTTGCAACCACTATGTGTATTGGCAACTTAAGAAGCGGCACGCAAGAAATTGCGGCGTATATTCACACTCATGATACGTTTCATGCTGAAAATTCGCTTTTATACTTTGGAACCATTTTTTGCTTTGTGGGCGGGGCTGTTGTAGCAAATCTTTTGATCCCAGCACTTGGAACTCATATGATTTGGCTTTCTCCAGCCGCACTTCTTGTAGTTGTTTGCATTATGTTTATCGATCGAGAAAAACAGGTGCTTGCAACTCGTGCAAGGGCCGAGAGAAAACAACAGTGAAGGGTCCTGTAAAAAATACAGTTCATGGGGTATACTCTCTACACTTTGAATTGCAGACGTCGTGTAGAGCGCATGCAATTGAGGTACATTGAAAACTGCATGGTGGCAGTTTCTCTCATTATTGGGGGTGACTGGATTC
>JABZIF010000063.1 GCA_015258485.1 Atopobiaceae bacterium | reverse complement strand
ACATCAAAAGTTCTTGGACCAATTTGCTCTACAAATTGCTCCCCCCACTCAATAACGGTAGGCCCATCAGACTCCAACGCATCGTAAAGACCAGTATCCTCAAGCTGATTAAGATCGCTAAGTCGATAGAGGTCAAAATGGTAGAGCGGCATATTGACACCTTCATAGACCATCTCAATGGTAAATGTTGGACTTGTTACATCTTCGGAGATGCCCATTCCCTCAGCAATACCCTTAGTAAGCTGTGTCTTTCCTGCTCCAAGATCACCCGTAAGCACTAAAACATCACCAGGCTGCAAAAGTTTTCCTAGCTTGTTTCCTAGTGCAATAGTCTGATCAGTTGAAGTAGAAATAAACACTCCAGGCGCAGTCTTTTCTGGAGGCATACTCGTATTAACAGCAGAAATGTTATCGCTGTCTACAGAAACACTTGTTGTATGCAAAGTATCACCTGAAACGTTATTCACCAGAGTCTCCTCGAGGATGTTCTCTCAACCAATCTGCAAGAAGTCGCAGATCATCTTTGAGGAACTGTGTCCATTCCTTGCGATACATCGTAGATGCGGGGTGCATAGTAGGCAACACTGCAAAGGTACCTACTTGATAAAACCTACCCCTAAGCTCCGTCACGCCCTTATCGGTATGCATCACAAACTGCGTTGCAAAGTTTCCCAAGCACACGATAACATCTGGCTTAATCGCCCTAATCTGATCGCGAAGATATGGCGAGCACTCCTCCACCTCAAACACCTTAGGATTTCTATTTGAGGGTGGACGACACTTCACTACGTTAGAAATAAAAATATCCTGGCGAGAAAGTCCCACTTCTCCAAGCAACGCATCTAACTTCTTACCAGAGGCGCCTACAAAAGGCTGTCCTGTTAAATCCTCATTTTTACCAGGAGCTTCTCCGATGACCATAACACGTGCATGGGGATTAGGTCCACCAAACACAATATTGGTACGCGTCTCCCAAAGTGGACACTTCTGACAGTCTTTAATCTGTGCGCAAATATCGTCAAGTGATTTTGAGTTCTTCACTGGCTTCGCAATCTTTGCACTCTTCACAAGCTTTTCGCACTTTATGTCCTTTACGGGCTTCTCGTCATGTATAGACTGTGCAGGCTGCTCTTCCGCCATTACACATACACCTTATCCAGGCGTGCGCCAAAATTGCAAACAACCTCGTAATTGATTGTATTACGAAGTTCAGCCATCTCATCAATAGTAATCTCTTGATCACCATCTTTACCAATAAGAGTAACAATATCTCCATAGCGAATCTCATGGCCAGGCTTATAAGAACGTGTACCCGCAGCGTCAACAGCAATCATAAATTGATCCATGCAGATATTGCCCACCTGGCGCACGCGATCACCCCGTGTTAGCACATCCATACGGTTAGACAAACAACGAGAAAGTCCGTCCGCATAGCCAATAGGAACTGTTGCTACCTGAATATTATTACGTGGAACTCGCCAAGTAAGTCCATACCCTACACCATCTCCTACAGCAGGATACACCACGCGTGTTACACGACCACGAACACTCATGACCGGCTGCAAATCAATACGAGGAAGAGTAAGTTTACAAGGATGAAGTCCATAAAGACCAATGCCAACGCGAACCATATCAAACTGAATATCTTTATGCAAAATAGTCGCCGGCGTATTATCAGCATGGACAAGGCCTAGCTCATAGCCAGCATTTTTAAGTGTAGTGACCGCCTCAATAAACCGATTAACCTGCAAGTCAAAATCCCAGTTGTCAAGCATATCTGCCGTAGCAAAATGCGTGAATGTGCCTGCACATTCAAGCCCTCTATGAAAATCAATGGATCCTCTGACTTCAAGCAGATCTTCTCGTCTTACACCAATGCGAGTCATGCCTGTATCAAGAATCAAATGATACTTACCAACCTTATGAGCTGCAGCAGAAGCCTCACCATAAGCCAAAGCAAAATCAACTGTATAGATGGACGGCATAATATCAAAGCGCACTAAATCAGGAATAGAAGAAACGGGAGGCTCAGAGAGAACCAAGATAGGGTTATCAATACCAGAGCAGCGCAGTTCAACACCCTCATCAACCGTTGCTACTGCAAATTGATCAGCACCCACTGACTGCATAGCCTTTGCACATTGCGCAGCCCCATGGCCATACGCATCTGCTTTAACTACGCACATTAACTTAACTCCGCGGTTAAGCTCTGTTCTAAATGCTTTTACATTGTGGCGCAGGGCTGAAAGGTCAATCTCTGTCCAAGCCCATCTATCCTCTGGATATGCCGCCATCTTGGTCACCTACTCCGTGACTTCTTTGTACTCTGCTGCCATTGGAAATGTAATCTGTTCCTCAAGTGCATCAGAAGCAAGACCAATCACATCACAAATATTGCCGGCCATAGCACCGCGAACGCCGAACTTCTCGGCAGCAAGCTGACCTGCATACGCATGAACTTCGCATGCAAGCGCACAAAATGTTGGTAAATCATCAACTTCTCCGGCAATCTGTGCTAGACGTCCTGCAAGCGTGCCAGCTAAAACATCACCAGACCCAGCAGTTGCCAATGTAACAGGACCTGGCTTTGGAAGCACAGCTTTTTGAACACCTACGCAACCAGTAGCAGTGCCCTTGGCGACAATAACTAACTCAGAGCCGCCATCTGCCCATACAATTTTACGAGCAGCCTCAAGCTGGCCTACAAGACTAGTAGGTGGATTATCTACCTGATTTACCAAACGCCCTAGCTCACGACGATGCGGTGTCATAATCAAAGGGGCTGTACGACGTGTTAGTTCAGGGAAGTCAGGCAAATTGTTATTAGTAAGGCGAGCAATACAGTTAAGAGCATCAGCGTCAACAATCAATGGAAGTTCAGAATCTAATAGAGCCGACGTCACCTTTACTGTACCTGACGAAACACGCATACCAGGTCCTATCAGCGTAACCGTACGCATAGAAGCCAGCTGAAGCACTAAAGGAGCAGCATCCTCAGTCAGAATGCCTTCATCATCACACGGAAGCCCTACAACGGGAACCTCAGGAAGCATCATTTGAGTGCAACTTACAATAGCTTCTGGAACTGCCAAAGTAACATAACCAGCGCCTGCACGAGCAGCTGACTGAGCAGCTAAGACTGCAGCTCCAGGGAAACGACTAGAACCGCCAACCACCAGTACAGAGCCGCGAGAGTATTTATCGCAATCATTAAGTTGAGCAGGGACAGAAGACAAATAATCTTCTAAATCGGCACGCCAAGCAACAGGATCAGCCTCAATTACCAATCGCTCTGTCTGCTCTGCTAAAGGAGCCACAACAATAGAGCCACACACATCTCTACCAGCATCAGCAATAAGTCCAGGCTTGAGAGCAATCATGGTAACCGTAACATCAGCCACCACACATGCGCTTTCTACCTGACCTTTTTGTGCAGAAAGCCCACTTGGAACATCAACAGAAAGCACGCGGGCACCTGATTGATTCAAACACTCAATCCAAATATCAAACGGTGCACGAACTTTTCCGTGAAAGCCAGTACCCAGCATACAATCAAGCACTACATCAGCAGTTGACAGTAAATCAACAAGTTCTTGGCGAGAAGGCCCAACTTGCACGGATACTCCTGAACGAACTGCACGCTGCGCCATCTGACGTGCAAGGTCACCGGAAATCTGATCAGGCTCAATAGGAGTAACAACCTTCACGTTACAGTTTCTAGAGCGCAATGCCTCTGCAGCAACCCAGCCGTCACCGCCATTATTACCTAATCCAACTAGAATAACTACGTTATTAATGGAACCACCCATACCAAGAGCTTCTTGAGCAGCCGCATATCCTGCACGGTGCATAAGCTCAGAGACACTTACGCCAACTCGTGTCAGTGCTATCTCTACACGCTTGATATCCTCAACATTTAATACCGGCTGCATAACTACTCCTCGGATTCTAAAATTGCATCAAAGGTTGACTCAATTATAGGTTCTTGCACACGTTCAAGCTCATCTAATACAGAACGCGCTTCTTTAAATGAGCGCGCTAGCTCTTGAGCAGTGTTTTCTTTTTGTTCCACTTTTGGCTTAACTGCATTTGTTACAGCAACTGCATTAGCTACCGCAACATCTCTGGTGTACGAAATAGAAAGTGCAATTTCTTGAACACCTTGCTCTTCAGCAATCTGAGCCGCTTTTCCTGTTAAGCACGCACGAGGTCTACCAAGCTGGTCTCTCTCTACAGAAACATCCTGTAAATTAATACCGTGCGAGAAACCCGTACCTAATGCTTTAAGAATTGCTTCACGAGCAGCAAAACGGGCAGCATAGTGCTCTGCGGGACGAGCGGTGCGCTCACAATACGCACGCTCTACATCAGTAAACATGCGACGTATAAAATATGGACGCTTTTCAATTGCTTGCTCCATGCGGGCAATCTCAAGCATATCTACACCAATTCCTGCAAGCGCCATACAAACTACCGCACCTATGCCGTAAGCTTAAAGCTTGAAAGCGCTTCAAGAACAATCTGATTTGCCTTCTGACATAACTCATCTGTTGGAGCCTCAGCCAATACACGTACCAGAGGTTCTGTTCCTGAGGCACGAACTAACACACGGCCATTTCCCTCAAGGAACTTCTCGGCAGCCGTAACTGCCTCTTCAACCTCTGGGGATGCCATAGCGGCAGTCTTGTCAGTAACACGAACATTAACTAACTGCTGTGGATAAAGTGTAACGGGTCGTACAAGCTCAGAGAGTTTCTCGCGCTCTGCACGAAGCACTTCCATAATACGAAGGCTCGTTAAAATGCCGTCTCCCGTCCTTGCAAGATCTCCAAAGATGATATGGCCGCTCTGTTCACCACCCAAACTGTAGTCATTTTCATTCATACAAGCATAGACGTTTTTATCGCCTACATCAGTTTTCTTATAGCTAAGACCAGCATCTTCAAATGCCTTGAACAAACCAAAATTACTCATAACTGTAGTAACAATAGTCTGTTTTGCCAAACGACCATACTTATTAAGGTAGGTGCCACAAACATACAAGATAAGATCGCCGTCAATCAGGTGGCCACGCTCATCAACAGCCAAGCAACGATCAGCATCACCATCGTAGGCAAATCCCACATCAAGACCATTTTGAACTACAAATCGTTGGAGCTGATCAATATGAGTAGAACCGCAATCTACGTTGATGTTAAGGCCATTTGGTGCGTTATTAATAACGTGAGTCTCAGCACCAAGCGCATCAAATACCGGGCGAGCAACACTTGAAGCTGCTCCGTTTGCGCAGTCGAGGCCAATCTTTAATCCCTGAAGACTAAATCCACAGCTCGAAATCAAACTTGAAATGTAACGATTGCGTCCCTGCATATAATCGACTGTTTGACCAATTTGATCACTCGTTGCAAGTGGTATATCAAATTCTCCGTCAATAAAGGCTTCTACCTGCTCGAGGACATCCTCATCCATTTTATAGCCATCTTTATTAACCAGTTTAATGCCGTTGTCAGTAAAGGGATTATGCGATGCGGTAATCATAATGCCGCAATCAAAGCCACCGTCAACAACCTCATAACTCACACCAGGAGTTGGAATAACATGCAGCATATAAGCATCTGCACCAGACGCAACCAAACCAGACACAATAGCAGACTCAAACATATAGCTGGATCTACGAGTATCTTTACCCAAAATAATACGAGCCTTACGACTCTGTTTTGCTCCATAGTACCAACCAATGAATCGCCCAATTTTGAATGCATGATCAACATTGAGTCCCTCATTTGCACGGCCTCTAAAGCCATCGGTTCCAAAGTACTTCATGAGCATCTCCTAGCTGCAAGTGTAGTGTTACTAAAAGTATACAAAAAAGAGACCTGCCGAAAGACGACAGGCCTCCATGAAAACATTTTGTGAACGAGCGGCCTTAGCGCTTGGAGAACTGAGGACGCTTACGGGCCTTCTTAAGACCGTACTTCTTACGCTCAACCGCACGAGAATCACGGGTGAGGAAGCCAGCCTTCTTAAGGTCTTCACGATACTCGCCAGCCTCAAGCAAAGCGCGAGCAATGCCAAGGCGAAGAGCACCAGACTGACCGTTGATGCCGCCACCATCACAATTGGCGAGAACATCAAAACGACCAAGAGTATCAGTAATACGAAGTGGTGCAGTTGCATTGTCTACGAGCTGCTGGCGACCAAAATACTGAGTTGCCTCGCGACCGTTGACAGTAACTTTACCAGTTCCAGGAATAAGACGAACACGAGCGACGGCCTCTTTACGACGACCGGTGCCGGTATAAACAGCGGTGTTATCTGCCATCGTTTAGCCCTCCAGCTCAATCTTGACGGGA
>JABZIF010000062.1 GCA_015258485.1 Atopobiaceae bacterium | reverse complement strand
GCATTACTGCAAGCGCTATCTGCGAGGCATTTGGTTGGGAGCGCGGAGCCGACCGCAGCTGGCAAGAAGCTCCTGTCTATCACGGCATCATTACGATTGTTCTTGTAATTTCTGCAGTTGTTGTTTTAATCCCAGGTATGAGTCTTTTTGGCATTATGATGGCAGCACAGGTCATCAACGGTATCCTGTTGCCTATTCTTCTCATTTTTATGGTTCTTATTGCAGCTGATAAACAGATTATGGGTAAATTTGCAAACGGCAAGATTTGGAATGGCCTTACTTGGTTTACCATCATTACCGTTATTATTTTGACCATTGTAATGTTTATATTACAAGCTATGGGATTATAAACCTACTTACTGGCTTTATCGTACTCATCTTTAAAGTCGGAAAACATTTTGCCCATACGACCAAGCTGCATGCCAAGGCCTTTTGCTGCCTTTTTAGTTGTCGAACTTTTAGTTGCGCTGCTCCTCGTAGAAGTTTTCTTACCAATTGAAGTAGGTCTTACACGAGCTGGTAAGTGGGTCTGAGAACTGGCATCACTTTGAGGCAATTCTTCTACACAAACATCCTGAGCAGCTACAAGATCTGGACGTTCAGAATCATCCTCGGCATCGGGCTCCGTTGCATCTTCAATTGCTCGCTTTGCTTTCGCGATGGTCTTGCCGAGGGCAAATGCGCCTTTCTCGGTAGCATCAGCAACTACTTTTCCTGCCTTTGCTCCAACCTCAGAAGCCTTAGCCGCTGCTACGGCATAACCCTCACCAGCTTTGCCAGCAAGCCCACCAACTACCTGAGCATGTTCCGCCTCATCATCAAGAATCATCATGCCACGAGAATATCCAAGTAGCCATTCTGGTTTAACAGCATAAGCTCCCACAAGCGCTTCTGAACCCGCACTTTCACTCACATAAAATGTTGAAACTACCCCTGTTGTTTGATCAAACTCTGCGCCACTTACAAACCCAAGCTTTTTACCGCTTCTTGTGCGAGCTTCCATACCATGCCATAAAATACATGCATCAAAATCTATATTCAAACGTTTAATTGCAGCTTGATTGATACTATTCTGATAATCTTTAACGAGCAGCCCACGATCAATAGTCTCTAGCGACTTTATTGTTACAAACGCGTCATCACGTTTGATCATACCTGCAATATCTGGCTTCTGGACCATTACGCCCACTACGGTTACCGCCTCGCCTGGCTTTAGCGGTGCAAAAACAATATTGTGAATTTTTCCTAACTTTGAAAACCGCTTTTCACCTGCATGTTTTCCTTTTGTTGCAGTTTTTTTAGGAAGAAAAATTTTCACACCAAGAAGTTCTGTTGTTTTCACGTAAAACCTCTCTATACAAGAAACGGGACGTCATAAGGCGTCCCGTTGACTCACTATTAAATAAATTTACGCTTCCTGACTACCTTTGGTATCAATGTTCTCAATACGAACAGCTTCTGCTTCTGCAGAAGTTGAAGTTGGCTCAGGAACCACAAAGGAATCTGCAACAGCATCTGCTGCTTGAGCAACAGTTTCTGATGCAGAAGTTACCGTATCAGACAATGACTCACGAAGTTGATCCATGCGCTCACGGGCAAGATCAACCTTCGCACGAAGTTCATCAGTCTTTGCATCAACAGTAGGTCGGACTTCATCGATCTTATCGCTTACAGCCTTTGAAGTACGCTCGTACGAATCAAGAGCTGAATCCCATGCATCATTTACTGCATCCGCAGCCATTGCGCGAGTCTCTTGTCCAGAACGAGGAGCTAAAAAGAGACCAGCCACAGCACCGGCAGCAGCACCAAAAACAGCTCCAAAGAAGAAACCTGTAGATTTCTTGCTCATACTTACCTCCTGTAACAACGCAAAATGCCGCATATATGATAACGCAACAAGACTACAAATCACCTGAATTTACTCAATGGCTTAGCTGAAATCACATTTTCACGGCGATTACACAACAAACTTTGAGATGCCTATCTCACAGGCTTTGAGCGAGGAACGTTAATCATATTCCAATCATCTGGAATATCGTCTTTGGCCTTACCTGTATTATCAGAGTTTGCATCATCAACAACAGCAGGGCTTACGGCATCTTCTGCAACCTCTACTGCAGCCTCTTCTGATTTATCTTTATCATCGGTAGCATTTGCAACAGAATCCTCATCAGAGTCTATCTGTACGTCCTCTACCTCTGATTGATTATCGACAGCGTCTGCTGTTTCAACCTCTGTAGCATCTGTAGCCTCAGCGTCAACTTCATCAACTGTATCTGATGCGTTGTTCTTCTCGCCATTTAGGCTAGTAATTAGGTCAACCAATCCAGAAACAATAGCGTCAATATCTGGCTCAACCTCATCGTCTTGCTTGCCATACGCCCAGTTTAAAAGCCATATTGCGCTAGAAAGTGAAGCTGCCACAAGCACATCATCTGGACAAGCAAGAATAATCTCATAGAGGCCACGTTTGGAATCAATAAGTGAAGTCTTGCCTGAAGAAATATCTCCCGCAAGATTAGTAAGTGCCAAGAGCTCAACAGTTACATGCTCAAGCAAGTGAGCTGTCTCTGTATCTTGAGCGACAAGACCAAAGCGAGCATCTGAATCACCAAGACAGAGATGCTTAGAAAGTCCTGGTAAAAGATCCAAAATGCGCTGAGTACCCTCGGCGTCATCCGAGGTCATTCGTGGCGCTTTTTCAGAAAGCTCAATAGTAGCGGTTAAATTTTTAGGTCCTATTTCAACCTTTTTGACAGAAATCAACTGCGCCATTTCAACCTCTTTCCGTTAGCTCTTTCTATTGTAATCATTCAGGTTCTGATGTGTGAGTGTTTTCTTCTACGCTTGTAGGCGTATCATCCTCTTGCGGTTCTGGAGCAATTACACGCAACAAAAACAACCGACGACGCCGCATTGATTGCACCCTGAACAAGTAACCTTCCTTCTCGAACGTTTCACCCGGTCGGGGTAAATGTCCCGCCAAATCGAGCACAAAGCCAGCGATTGTCTCGTACTCTTCCGTATCACCAACAGGCCAACCGAGCTCATCTGCATCATCAAGCGAGAAGCGGCCATCCACCAGCCACTCTCTATCAGAAAGCTGCGTGAGATATTTATTGTCGGGATCAAATTCATCCTCAATCTCACCGACAATCTCTTCAACAATGTCTTCGATAGTAATAACGCCGGCAGTTCCCCCGTACTCGTCAACAGCAATAACCATCTGATCACGACTCGTTTGCATTTCAGTAAGCAGCGGGATAATGTCTTTAGTGTCTGGCACATAATCAGCAGCGCGCACAAAACGAGTGATTTTCTCGTCAGTAACACGCTGATCAAGTGCAGGCTCCAACAAATCTTTAATATGCGCAATGCCTACAATACGGTCGATATTCTCGTGATAAATAGGAATACGCGAGAAACCCGTTTGACGCATGACACGCAGTACCTCGCCAATAGTTGAGGTGTCCTCCATAGCAGTCATGTCAACGCGAGGCACCATAACCTCACGAACCACGGTATCGCCCATCTCGATGACCTCGTGGATCATGGATTTTTCTTCATCGGAAAGATCATCGGAGTCTTTAACGATGTAGCGGAGCTCTTCTTCTGTGACTTCCTGATGATCATTTGTAGTATCAATGCCCATCAACGAAGTCATAGCATTTGCCGAAGCAGACGTAATAAACACGAGTGGGCGCGCAATACGCATAAACGCCTTCATGGGCCCTACCACCGCTTTTGCCACAGCTTCCGCATTTGCGAGACCGATGCTTTTTGGAACCAACTCGCCTACAACTACCGAGAAATACGAAACGATAAGCGTGATAACAATAACTGCCAGTGGAGCAGCAAGATCCGCATGAACACCGATGCTGTACAGCCAGTTTCCAAAAGGTGTTGAAAGACTTGTCGCAGCAAATGCAGACGATGCAAAACCAACCAGGGTAATTGCTACTTGAATTGTTGCGAGAAAATATCCGCGATCAGAAGAAACATCAATTACTGCCTGGGCCTTTGTATCGCCCTCAGCTACTTCTGATTCAAGAACACCACGACGAGCACTTACAATGGCCATCTCGGCTGCAGAAAAGAAGCCGTTTACCAGGGTAAGCAGAAAAGTTATTACAATACTTAACGCTATGTCCATCGAATGTATGGGCACCTACCTCTTCAGAGTTTCGTTTTGTTCCTACATTGTACTCTAACGAAAAACATTTGAGCTCTTCGGCGCTTTACCTTGCGCTTTTGTGTGGATTTCTTAACATTTTCTGCGTGTAATTTTACGAACAACTCTGCGCACAGTTCTCAAGTGGCTTTCAAACAGCCTTCGAGAAACTCGCGCGCAGTACTTGAACTGCTATCAAACGACTCTCAAGAAGCTCACAAGCGGTGTTTGAACGAAAATTTTGTTCATTGCATGAACTTTTTTATGTTACTTTCGATTACAATCATGAAAATTTAGTTTTACAGTCGATTTTTTGTTGATAATTTCATCTTTTATATAACGATTGCAATTGTCCAAAAATCAGACGAGAATATCCTCGCAGATAAAGGACAATATATCAATATTGCAATAGTTAAGTACTCAAACTAAATCTAATTTTCTACAAAATTTCAAAATCTAATTTCAAATTTTTCTAATTACAGTCGATAAAATCGACTGTAATTGCAAATTTCTTTAATTTGATGTCGAATTAACATGTATTTCTCGCCTCAAACTACAAAAATTTACAATTACGTTCGAAAAAAGCACCAAAACCACCTTACGTTTACAACTATCCTCAAAAGACACTTACCTCGACACTATCTACATCTCACACAAAAAGCTGGCAACTCGTTAGAATTACCAGCTTAACAGCTCTTATAGAATGCACCTTATTGCTTATAACCTATTTGACGCTTATTGAGCATAACCACATTCGTCGCACTACTGTGCCTGATAAGTTGCAAATTACCAGTTACAACGCCCTTCCTGCTGCAAGAAGATCCTTAACCTGATTGCGAACAGCAGCTAAATCCTCATCAGATGGAATCCATCCAATAGCGTTCACTGGTAAAGGCATAGTAAACTCAGCTGCCTCAAGCTCAGCCTGAACCATCTTTGGTCCAAGAGGAGCCCAACCGTAAGAGCCAAACGCAAAACCTATACGATGGTCATTCTTTGGAGAAAGACCGCTCATATAGGTCAGGAACGCAGAAACATTTGGCAAGAACTTAGAGTTCAGTGTAGGCGAACCAACGCAGACATATTTTGCATCCAAGAAGTGATACATGACGTTAGAAATGTGTGTCTCCTTGAGATCCACAAGCTGAACAGGAACGCCAGCGGCAACAAAACCATCTACCAGCGCATGAGCCATCTTATCAGTTGATCCCCACATGGAGTCGTACACAACCAGGGCTTTCTCTTCAAGCTTGCCCGATGTCCATTCCTCGTACTTGGAGATAATGTCGGCAACATGAGAACGCCATGCAACACCGTGAGCAGGGGCGATAATATCGATGTTCTCCAAACCAATGCCTTTAACTGCAGTAACAGCAGAGTCAGCCTGGCGACTGTAAGGGAGAACAATATTTGCGTAATACTTACGAGCTTGCTTCATAACCTCGCAATAATCGGACTCATCATCAAAGCGAGTACTAGAAGCATAGTGCTGTCCAAATGCGTCATTCGAGAAAAGAATTTTATCGTAAGCAGAATACGTAACCATATTGTCTGGCCAGTGAACCATCGGAGTCTGAACAAAAGTCAAAGTACGCTTACCAATATTCAGCGTATCACCGGTTTTAACACCGTTGACGTTGATATTCTCGCCATAAAAAGCCTTAAGCTCCTTGACTCCCTGAGGTGCGCTTGCGTAGACCTCGGCATTTGGCGCAAGCTCCAAAATACGAGGAACGCTGCCGGAGTGATCCATCTCGATGTGGTTGCAGATTAAAACATCAATCTTTGCTGGATCAATAATGCTTTTAATGCGCTCAACGAGCTCCTCAGAAAATGGACGCTTAACAGTATCAATAAGAGTAATCTTCTCGTCCATAATAAGATATGCGTTGTAGGTAATACCCTGTTCAGTGGTATAACCATGGAATTCGCGAGCATTCCAATCCAACGCACCTACAAAGTAAACATCAGGTTTAATTTCAACAGAACTAAGCATGTGTCCTCCAAAGACAACGGTGCAAAACCACAATGCAAAATTTAACACCACAAGAATAACATTTAGCGCAGTCAGGTGATTGGTTTTAGGAAAGATTCCTAAAAACCGACAACCTAAATCCAACCCTTTAGCACTCTATCAGTGCATTTGGCAAACACTACAAATAGGATTTTTTTGAATTTGCTTGTAGTACACAATATGACGGAATTAAACTCAGAATTACTATTGCAAGATAATATACAATTCAAAAGATTTATACTCTAAAAAAATAATCGCTCCTCCTTACATTCAAAGCGCTAACATACAAATTAAAACGTAAAAGTATTCAGAGAGGGGAAATTATGAAACTATTACGTGCGAT
>JABZIF010000061.1 GCA_015258485.1 Atopobiaceae bacterium | reverse complement strand
ACCTAAAAGGTACGTGGGAACTTGGGCAGCCTGGTCGCTTTATCGTTTCTGAGTAATAAGTTCCCCAATCAACACTTTTCAAAGAAATACGCTCTTTAAGCAACAACTTCAACCATACGCTGCACTACCAATACGAAAGGACCTCACATGGCTTGTTCCGCACAACACGTTGCAAACAAAGTTCTCTCATCCTACCAGTGGAGACTTGCAACCAAGAAATATGATCCAACCAAGAATGTCTCTGACGAAGACCTTGATGTAATTCTTGAGGCTGCTCGCCTGGCACCAAGCTCTTACGGACTGGAACCTTGGCGTTTCCTAGTCATTAATTTGCGAGAAAATCAGGCATCTGAGCAATCACTTCGCCTTAAAAAGAAACTTTATGAGCCATCCTATGGTGCTCGAGCATCCCTTGATGGCGCTCATTACCTGATTATTCTTCTTGCTCGTAAGGGCGTCAATGCAGAGTCTGCTTACGTCAAACATATGATGCACGATATCAAGCAGCTTCCTGCAGACTTTGAACCAACCTATGCTGCTGCTTTCAAGAACTTTCAGGAAAATATGTTTGACCTGGTAGATAACGAGCGTGCAACCTTTGACTGGGCTTGCAAGCAGACCTACATTGCGCTCTCAAACATGCTCACCATGGCTGCTATGATAGGCGTTGATAGCTGCCCAATAGAGGGCTTTAACCGTGCAGCTGTCGATAAAATCTTGGAAGAAGAAGGTCTTCTCGACGGTGGTCAGTACAATGACTTTGGCGTTTCTTGCATGCTTAGCCTGGGCTATCGTGATATGGCTCCTGTCCAGAAACATCGTCAACCTGCTGAGGATGTTATTGTCAAGCTGTAATTGCTGCACCTATAACTGTATATAAAGAAACGAACCCTTAGCAGAGCAGGGGCTCGTTTTTTGTGCTGATGTTTATTGATTTGTGTGCGTTCTATTTGCGTACAAACATAAAACCGCGACCAGAGTGAATGTATGACAAGAACGCCTGGTCTTCTTCGCAGATTAATCCTGCAACGTTATCGCGAGCATCAAGCTCCAAAAGACCTCGAGCAATTGAAAGTTCCCCCGCATAGCGGCCATATGCCTTGCTACTCACCAAGATAGTGCCAGTGGAAACAGTCTCACGGGTAGAAGACTTTGCGTCATATACAGAAGTATCTTTCCAGAGCCTGGACTCCTGTGAGCGAATAATATACGAGCTAGAATCAGGTCTATCTGTCTGAGGGCGGTCATACAGATACTCAAAATCAGATTTCAGCTCAGCTTTTAACTCAATACAGTTTCTCTCAAGCTGACCGATGCGCTTCCAGGTAGCCTCAGTGACGTCTGGGTCACCAATAAACACCACGTCAGAGTCAACGTCGTAAAGTGAGAGCATTGCTTGGATAAGGGAGTCTCCCGAAAGCCCACGGTGTTCTTCGACAGTTGGCAATCCCTCATAGAGCGGACCACGGAAAACCTCACCAGGAACAAACGAGAAAATCTGGAATCCAAGAGCAGAAAGACGTGCATTAATTTGAGCCACACGCTCAAGAGAAAGACCTGTGTAGCTCTTAGGATAGTAGTTGTGACAGGCTGCAAAACGAGTAAAGTCAGCGCCAGCTGCTCGCCATGCGGAGATATCGTCCTTGGTAATAGTTGAAGCATTAAAGACCACATGAAATTTGCGGGAAAGCTCTATAGTCTCTGCCGCATCAAATCCAAAGTCAAGACGCACGTACGTAATGCCAAGCTCTGCAAGTTCGTCAAACTTCTGAACGCCAAGTTTTGAAAGGGTAACAGGAGAAATATCAGCAATAAGATTAATCTCTGCTTTTCTGCAGAGTTCCAAGAGCTTGCGAGCCTCAGTACGATAATCAATCCCCTCTTCTTCAGGAATGTGTAATGAGGTAAATGCATAGTGGCATCCGGCTGCCTGCGCTTTTGCTACAACCTCAGCATTAGCTTCATATCCACTGGCAAAATACAGTGAAATTCCGGTGCGCATAAATCCTCCAAGTGAATTACAAAACGCTTTCTAGAAGACAGGTTTCTCACCAGGCGAGAAGAAAAATCCCTCTTCCTAGGATACCTAAGAAGAGGGATAAACATTTCTAAAACGCCGAAGTACTTACTCACCAAAAACGTCGTTAATTCGATTCTCGTCAACACCAAAGAACCAAGTGAGTACAAAACCTGCAGCATAAGCAACAAGCATTGCGAGCAAGTAGAAGACCTGGTTACCGGCCTGAACAATCAAAAGACCAAAGAGACCAGAAACGCCCTGGGAAACAGTACCAAGCTGGAAGAGATAGGCAACAATGGAGCCAACACCAGAACCAAGACATGCGGTAATGAATGGCTTACCAAGAGGCAGGGTAACTGCATACATCAAAGGCTCGCCAATACCTAAAATTCCAACAGGGATAGATTCGGTGAGGTATTTCTTAACACGCTTATTTTTAGTCTTGAACAGAAGTGCAAGACCAGCGCCAACCTGACCGCCACCTGCCATCATCAACAAGGGAAGCAGATAATTAATACCCTGGGTTGGACCCTCTGGATTGTTAAGCATAACGTGGATTGGGGTAAGTGCCTGGTGAAGACCAACGGAAACGAGGGGCAAGAAGGTAGAACCAAGCAGATAAGCACCAAAAACACCAAGCTTGTTATAAAAGTATTGAAGAACAAAGAAGATTGCCTGAGTGAGCCATGCACCTACAGGCTGAAGAATCAGGACAGAAGCAAGCACGCCGATAATAACGGTGCAGAGTGGTGTCAAGAAAGTATCAAGAACACTTGGCATAACCTTGTGCAGGTTCTTCTCCAGAAATGCGAAGAAGATTGCACAGATAATTGCGCCAATCATGCCACCTGCTGCTGCGTTGAATAGGTCAGAGGAAGCAACAATAAATGCACCCTCTTTGAAAACAACGGTTGGAAGACTAAATGGAAGGTGAACAAGACGAGTTGCAACGCCGTCAACAGTCTTTGAAGCAAGAAGAGGCATGCCAGCATTAGCAATGGAGAGTGCACCAGCCATAGCACCTAGAACACGAGAACCGCCAAACTCTTTGGCAGCATTCTCACCAGCAAGAATTGGCAGATATGCAAAGAGCGCCCAGCCCATGGTCCAGATGGCTGCAAACCACCACTCGTTAACAAAAGCCTTACCAGTAGAGAAGTTGATAACGTTGATGATACCGTTAATCAGACCTGCAGAAATAATACCAGGAAGCAGTGGGACAAAGATGTTAGCAATCTTCTTTAAAAAGCGCTGAACAGGCTTGTTTTCGTACTTAGCCTTCTGAGCTGCCTTATTTTCTTTAGCTGCAGAGACAACACTTTCCTCATCAGAGATATCACCAGCAGCAACACCTGTCAATTTGGAGAACTCAATAATAACTTTGTTAACTACTCCAGGGCCTAAGACAACCTCAAGACGATCTGCATCTTCAACAAGACCCAAAACGCCATCAATAGCCTTGACAGTCTCAGTGTCTACCTTAGATGCATCAGCAATCTTGATGCGGAGTCTGGTCATACAGACCATGTTGCCCTGAACATTCTCTTTACCACCAACGGCAGCAAGAATCTGTTCTGAGAGCTTGGTGTAATCCATACGTACCTTCTTTCTCTTAGTTGCCATAGCTGCAACAAATGCGACCCAAGCATACATAAAAAATAAACGGGACGGTACAACAATCCATACCTATGGTTCAAAGTTTCATAACATGACGCTATACCTTAACATCGCAAACACAGCTCAGTAATGCATTATTTTGAATATTTTGGACAGAATATAAATAAAATTAATACCTGTGACATCCTTTTAAGCAAAATCTATCTCAAAAAATTTATATTATTTGCAAAAAACTTTGATACTCAAATCCATTATTTAAGTGCACCTCGAACATGACCGTGAGCGGCATCCAATTTTGCTTTTGCCTCTTCAACTGGCATCTGAGTAAGCAGCATGACAATAGCAAGCTTTGCATTACCGTCAGCTTGCTCAAGCGCCCAAGCTGCTTCTTCACGAGTGCAACCTGTTGCCGCCATGGTAATGTTCTGAGCACGAACTACCAGCTTCTTATTAGTTTGCTGAACGTCAACCATAAGATTCTGATATGCCTTACCTACACCAACCATTGAGCCGGTAGAAATCATGTTCAGAATCATCTTCTGAGCAGTACCAGCTTTAAGACGAGTAGAGCCCGTTAGAACTTCAGGTCCGCAAGAAGGCTCAATAGCAAGCTCTGCCTCTTTACCCACCTCAGAGCCTTTATTACACGCAATAACGACGGTCTTGCAACCCAAAGAGCGAGCGTAGCGAAGTCCTCCAATAACGTAAGGAGTACGACCACTAGCTGCAATTCCAATAGCAATGTCGTTCTTGTTCAGACCAATCTTCTTGAGCTCCTCTTCACAAAGCTCAAGAGAATCTTCTGCGCCTTCAACTGCACGTACAAAGGCCTTCTCGCCACCAGCGATAAGACCAACAACCACGTCAGGAGAAACGCCAAAGGTTGGAGGACACTCAACGGCATCCAAAACGCCCAAGCGGCCCGAGGTACCGGCGCCAAAATACACAATTCTGCCACCAGACTCAAGCGAAGAAACTGCCCACTCGATTGCCTGTGCAGCTTGCGGCAACACTTCCTTTACAGCAGCAACTACTTTTTGATCCTCATGATTCATAACACTCACTAACTCTAGCGGTGTCATCTGATCAAGATTCATGGTATCGGGGTTTCTTGTCTCTGTTACAAGTTTTGTTAAATCAATCACGCTTCCGCCTTCTACGTAGTGTTCTGTTCTTTCTTACGCAATAATGTTTTTCTGTATCTTATGAGATTCATTATCAGAAAGCGCTGCTGCAGCAGTTTCTGCAGATTCTAACTTGCCAATGTAATTTGATGAAAAACGCTTAACACTTTTCTCGTAATTCCTATTTACATATGCCGCAAAAAGAGCATCTATAACGTTAAGTTGCGCAATACGAGAAGACATAGCACCGCTACGCATAATGTGCTCGGTCTCCGCAACACCTAAAACATAATCAGAACGACGAATAAGCTCCGAGTCAATGCCACCGCGCGTAATTGAAACAACCTTTGCACCATTTGCCTTTGCAATCCAAGCACATTCAATAGCTTCACGCGTAAGACCTGAATAACTAACCACAATGGCAAGATCTTCTCGACTCATATTCTTTGCATAAAGCAACTGCGAGTGATAATCGTCACACAAGTTGCATGAAATATTAAGACGCATGAGTTTGAGTTGTAAATCTCGTGCCACAAGGAGTGACGCTCCCATACCAAAAAGACAAATAGAACGAGCTTGCATCATACATGAAACAACTGCGTCAACAACCTGAGCATCAATGTATTGCCGGGTAAGCTCTAAAGATGAAATATTTTTAGCAGTAACTTTTTCAATAACCACATCGGTTGTATCACCAGCAATAACTCCACCAACGGCTATATCATTACTTTTATCACTCACTGCAAGTTCATAGATAAGCGCTTGTTGAAATTCTTTATAGCCATTGCAACCAAGTTTTTTACAAAGCCTAACAACTGTTGATGCAGAAGTATATGTCTGAACTGCTAGTTTATGAATTGACTGTCCTACTGCTCTATCTGGATCAGCTAAAATATAATCGATAATATCGCACTCAGCAGCACTCGCATTCTTGCGATATTCTTCCAAACGAAGACGAACCCCACGCATACCATCATCCCCACATGATTAAAATGTTTGACAATTTTGTTTCATCATACGTGTTTTCCTGCAACAACATCATATTCTGACAAATCTGTTTCATTTCTTGCGTAAAAAATTCAAAATTTAATGCCATTGACAGCTTTATTGCTACCACTTACGAAACTTTGACGTTCTTATATTTCATTTTGAACAAATAGACAACATAAACCGTAGGCCCATCAAGATGCGGACACGATGTAACGCGTAACTTATAAAAATGCTCTGGCTTCTCGCTAAGTGAGCCTAAAAAGTACAAAGAGTCTGCGGAACTGACACCGATTCTTTAACAAAATCGGGTAAAATCCACACAGCTCTCAAGCGCCCTTACCACCTGCTCAAGACCTGTAAGATCTTCCTGAGTAAATCGTGCCACGCTAGGACTATCAATATCCAACACACCAACTACCTGCTCATCCTTGAAGATAGGAACAACCACCTCGGAGTTTGATGCAGAGTCACACGCAATGTGTCCTGGAAACTGATGTACGTCCTCTACCAACTGACTTGTTTTTGTTGCTGCGGCAGTACCGCACACTCCCCTTCCAAAAGGAATGCGCACACAGGCAACCTTTCCCTGGAAAGGACCCAAGCGCAGCTCGGAAGAGGCTGGCTCCAACCCCGGCTCCACACCCATCGCAGTAGTAGGATCTACCAAGTAGAAACCTGCCCAGTTGATGTCATCCAGAGCATCCCACAGAAGAGCGGCAGTGTTAGACAACACCGGCAGCCAGTGAGCGTCAACCTCGGCAAGCGAGACAATCTGTTTTGCAAGT
>JABZIF010000060.1 GCA_015258485.1 Atopobiaceae bacterium | reverse complement strand
GTCTTGAAAACCCATAAGATCAACAGCATCTAAAGCAGCAACGATTTGATCTTTAAGCGTTTGCAGCATACTTCCAGAACACTCTGGACGAGCCAATAAAATATTTGCCATTACGCTCAGGTTTTCTAGAAGCCTATCTTCCTGAAACATCATAACTACACGTGTATGAGGACTTATAATAACTTCCCCACTATCTTGTTCATCTAACCCACACACAATGCGTAAAAGTGTTGTTTTTCCTGCACCAGATGGGCTTGATATAACGTATATCCCCCGTTTAAACGTATACGAAAAATGTGAAATAACCTGTACCTCTCCAAAAGATTTTGAGAGATCTTTTACCTCTATCTGTAAAGCCTTCATATCTTGTTTTGAAAGAGTACACATCATGCACAGCTCTTTTCCAGCTTTTTGGTCACCCATGAAACAAGAAACAAAACGAATTTCTCGCCAAGCGCACTTAAAGCAATGACCACGAGCGTCCACGCAAAAAGAGCAGGAATATCTAAATAAATTTTTGCATTAAACAGATGCTCACCAATAGAAAACGACGGCAATCCAATTACCTCAGCTGCAATACCCGACTTCCAACAAAAGCCCATTGCAAGTGAAGTTGCAGCCTTTAAGGAAGGCAAAAGCTGAGACAGATAAATTGCCTTAATTCTTCTCCAACCAAAAATCTGATATACATCAGCCATCTCGATAAGCTGCTGATCAATAGCAAGAAGCCCTTCAAGAACGGCAACATACAAAATAGGAAGCGCCATCAAAAATGAAATTGAAATAGAGAGATATGGTGTTCGTATCCAAACTAAGAGTAAGATAACAAAAGAAGCAACGGGAATTGACTTAATGGTTGAGATAAGTGGCTCTAAAAGATAGCGAATAATAGCGTTTTTAAAACTTAAAAACGCTAGCAAAATTCCCAACACAAAGGCAAGAGCTCCGCCCGTAAAAATGCGCAAGAGAGAAAGACCAACGGATATCCAAAAATCTCTAAGCTGCAAAAGCCCAAAAAGGGTTTGAATGGCCTGGATGGGCGACACCAAAATAATATCTTGATTAATGGCCATCGCAGCTATTTGCCACACGAGAATCCAAAAGACAACGGCAATGATTCTAATGGTCCAGGGAGTCAATGAATGCTTTTGAGTATCAGGTTGCAGCAACCCTTTATTCTTGCCATTTAAAGCAAAACTATCCGAGGTACCAGCATTTTCTCTGTTACCCCGGATAATTGACACCTTTTTACTCTGTGGACTATGCACCAAAGTAGAAATCGTCTCCTGGCACCGATCCACCGACTGACTGCGGATTTTCTTCAGCGAGAACGCCGAGATATTCTGAAAGAGCAGTCTTCATATCAGCACCATCAATAAATGCAATATTACATTTTGGAAGAGCGGTTTTTGCTACAGCCTCGGGAACAATACCATACTTTCCAACCAGCGCCGCAGCATCATCAACATGATCAAGAGCAAACTCAATAGAGTCTCTATAGTGCGACAAAAATGCTGTAACTGCATCAGGAGAATCTGAAATGAGCTTAGAGGAAATAATGGTTACACCGGTAATAATTTTGCTTTTTGGATTGAGTGCTTCCCACTCGGTCCCTAAATCAATAGCAACACGAATTTGATTATTTTTTGTCTGGGCAACTGTCACAAAAGGTTGTGGTAGCAAGGCAATTCCTGCTGAATCCTGAGCAAGAGCAGCTACACACTCAGCATGCTCACTCTTCCATTCTACCTGGACATCTTCACCGAGTTTAAGACCATTCTTACTCAAAAGATACGAAAGAACGTACTCAGGAACAGCACCTTTACCAGATGCATACAACGTCTTACCTTTAAGGTCAGTTAACTTTGAAATAGTATTGCCTGTCTCAACAATATTGAGGACATTAAGAACATTAATACAAGCAACCTTATATGCGCCTTTTGTCTTAGCAAAAAGTGTTGCGGCAAGGTTTGCAGGTATAGAAGCCGCATCTACATCGCCCTTTGCAACCTTTGCAACAACTTGATCGGGCGCATCAAGAATCTCAAAAGAATAGTTATTATCGGTGATGTTTTGAGACTCAACCTCACTCATAAACTTCACGAGGCCCATAGATGTAGGACCTTTTAGCGTGGCTACCTTTACTGCAACGGGATCAGCTTTTTTTGACTCCTCTTTTGGAGTCTCTTGCTTGGTACCAGTGCAACCAATAAGAGCAGCAGCTGGAATCAAACCGGCAAGTTTAAGAAATGAACGCCTATCCATACATTACTCCTTACACAGACTTACACAAAAAGTTAACTTTAGCTATCTTAGTATATTTACTGTAATTTTCTCACTCATAACACTGCTTAATAAGAAAATATTTGATATAGCCACAGAATCCACAATTGAAAGCAACTATTTACGCATTCTTCTACGTGCCTTGAAACAGTAGCGCAGCAACATTACCTGCAAAATAGGCAACAAATTTTCCGCAAGAAAGATCAGGGTTTCTCGCCCAAGCACGTACCTCTCCTACTTTTGTGGTTGCGCATAAAGTGCTACAAGATGTTCAAGCACGTCAACCATGCTCTCAAGCTCTGGAACAGGAACAAACTCCTTCACGCCATGTGCATTGTAGTAACAAGCAGAAAGATTAGCGCAGGGAAAACCTCTAAATGAAAGCTGGGATCCATCTGTGCCACCACGCATAGGAATACAGGTCATCTCAACACCTGCTTGCTTATACGCAATGCGAGCATTTTCAATAAGATGAGCGTATTCAGGCTTTAATACAATATCTGCAAGATTGTGATACTGATCATGAATCTCAACCGAGAGTACGTCAGACATAAGCTGAGCATTAACATAACTTGCAGCATCTTTCATAAGCTGTTTACGATATTCAACTTTTGTCTGATCGTGATCGCGAATAATATAATCTGCGTGAGCAGTCTCACAATCACCGTTTATACGCTCGAGATAGAAAAAGCCATCATAACCTTCTGTGAACTCTGGACGCTGTTCTGGTGGAAGTAGCGCATGGAAGCGCATAAGAGCTTCCGATGCATTAATCATCTGACCTTTTGCAGTACCTGTATGGACAGAGAGACCATGGGCACGTACAAATACCTCAGCTGCATTGAACGTCTCATAGCAAAATTCACCCAACGGACCACCGTCAATGGTGTAACCATACGCTGCGCCAAATGCCTTAAGGTCTAAAAGAGCAGCTCCGTGACCAATCTCCTCATCAGGAACAAACGCAAGTGCAATGCGTGGATGCTTAAACTCTGGATGTTCAGTATAACGAGCAAGCAAGCTTACAAGCATTGCAACGCCAGCTTTATCATCGCCACCAAGCAATGATGTTCCATCAGTAGTAATAAGCTGCCAACCAATCATATGCGCAAGTTGAGGATTAGTTTCAGGACTTATAGAAACTTCTCTACCGTTAGGATCATATCCCACAGTAAGCTTTCCACCCTTATACGTAACCACCTGAGGATGAACGGGATTACCCCATGACTGCCAAGCGGTATCCAGGTGGCAGCAAAAACCAAGTGTAGGGAGATCTTCGAGTCCCTCGCTCGCAGGCCAATGCGCCACTACATACGCATGCTCATTTACTGTCACATCTTCTGTACCAAGGTCTCGCAAATCAGCAGCAACGACTTTAGCCATCTGATGTTGAGACTCAGTCGAGGGAACAGTATTGGCAGTAAGCGGATTTGACTGAGATGAAACCTTACAATATTTGATGAATCTATCTAAGACATCACTCATACATGCTCCAAAAAACTACGTCAACTCAATGTTAGCGCAGTCTAAATTAATAATTTATTGACGAGAAATTCGCGCAGCTTTTGAAGCAGCAACAAAAGATTTCCAAAGCCTACAATCTGCTTTACTATACAGCCAACCGTACTCTGGATGCCATTGGACACCAACAGCAAACGTCTTTCCAATTACCTCCGCGCCTTCAATGATGCCATCAGATGTATGAGCTACAACACGAAGTTGAGGTGAAACTTTTTTCAACGCTTCGTCATGATAAGAATTTACCTGCACGTCTTCAACTTCACCCAAAGCCTTATATAAAAGAGTATCCTTTTGAACCTTAACCGTATGAACCGGATGATATAAGTTTGCTGAATGAGTCCAAAACGTATGATTTTCGGCTGGTTTAAGTTCATGTAAATCTTGAGCTAGCGTACCACCTAAAACAACATTTAAAAGTTGCAAGCCTCGACAGATAGCAAAAAGTGGCTTATCTTTTGCCAACACTTGCCTTACCAATTCAAACTCAAGCGCATCACGAACAGGAGCTAAACGTTTTGGATCACGAGGTTCTTCTCCCCAATTACGAGGATCAACATCTTGACCACCCGGTAAGCAAAAACCATCACACATATCTACAAAACGTGCGATAAGATTGGAATCATCTGTAAGTGGCATCATAACTGGAAGACCACCAGCGGCAAGAATAGCATTAAGATGAACCTCAGCTACAGATTGAGACTCTGAAAATTCATCTTCTGACATCCACCGAGGACTAACACAGATAAGTGGTCTCTCTGAAGCGGGACTAGCAGCAACATCGATAAATTCTTCTTGTACACAATCTGGGATATTCACACAAACCTTCTAACTCAAGCCAAGCAATAACCGTACAACTCATAGGCATAACATACCAACGTAACCTATGACTTTATCGCTTTTTTACTTATGAAACCATGCTTATACGATTTACTCCACAATGTTTTTCACATATGAAACATGGCGAGTATAAGATTTAATTAAATCGGGTAAAAAACACCAGATTTTACTTTTAATAAACACAACCGAAAGGTGCCTCATGAAGAAGCGCTTATTACGTAATCTCTCTCGTAAAACTTTTTTACGTGGTTCTTTAGCTGCTGCTGTTGTTGCAGGTTCTGCCGCACTACTCACTGGTTGCAATAGCTCGGGTGGCGAAAACTCAGATAAAAAAGTTTTACGTTTTGGTGTGAATAATCCAAAGGTAACCTTTGATACCCAAAAAACTTCTGGTTCTGTAGGCGTTTCTGAAGCTGTTGCCGAGTCTCTTATCGTCCTCAATCCAGAAACAAAAGAACTTGAGCCTAACCTCATTACTTCCCTACCCACAATTTCCGATGATGGCCTTACGTATTCGTTTGAACTCAAGGAAGGCGTTAAATTTCATAATAGAGAAATTCTTAAATCTTCAGACGTTAAATACACTCTCACTCGTATGTTTTTACCTGCAACAAAAGCAACTTCAATTGACTCTTATGCCTATATCGAGGGTGCTAAAGACATTATTGCCGGAAACTCTGAAGAACTCACGGGTGTTGTAATTAAAGATGATCGCCACTTTGATATTAAGCTCACGCAACCCTATTCAACCTTTAATGCAATCATGGCCCAGTTCTATGCTGTCATTTATCCGGAAAAAGCTTGTAAAGAAGCAGGAGACGCTTGGGGTACTGAAACTAACTTTATTGGTACAGGAGCTTACAAACTCGTATCAAATGATGGCTCTACAGAAGTAGTTCTTGAAGGATTTGCAGACTATCATGAGGGCAAGCCTGGCCTTGATGAACTGAGGTTTGTCTATATTGACGATGCAAATACTCGTATGATGAACTATAAAAATGGCGATATTGATCTTGCTTTTATTTCACAGACACTCATCCAACAGTATCAAAACGATGAATCTGTATCTAAAGAGATTGTCAATTACACCCCTGCATCTACCCAGTTTGTCAATCTAAACCTTAAGAGTTCCAACCTCTCTGATGTTCGTGTCCGTCAAGCACTATCAATGGCTATCGACCGCGATACTATCTGCAGCACCATTCTTTCTGGCGTTGCAAAACCAGCCAAGTCATTCATTCCATCTTCTGAAAGCGGGTACAACGATTCAGCTCCTGAGTTTGAATACGACGTCGATAAGGCCAAAGAACTTCTCGCACAGGCTGGGGTTTCCAATCTTACGCTAAATGCACAAGTAAGAAGCCAAGATCAGACTCTTATGGTTGCACTACAGGATGCATGGTCAAAAATTGGCGTTACATGTAATGTCAGTGTTATTGACTCTGGTGTCTGGAGTGATTCTCGTACCAATGGAGACCTTGAAGTTACGCTGGTAACTTGGTCTACCCTCTCTTTCCAGGGCGTTGAGCACATGGGCTCCTACTTCCGCTCTGATAGAGCAGCTAAAAAGTCTTCGTTCTATAACAGCAAAGACTTTGATAACTTGGTTGATCAAGCTCGTCTTACCGTCAACGATAATGATCGTATGCTTGAACTTACTCGTCAGGCTGATACGCTCCTCACACACACCGATTACGCGTGTATCCCTGTTGACTGGCCACAGATGCCTTATGCACTTAAACCAGAGTTCAGCGGCCTTCAAGTACTGGTTAATCCTCACTTCGAGAAGGTCCAGAAGAAGTAGCTTTTTAACAAGAATTTCTTACATACTCATGCAGGTAAGAAGAAACAAGAGCAAAAAAATCATAACCACCCGCATAGCGGGTGGTTTGCTCTTAGGGTATAACCCTAAT
>JABZIF010000059.1 GCA_015258485.1 Atopobiaceae bacterium | reverse complement strand
AACTCTATCACCTGCGATTTTTGAACAAAATTTAAAATATTATTTTCTTGACTTGTAATCAATGTGATATCACAATAAGGCCATAAAATAGCTCATTGTTGTAAAGGAGTTACTATGAGTACAGAGAAGATTATTAAGTCAAAAAGCGGTTGGCTGTTTTTGTTTATCGCGGTTGCTTTCTTTGTAATCGCGGTACTTTTACTTATTAAATTCATTTTTAGTGCCATTTTAGCTGATGACAATCCTATGTTAGAGCCATCATTTATGAGTTTATTTGGTGCCGTTATTATGTTTTTGATAGGCATTTTTATTTCTAGTGGTCTGTTTAGTTTGCAGCCCGGACAAGCTAAGGTATGCGTTCTGTTTGGTAAGTATATTGGCACAGTTAAAGATGATGGACTTCGCTGGGCTAATCCTTTTTATGCAAAGACACTTTCTGCTGCAAGTGGTAGTTTGTCGCTCTCGGCTGGTTTAGATTCGTCAGTAAGTATTCACACTTCAGTTATCTCTACTCGTGCTCGTACGTTGAACGGCGATGTTCTTAAGGTTAATGACCGTATGGGCAACCCAATTGAGATTGCAGAGGTTGTTGTCTGGCGTGTCAATGACACCGCTAAAGCACTTTTTGACGTTGATGACTATGTAAGCTATGTGGAAATGCAGGCAGAAACCGCACTTCGTCATGTTGCAAGTACGTATAGCTATGATCATATGGAAGACGAGAATGAGTCTGATAACGCAATCACTCTTCGTTCCAACATCGAAGAGGTTTCTGAGGCCCTTCAGTCTGAACTTAGTCGTAACCTTTCTGTTGCAGGAATTGCCGTTGATGATGCTCGTCTCACTCACCTTTCGTATGCTCCAGAGATTGCTCAGGCTATGCTTCGTCGTCAACAGGCAGAAGCAATTATCGCCGCACGTAAAAAGATTGTCGAAGGCGCAGTCTCTATGGTTGATATGGCATTGACTCAGCTTTCTCAAAATGGAGTTGTCGAGTTTGATGAAGATCGCAAAGCAGTAATGGCCTCCAATTTAATGGTTGTTCTTTGTGGTGAGTCCGAGGCTCAACCAGTTCTTAATACCGGCTCTTTGCAACAGTAATTGGCGAGAAAATCATGGCACCTCGTAAACAATATCCACTTCGCATAGCTCCAGAGGTTTGGGAAGAAGTTGAGCGGTGGGCCAAGGATGATATGCGTTCTACAAACGCACAGGTAGAATGGATTCTACGCGATGCATTAAGAAGGGCAAAACGTTCTCCAAAAGTAGATAAAGTACGTAGTAATACGGTTCATACTGACTGAAAAGAGAGGTTGTTAACATGGCAGATACAACTCCACAGCCACCTGTTCCAAACGCACCCGTTAACCCCGCTACTCCGTCGGCACCTGCGGCTCAGGTAACATCGTCGGTTTCGACGACACCTGCTGTCCCCATTACTCCTGTGGCATCTACTACGCAGACGGTAACTTCTGCCATACCAGTTGGTGCATCAGCTCCTGTACTCAGCATTCAGCATTTTACAAAGAAGTATGGTTCTAAAGTTGCAGTTTCTGATCTTTCGCTTGATGTTATGCCTGGCGATATTTATGGTTTTATCGGCCACAATGGTGCTGGTAAAACGACGTTGATTAAAGCTGTGGTTGGTGCCCAACCATTTGAGGGCGGCGCTGTTTTTGTAGATTCAAAAAATGTTGTAACGGACCCTATTGGAGCTAAGCAAGTCATTGCTTATGTCCCCGATAATCCTGATATTTATGAGTTTATGAGCGGTATCAAGTATCTTAATTATGTTTGTGATATTTTTGGCGTTCCATCAGAGAACCGTGTTGAGCGCATTACGGTGTTGGCAAATCGTCTAGGTATTACCGATGCGTTAGCAAATAACATTGATAGTTATTCTCACGGCATGAAACAGAAGCTGGTCCTGATTTCTGCTTTATTACATGAACCAAAGCTGATTATTCTTGATGAGCCGTTTGTTGGCCTAGACCCAGCCGCGAGCTTTGAGCTTAAGAAGATGCTTCATGAACTGGCGGCTCGTGGATCTGCCGTGTTTTTCTCGTCACATGTGCTTGAGGTTGTCGAGAAACTTTGCAACAAAATTGCTATCATTCGTCAAGGTCAGCTGCTTGCAGCGGGCCCAACTGACGAAATTCGTGGTAATTCTTCTCTTGAGGAAGTGTTCTTGGGCCTTGAGGTGGGCGCTCCTGGCGTATCTACTGAGGTTGCACAAGATCTTGCTGCCGAGAAAATCGTCGAGAAGACCGATGTAGTGGCAGCTCAAAACACTCCCGAAGCGCCAAAGGAGAATTAGTATGGCTACCGTAAATTCACAGGCGCCTCAGCGTCCTGAAGTAGCTAAACAGAATATACAACCTGCTGGAGATGTATTCATTCCTGCGCAGGTTGATGCTGGACAAGTTCCTGTATTAGATCGCTTTCAGCTCAAGCTGCCTTCCAATTTACGAGCGTTCTTTTTACTGTTAAAAGTTCAGTTTTTGATGGTATGGACATCCCAGATTAACCGCAAAAAGGGCGGAATTAAAGTTGGAAGTAACACCGGTCCTGTTGTTGGCGGACTTTTGATTGCGGTTGGCGCAATTGCCATGATGGCGTATTTGTATAATGGCGCTGCAGCTATTGCCGCAGCTGGTTTTGCAAAGTTATTGCCGCTTGCTGCAGTATTGATAGGCTCTTTACCTGGTGTTATCCTGACTTTTTCTAAGGCGCAAGGTGTGCTTTTTGCTTATAAAGATTATGACTTTATCATGTCGCTCCCAGTAAAAAAGAATATTGTAATTTATTCAAGGGTTGCTGCGCTTTACGGAACAGAAATTGCTTGGTCAGCGGTGACTATGCTTCCTGTGTTTGTAGCTTACTTTGGTGTTATGCCTATGACGCCCTTGCGTCTTTTGGGTGCACTGTTTGCGATTGTGCTTGGTCCTAATTTGGCGGTATCCGTTGTCATTTTGCTTGCTTTTGGTATTGCTGCATTGGCAGCAAAGCTTCATTTCAAATCATTAGGAATGGTTATCGGCGGTATTGTTGGTCTTATCGTTATGGTTTTTTACGTCATCGGTATGTTGTATCTGCCGTCTACCATAAATAATGCGAGTACAGCAAGTAGCCTTAATCTTGCTACAGCAGTTTATAGTATCGCAAATACTGTTGGCCTGGTTTATATTCCTTCACTTTGGGTCGCTGATGTTTTTGCAACAGGATCATTGATGAGTCTGTTCCTTTTTGTTTTAGTTTCCATTGCGGCGCCTGCTGTTATTGTTGCTATTATTTCTCGTTTTAATGATCGAATTAATGCGATGGTTACCCAGACAACAGTACAGAAGAAATTTGCAACAACGCAGATTGCCACTAAGGTTTCTTCTCCATTTACTGCGTTAATTAGAAAAGAGTTGCAAACGCTTATTGGCTATCCTGCTCTCTTTTTTAACTCAGTTTTTGGCTGCGTCTTGATGATTATTCTTGCCTTCTTGTCATTGTTTGTAAGCCTACCTACGTTGGCTCAGGCTATTGACTCCAGTATCGACGCTCAGACACTTCTTCCTACCATAAAAAGCATCGTAGGAATGTTTATTACCTGGTTTGGAACAATGATGTATTGCGCTGCTTGTTCAGCTTCAATTTCGTATTCTTTAGAGGGTCGATCAAACTGGCTTATGGCAACCATGCCTGTTTCGTCCCGACAAATCTTTGGATCAAAAATTGCCGTAAATTTGCTTTATGTTGGGTTTGCTAGTGTTGTGTCGCAGATTCTATTTTTATTGGCTGGGCATATTACCGTGAGTACTGCGTTAAGAAATGTGATTTTGCCTCTTTGTATTTGTTTTTTGGTTTCAAATATTGGAATGGCGATTGATGTTCGTCGTCCTAATTTTGAATGGACCGCAATAACTGATTTAACTAAGCGATCACTCTCTGTAATGGTGTCTTCTTTGGCCGGTACCTTTGGTTCGATGATTATAATCGGTATAGCGTTTATGCTTATGATTGGTTCAATTTTTACTTCAGTTACATCAAATTTTTCTGTAATTGACGAGACATTACCAAACATAGTACTCATAACTGCTTCGCTGCTGTTTGCTGTTATTGGTGGAGTTATTTTTTCCAACACCGTTCGCCGAGGAGTGCAAATTTAGTACTTAGACTAAGAATGCTCTCAATGGATTGCATTTTTAGTTATTTAACTGCTTATTTGTAAGAGCTTATAAAGATTTAGACAAGTTTTTTGGCACCTACTTTTTGTCGTTCGTCGAAAGGTAGGTGTCTCTTTTTGTGCTTTGCGTTACGGTAGGGTGGCTAGAGGTTTTCTTGTTCGATGAGTGGTCGAGGAATCCGTAGCATATCATGTTGGACTCGGGCATGAACTATCGGTTGATTTTCTCGGCTGCTTATTGCAGTTAGAGGAGGCATCATGGCCGAAAAATCTGTATCTAGGGTGAAGAATGTGGTTCTCGTGGGCCAAGGTGGCGTGGGTAAAACCATGCTTGCCGAGGCAATGCTGCATCTAACGGGTGCAACTACTCGTTTAGGCGGCCATGCAGGTACAAAGCCCACGCTTGATTACGACGCTGAAGAGTCTGAACGCGGATTTTCTATCTCCACTACTATTGCACCAATTATGTGGAAAGATACGCATATTAACGTACTTGATGCACCATGCTATCCAGATTTTGTAGGTGACGCTTATTCAGCAATGAGCGCTGTTGAGACTGCACTTTTTGTTGTTGATGCAGCCAGTGGACCTGGAACCATCACCACAAGGCTCTGGTTTGCTGCTGAAGATCTTTCTCTGTCTCGTGCGCTGTTTATTAACCGTCTTGATCGTCCTGATGCAGACTACGATACAGCAATGTCTTTGCTCAAAGATCGTTTTGGCTCTTCTTTGGGTGCAATCACAATTCCGATGGGATCTGGTGAGCAGTTCTCTGGAATCATTGACGTTGTTCGTCAGAAAGCTCGTACACTAGTCAACGGCAAAGTTGAGGTAGGAGAGATTCCCGCAAAGTATCAAAGCACTGTTGATAAGGCGCGCGCCGCTCTTACAGAGCTGGTCGTTGAGGCAGATGACGAGCTTATGATGCGTTATCTTGACGGCGGACAGATTACCCAGGAGGAGCTTGAAAGTCTTCTAAGCAAGGCGCTTATGGAGCGTATCTTTGTTCCTGTTTTTGCAGGATCTTGTGTTCGAGAGGAAGGTGTTATCTCACTTCTTGACGCAATTGACGGCTGGTTCCCAACTATGTCTGATTTTGGCCATATTCCACTGGTCAACGGTGAACAGCTTGATATTTCTCCAGATGACGAGCGCCCCGTTGTATTTGCATTTAAGTCACTTCAGGATTCACAGAATGGTAAACTTACCTTTGTTAAAGTGCTTGCTGGCACAATAGCAGCAGGTAATGAGCTTATAAATGCGCGTACTCGTAAGCCCGAGAGACTTTCTCATCTGTATCGAATGTGTGGTAAAGAAACCTCTGATGTTCCAAACGCCGCAGCTGGAGATATCGTGGTGGTTCCTAAGCTTGAAGCTATGACGGGCGATACACTTTCTGTTACCGGAAAAGTTGAAGCCGCGGCATTCAGGTTCCCTAACTCTTTGTATCGTACTGCTATCGAACCTGATGAGCGTGGTACCGAGGGTAAGATCTTTGCGTTTTTGGAGAAGGCCGCCGATTCTGATCCTACGCTTAAGGTTGATCGTGATGAAGACACTGGTCAGACTATTGTGTCTGCAATCGGTGAGGCGCAAGTAGCCGTTCTTCTCGACAGACTTGAGCAGCGAGCCGGCGTGAGCGCACATAAAGTTGCGCTTCGAATTCCGTATCGCGAGACAATCCGCCGTGTTGCAAGCGCTCAAGGTAGGCATAAGAAGCAGACTGGTGGATCTGGTCAGTACGGTGATTGTTGGTTACGCATTGAGCCAAATCCAAATGCAGGTTACCAGTTTGTTGATGAGGTTGTTGGCGGACATATTCCTCGTGGATTTATTCCAGCTGTCGATAAGGGCGTTCAAGAAACCATGCGTGAAGGCGTCTTAGCTGGATATCCAATGATTGATATTAAAGTTGCTGTGTATGACGGATCGTATCATCCAGTTGACTCTAACGAGATGGCGTTTAAGACGGCCGCTCGTATTGGTTTTCAAAAGGCGGTTGAACAGGCAGAACCTGTGCTTCTTGAGCCGATGGCCCATCTAGAAATTACTGTTCCAGAAAGCTATGCTGGTTCGGTGATGGGTGACGTCTCCGCTTCTCGTGGACGAGTTGAAGGAATGACTTCTGGAACTGGTGTTTCTGCTGGTGATACGACTATTATGGCAACAATTCCATATGCGGAAGTTACTGACTACGCTACAAGATTAAGATCACTTTCGCGTGGAACTGGCGAGTATACCGTTGAGATTTCAGGATACGAGCAGGTACCGCACGATATTCAGACACGACTTGCTACGGAGTATGCTGAGCGTCGAGCTGCTGGTGAGCGGTAATCTGCAGGTGTGCTGCGCCGGTGATTTGGCGTGTTTGCAATGACGATAACGCAGCAG
>JABZIF010000058.1 GCA_015258485.1 Atopobiaceae bacterium | reverse complement strand
TGGTTTTGTGTTTCGCGCGCTTCTCGCGCTCAACAGGCTAAAGCCGTAACAAAAAGCGAGAAGATCAATCAATCTTCTCGCTTTTTACTTTAAACAATATTCGAATATTAAAAGTTAAACTACTTTTCAAACTTTTCTTCAAGATGCGCTTCTCTGACAGCCTTAGAAGCAGCCTTAAGAACATGAGCAATCTGAGGAGTACGCTCCTCATCAGTCAGAGATGTATCATAAAGATGGCAAGCGCAGAAATGGCCTGGCTCAACTTCAAGACGGTTTGGAGCTTTTTCAGAACACACTCGCATGGTCTTTGTACAACGCGTATGGAACACACAGCCTGAAGGTGGATTTGCGGGGCTTGGTACGTCTCCTTGAAGGATACGCTTTTGCTGGATTCTCTCGTGACGAATACGGGGAATAACATCTAAAAGGGCTTGCGTGTAAGGATGCAGAGGATGCGCGAACAAATCATTTTTTGAAGCAAACTCCATCTGATGACCCAAATACATAACCATAACGGTATCAGCAATGTGACGAACAACAGAAAGGTCATGACTAATAAAAATATACGACAAGCCATGATTTTGTTGGAGGTCTTCTAACAGGTTAATAACCTTTGCTTGGACAGAAACATCTAATGCAGATACTGGCTCATCACAGACAACAATCTCAGGTTCAAGAACAATGGCACGAGCTATTCCAATACGCTGTCTCTGGCCACCTGAGAACTCATGAGGATAACGATACTTAAACTCCAGGTCTAGGCCCACTTCTTGCATAACCTCTTCAATGCGGGCATTACGCTCGGCGCGTGTCTTATATGTTCCCGCAATATCAATGGGTTCGCCAATAATATCCATTACGGTCATGCGGGGATTTAAAGAACTATAAGGATCTTGGAAGATGAGCTTCATCTTCTGTCGAGCCTGCTTAAGTTGCTGGCCCTTAAGTGCTGTAAAATCCTTACCATCAAGTTCAACTGAGCCAGATGTTGGCTCAATAAGCCTCAAGACACACTTTCCAGTTGTTGATTTACCACAACCCGACTCACCGACAATGGCCAAAGTCTCCTTTTTTCGCAGCTCAAAAGAGACATCTTCCACTGCATGTACTGAAGCAGATGAACTACCAAAAACCCCATTTTTTATAGGAAAACGCTTAACCAAATTTTTTACCGATAAGATGGTTTTCTCGCCAGAAAGATCTTTTGTTCCTGTTATCCCACTCTTTTCTTCTGCCATGGCTATTCACCCCACTTATCAGTGTATTTCCAACAGCTAACCGTATGACAATCATTATCACCAACAGCGGTTAGACCAGGACGACACTTCTTACAAATGTCTTTTGCAAACGGACAACGAGGGTGGAATGGACAACCCGATGGCATGTGTGACAGCATAGGAACGCTACCTGGAATCGCATAAAGCTTATCGGTTCTCTCATCAAACGAAGGAATCGACGCAATAAGACCTTGCGAATATGGATGCAATGGGTTAGTAAAGAGTTCTGCTGCTTGTGCATACTCAACACGATGACCAGCATACATTACCAACACCCAATCGGCCATCTCAGAGACAACGCCCATATCATGCGTAATTAGCATAACAGCGGTTCCCAAATCTTGCTTCATACGATCAATAATCTGTAGAATCTGAGCTTGAACTGTTACATCCAAAGCGGTGGTAGGTTCATCACAGATAAGAAGCGACGGTTGACAAGCAAGTGCCATGGCAATCATGACGCGCTGACGCATACCACCAGAAAGTTCATGAGGATATGACGAGAACACCTTCTCTGGTGCAGGAATACCAACTAGCTTAATCATATCAAGAGCTTGTTTGTCAGCTTCCTGTTTGCTCATATGAGGATTATGAACCAAAATACCCTCACGAATCTGATGACCAGATTTCATAACGGGATTCAAAGAAGTCATTGGCTCCTGAAAAATCATACCAATGCGTTCACCACGGAACTTCCTCATCTCATCACGAGAAAGGCTCGCCAAATCTGTTCCCTCAAAAAGAATTTCTCCTCCTGTTATTTTTGCAGGTGGATTAGGGAGAAGGCCCATAACAGATAAAGCTGTCATAGACTTTCCGCAGCCAGACTCTCCTACTACTGCAAGGGTTTCTCCTTTTCGCATAATAAAAGAGAGATCACTTACCGCAGGTAGTTTTCCATCTTCAGTAAAAAGAGTTATGTCGAGATTATTTACATCAAGCAACACATTTTTCTTGCACTGCTCTTCTCGCTGTTCTTGTGCTGTTTTTTGAGCCAATTTGCGCTCTTCAAGGCTACAAAATTGAACAACCTTGCCGTCTTCCGTTTCAATTGAATGCTCAAACTCTGCTTCTATAGTTTTTTCCATACCGTAGCCTCCCTTCTAAGAACGCATCTTTGGATCAAGCGCGTCACGCAATGCGTCACCAAGCAAATTAAAAGACATGACTGCAATGATAATAGCGATACCTGGTGCAATACTGTAAATAGGCTGACTTTGCAGATAGGGCTGCGAGGCGGCAATCATCTGTCCCCAACTTGCAAATGGCTGCTGTACACCTAGGCCCAAAAAAGAAAGAGTTGCCTCAGAAAGAATGGCGTTGGGTATTCCCAGTGTAGAAACAACAATCAACGTAGAAACACAGTTTGGTAACAGGTGCTTCATGATAATTCTAAAATCATTTCCACCAGAAAGAATACACGACTGAATATACTCGGAATTTTTAAGACGAATAACGTCGCCACGAATAAGACGGGCTGTTGTAGTCCACATCAAAAGACCAAGCGCAATGTAAAGGTTAATGAGGCCAGGCCCCAGTGCAAACATAATCAAGATGGCAAACAATAAAAATGGAAAACTCGAGAAGACCTGAATAATGAACGAAATTACCGCATCTACCCAGCGACCATAATAGCCAGCTGCCACACCAGCAATAAAACCTATAAACAAAGCAATTATCTGAGAAATAATTCCAACTTGAAGTGAAATCTGGCAACCATAAATAATACGAGAAAGAATATCTCTGCCATATTCATCGGTGCCCAGAAGATGTGCGGCAGAAGGATTTTGATTTTTAATAACAAGATTTTGTTCACTAAAACTATATGGCGCGAGCAATGGCGCAAAGATGGCAACCAAGGCAAGCAGGACAATAATGCCGAGACATACCATTCCCAGCTTATTCTTTCTAAAAATTCCCCAGCTTACTCTCCAATAACTCTGAGCACGTACTGTTTTGTTTTTTGCCTGCTCAGCCTCTTGTGCTTTAGTGGCATCCTCAAGGACGGCCTCGGCTTTTTTGACTTTCTCGCTCTTTTTATCACTTGTCAGCAGTGCCATTATTCCGATGCCTCCTCTCCCAGACGAATTCGTGGATCAACCACGGCATACAAAATATCGACAAGCAAGTAAATAACAACGCAAATAACCGCAATGTACATGACACTTCCCTGAATGAGTGGAAGGTCGCGTGCATTAATTGCATCAAGAACCAATTTACCCATACCATTCATATTGAAAATACTTTCAATAATGATGGAGCCCGTCAAAATATCACCGAGCTGTGAGCCTGCAATCGTGATAATTGGAATAAGTGCATTTCTTAATGCATGTTTCAAAATAATCACTGAGCGCTTAAGTCCCTTTGCCTCTGCGGTTCTAATGTAATCTTGATTAAGGACATCGAGCATGCTTGTTCTGGTAACACGTGCAACACTAGCTGCATACCTTGTTCCCAATGCAATAACCGGCAAAACGTAGGCGCTGGCCGTTTTCACGCCAGAAAGTGGGAACCATTTAAGCGTTAGTGCAAAAATAATTTGCAGTACTAACGCAACCCAAAATGACGGTGCTGAAATACCAAAAATAGCAAGGGACATGAGCGTTCTATCAAACCACTTCCCATGGTTAACAGCAGCGAGAATACCCATAATAAGGCCAAGCGCAATAGCAAAAATATATACAAAAACGGCAAGTCTTAAAGTAATAACAAGAGCTTTTGACATCAATGCAATAACAGGACGTTTTTGCGTGTATGAAGTACCAAAGTCTCCTCCGAGCATTTTGACAAACCAGTTTACATACTGCTCGGGAATTGGCTTATCAAGTCCCATAGTATGACGAACCTGCTGAACAGTAGCATCATCTGCCATATCGCCCATCATAACGCGTACGGGATCTCCTGGAACAATATTGAGAACAAAAAACGTCAGCGCTGATACGCAAATAACAACTCCAATTGCTTGGAGAATTCTTTTAATCAGAAACGATCTCACCGCTGAACTCCTCTCCCACTTTGAAAATAAAGCGGTATCCAAAAAAAACTTAGATACCGCTTTAAAGTTTATAGCAATACTATCGCTTAATCCTGTGGAACACGGTAATCAGCATCAGAAGTATCAATATCTACATCATAGAAGTGATAAATCAAATTTCCTACCTTGGCATTTTTTACATACTTCTTAGCAACAAAAGAGTTTTTTGGCCAGTATAGAGGAAGTGTCGCAAAATCAGTACGAGTAAGCAAATTATCTGCATCCTTATACTCTTCTGCTCTCTTGTCCTCATCCGATTCTGAACGCGCTTCAACAAGTAATTTGTCAAAGTCAGCATTATCGTAGAAAGAAGATTTCTTTGCAGCATTTTTGCTGTAAAAATAGGTATACATATGCTGGTCACCGTCAGCAAAGAGCGGATACCACGCAAGGGTTGTAACTTGAAGATTGCCTTGAGCCCAGTCCGTATTCCAAACAGCGTTATCTTCTACCTGAACATCAAGTGTTACACCAATCTTGCTCCAATAATCTTGTACAGCGACAAGGAGCTTCTCGTAGGACTTTCTTACCTTTGCTGTAAGTTTAAGATCGGACACACCGGCCCCAGAAAGAAGAGATTGAGCTTTTTCTGGATTATACTCAAACGCAGGAGCACTCTTGTCATAACCAGGAGTTGCAGGAGCAAGCCAGCCATTTGCAACCGTACCATTACCTGCAGCAATATTGTCAACAAGTTCCTGACGATTAATTGCCAAAGAAAGTGCTTGACGAACCTTGACGTCAGTTAAGCCCTGACCCTCTTTAAGGTTAAGATTGATGAAGTTAACACCAAGAGTTGGATAAGAAGTGATAAGATCTTTTACCTCATCGTCCTTCTGATATTGTTGCAATAGAGTTAATGAAAGGTCACAGTAATCAATATCACCATTTTTGAAAGCCAAAAGCTGTGTATTAGCATCATCGTAATAATGTATGTGTATCTCATCTAGGGCTGGCTTACCGTCGTGATAGTCATCAAAACGCTCTAGAACAACCTCGGTAGTATCGTCATTACTCTTAATTTTATACTTACCAGTTCCAATCAAATGAGTTCCTGTACCCCAATCAGCGCCTGCCTCTTCACAGGCTTTCTCTGGGAAAATGCATGCATAAGAAATACCAAGAACGCTAATAAACGTTACATATGGTTCAATAAGAATAAAAGTAAAATGAGTATCATCTTGAACAGTAAGACCCTCAAGCTCTGTAGCAGTACCAGCAAGTATCTCTTGAGCTCCTTTAATTTTGTCAAAGAAACTAGTTGAGAGAGCTTTAGTTTCAGGCTTAAACATACGCTCAAAAGTATATTTAACATCTTTTGCAGTTAGATTTGTTCCATCATGAAACTTAATGCCTTCTTTAAGCTCACACTTTAACGTAACACCATCTGACTCAAACGAAGGAATCTCTTTTAGAAGACAAGGTACAAGTTCATTATCTTCAGTCCAGCGAAGCAACGCCTCACAAACTGAGTCTGCAACACATGCAGATTGTGAATTGTTTGCACGCTGCATATCAAGACCTTGTTTAGAATTAGCAGATCCAAAACGAAGAATCTTCTTTTTACTTTCAGAGTTGTCATTTGTGCTAGATTCAGAATTACATCCTGCAAGCATCATTGAGGTGCCACCGCCCAGTGTCGATAAAACAGAAGCCTGAATAAAACTACGACGGCTTATTGAATTCTCCAGCATTGTGCACCTCTTTCATTATGCGATATTATTCCTTATTGCTATAACCTAAAATAAATTTAGGATCTGGAAAATAGCAATAGAAAGCAATATATCAGATTTAACGAGCATTAATACGTTGATTTCCATTCTCTTATTTGATTAATAGTTATAGGTAATAACTATTAATTATGATTTTCTAAGAAAGCATATATAGTGCATAACAAGCTCAACATACTAAAGCTCTAAATGAAAGAAGCCGTATCGACTGATACGGCTTCTTAATACCTTGTAAGCTTCTATAAAAGACTACAGAGAAACTCTTTGTTACTTACGCTTTCTTCCTAAAACCATTCCTGCACCGAGTAGTGCAACACTTCCTGCAACAAATGGAGCAACAGATGCAAGCATGCTTACATCACCGGTGTAAGGAAGCTTCTTCTTAGAAGACTTCTTCTTAGGAGTCTCCTGAGGAGTTGTAGGAGGTGTATTAGGTGGAATCTGAGTGTTGGTTACGGTAAAGCCAGAAGTAGCGTCACCTGAAACCTCAGAGGTGTAACCTGCTACCTCATCCTCTTTAACCGTGTAAGCAATCTCTGTACCATCAGCTGTGTACTTATCTAGGCCAGAGAAGCTTCCTGTCCAGTTTCCTGCCTCATCAAGAGT
>JABZIF010000057.1 GCA_015258485.1 Atopobiaceae bacterium | reverse complement strand
CGTTCTTCTTGGAAGATACGTTATAGAGACCTTCACGTGTTGCAATAACCTGTTGGTGCTCGACATGGGCATCCATCGACGCTGCAATTGCAGGTCCCCACAAGCTTGCAACACCAACTGCTTGGACAATGATAAGAGCTGCTGCAGTTACCAAAAGTCCTGTTCTCAGTTGCCTTGCTTTAAGGAGCGAGAAGACCACTGCAGCTGCAATGATTGCTAGCCAGATGATGCCAGAGACAATCATCTGACTTGTGAAGTTAGACCAAATGACCTCATGGCCATCTGCTAAAGGCATGCCACCATTTAAGAATACTGCTTGTACATATGACGCCACGCCGATGGCTTCCACAAATGCAACGGCAACGTTAAACACGCGCTTGCGCAGCAGGGAGAGAGCTGCGGTAAGAATGAGCGTGATGACAAGACCCGCAAGAATAACAGGACCTGCAACATCATTGAGGTTGAAAGAAAGGTCTCGTGCACTATTAGCCACTAACTCAAGAGGAGCTACAACCAAAATAGTAAATACCGTAAAGAATGAAATAAGAAATGCTACACCGATGCGACCCTTAGGCTTGAGGGTACCCTCTTTACGCTCTTTAAGACGGATAGCCTCTGCTGCAAGAATCTCTTTCATCTGAGCATTTGCTGCTTCTGCGCCTTTGGCGTCAACCTTGTGAACGGTACCTTCAACAATCTTGTTTGCATTCTCATCAATCTTAAGCAGACGAAAGAGCGCCTTACGAGAACGCCTAAATGCCACACCTAACACAGCTGAGAGTGCAACTACAACTGCTGCTAGTGCTTGAATGGTGTACGTCATAACTGAGGGATCAACATATGCTTGAGCTGTTGCTGGCAGAAGTGCCCACCAGATGAGTGTTAAGGCAACAACATACAGCGCAGCATGCACAAAGAACACGCGTGTCTTGTAGGTAGCAATACGCGATGCAGCCTTCGCAGGTAAAGCAACTTTCTTACGCACGAAAATCACAATCCTTCTCGGCGTCCTCGCTCTTAGCAGCAGCGGCGGCATCGTCCTTCTCGACGGCGGTGTCATCTGCGGTTTCCTCCTGATGTGCCAAAACACGTTCAAGGATGAACTTACCTGCAGCTTCTCCACCGTGACCAAGGTTGAAGATCATGTTGTTGCGAATCTCTTCAATCTTGTGCGACCAACTATCAGTCTCTTCAAGCATCTGCGCAACTGCATCGCCAAGGCCCGAGAGGTCCTTAGGATCAAAACTGCGACCAATCTGATTTCTCAATGTAATATCGCATGGATCCGAGTGAATTTTGCTCCAATCGGGGTTATTCTCCTTCATTGCAGTGTCAATGAAGACCGATGGCTTGAGCGTAGTAAACGAGAACTCTTCGGCAACACTTGACCAGTCAGTAAAGAGCAAGTCAGCTGAAAGAACTGAGGTGTTGGAGCTGAAATCAGTCTCAAAGGAAAGCTCCTCGGGATCCGCGTCAGCATAGCGAGCAAGAATCTCCTCCATACGGGCAGGATAACGCTTCAAATATTCTGGGTGTGGACGAACCACAATGCGCCAGCCGCGGCCCATAAGCTGCTTAAGAATTCCGTCAAGACAGCTGTCCATCAAGTTGTCGTACTGCCACGAAGGACCAATCAACAACAGGGGTTTCTCGCCAGGTTTACGCTGGCCCAGATTCTGCTTCTGGTAATTCTGAATTGATCTATCGAGAAGATCGTAGCCAATAGCAGGCTTTCTCTTTGATGGCGTACCGTAGTACTTCTCGACCAGCTCAAGATCATGTTGCTGATGAGGACCAACACAAAGAACGTCATCGTAGTAGGTATACTCGTTGCGTGTTGAGGTGACCGTCATAGAGGTCATGTGGTGGCACATATACATGTATTCAGCATCTTTGCGCACGTAGGAGCGCTTCATGTAAGAGCTCTCCAAGTCACCGAGAGAGGTGACTACAACGTCCGCGTCAAGCTTCATAAAAAGCGTGATAAGGCGACGCTGACCCAAGTAGTATGGAATCAGACGAGGCTGCTGTTTTGCAAGCTCAAAGACCTGGTCATTAGGGTCAGAGGTAACGTAGTGGATACGAATGTCAGAATTTGCCAACAGCCACTCAATTGCGCCTTGAAAGTATTTGTAGAAGCCACTTGATTCGGAGTAGAAAACTAAGTGCTTGCCAATAGTGTCAAAGAAGCGCTTGTAATCCTCTTTTTCGCGGGCGGCATAAGGATCGCGCTGGAACCATTTGTGAGTGGACTTGGTTGCTGCGTCCATTGCCTCAAACTCATCACGTGCAGCATTCAAATCCTCGTAATCAACCTGTTTACGAGGGTCAATAATCATGTTACATACGATTTGAACAAGAATTGAAAGAAGGTTTGAGCAAACCCAGTAGAATGCCATGCCGCAAACAACGTAAACTGCTAACACAAGCGACATCGCAATAGAAAGACCATTTGTGGTGTTCTTCTCAGCACGGGACTGCTCGCGCTGAAGTGGATTCAGTTTATTGGAGGCAAGACCTAAGGCTACTGAAGAAAGAGCTGCTGCTAGTGGCATAATCCAAGTGATACCACCATCAATGATTGGAGTCATACCCAAAAACTCAGTGCCAGGAGCACCGGAATCTGTGATGCCATGAATAACGTCAACCAGACCGAACAGAATGACTACCTGAATTGCAAGAGGGATAAGGCTTAGAAGTGGATGATAACCTGCCTTTTTGTTGAGCTCGTTTGAGCGTTCCTCGATAGTCTCTTTATCGCCAAAGTAACGCGTCTTCAAGCGGAAGGTCTCGGGCATAAGACGCACCATAACAATAGAGTTTTGCTGCGTCCAGAGCGCCAGAGGCATCAGGATAATTTTAGTTGCAAGGGTAAAAAGGAAAATTGCCGCCCACCAACTACCGGTCAAGTCGTATGCGGGTTGAACAATAAGCGAAAAAACGTGTGCAAGCTGCTCCATATACAAACCTTCTACGAAAAAATCTCTGCAAAAGCCAACAGAACCATAACAAACTAAAGAAACCTGTAGTACCCATTTTGTGCATAGCTAGTTATGGTATCAAAAACACTATTTATCGGCAGTTTAAAGCAAATAGACAACAGATAAAATCTTTAAACCGAATGGATAAAATTTATACATAAATTGCTCTTTTTTAAATCATTTCATAAAAAGTACGTAGCCAATTGTCTTTTTCGTTAATCAAAAATTAACCCCTGAAATGGTATTTTTTCTTTTATTTTGGGTTGCAATCGCTGCTCTGCTGACTAAAATACTCTCCATGTCATTTTTTATATTCAGTATGGTAGGACGCTTGTGAAATGAGGAGATTCTATGCAGACTAATCTGCAAGAACTAAAAAAGACCTATTCGCGGCAAACGTATAGTGTGTTTTCAATAAACCGTCAGCAGAAGATTGCTGACTCCCAAGTTACTTTTTCGCTTGCCCATTCTGTTTTCATCATTCCTATTTTTGGAGCAGCTGAAATTACTATTGGCGGCGAAGAGTTTATCTGCGAAGGAACCACCGTTGTACACGCTCCCGCAGGTCAGACCGTTTCTTATCGCACACTTTACGGGCGTTCTTTTGACCACGTAAACATCTATTATGACGGCGTGGAGGACGATGTCACTAGTCCAATCTTCAATGCATATGCATTTGATCCTCAAGGGTTTGATCGCATTCTTAATAAGACACTTGACCTAGAAAAACTTAATACCACCCCATCACTGGACAATCGTGTTGCGCAGATTGTCAATGGCACCGAACTTATCAAATCAATGTTCCTACTTACCAACAGCCAAAAAGTCCAGGAGAGTATGGCCGACGCTCGCACATATATCGAACTCCACTTTGCAAATCCAATTACCATTCCCGACTTGGCCAAACGCTGCGGAATGAGTACTCAGCGCTTCTCTAACAATTTTGTCCAAACATTTGGCGTTCGCCCAATGACGTTCATCATTGCAAAGCGTCTTGATCATGCTAAACAGCTACTTCAGTCTGGCCTTTCTGTACGAGAGACTTCCGAGGCAGTTGGTTACAACGATCCGTTCTACTTCAGCAGACTGTACAAGAAACACATGGGCGTTACACCTCAGGATGTTCATGACCGCTATGAAGGAAATATTCTGATTAAGTAGTTATTACTTGTAGTAAAAACTAACAACAGGCTTTTGAGTTACAAAGTTAACTATTCAAGCAACAAAAAAATCCCAGCACCTTTAGGTGTTGGGATTTTACACTTAGATTTGTGAAACTTGTTAAGCAGCTTCAACAACTTCCTCTGAGGTGTTGTCCTTTTTAGCAAAATGCTCAGCGACATAACCAGTAATCAAAGGAGTCAAGATTGCAGTTACGATAACTGCGGCTGCTACCTGTGCATTTGCTGTTGCAAGAGCAGCTCCACCGTACAGAGCTGGATTAGCCTCTGCCATAGCAGCAGGTGTAAGTGCATTTGCCCCCGCGCAGGAAGAAATTGCAACACCAGCAATACCTGTTCCGCCAGTTGCTCGGTCAACAAAGTAGTTAATAAAGCCACCACAGACGGAGCAGATTACGCCAAGCAGAATACCTGCAGGACCAGCCATGATTAGAGAATCAAACTTCATGGTAGTACCCATTGCAAAGAAGGTCATCACAATAATTGCTGGCAGAGCACTAGTAAGCATCTTCTTCATAGATGGGAAGAAGTTACCAAGCAGGATACCCAGAATGATTGGGAGAACTGCACCAAGTAAAGACCAGTTAATTGGAGACTGGCCAGTTGCGCCAAGAGCAAGCATGGTAACTGGAGGACCAACAACCAGTGTAGTAATTGCAACTGCACCCTGCTCGTACTCGTTACCGTAATCAGCCATCAGACCTGCATACATAGAGTTGTTTGCACCAGAGCAAGCAGCAAGGATAACCATAGAAGAAAGGCCAAGCAGGTTGTCGTTCAGGAAGAACAAAACAGCAAGACCCAGAGCAACGCAGAACACAACCTTAGAGATGATGATGATTGCACCACGAAGTGCAGCCTTTGGCGCGCTCTTGAACGAAATGGTTGCACCAACGCACAGCATGAAAGCACCAACCAGAGCAGCAGTGCCCTTGACGGTCATAGCTGCAGTAAAGCTACCAAGCGTTGGAAATACCTCTGGGAAAAATGTGTTCATGAAAACACCAAGCAGCAGTGGTATTAGGATATTTGCACCTGGAATACGGCCCAATGCCTTAAATGGGTGCTGAATAGAAATCGGATCTTTTGTAGCCATCAACAATCACCTAGTCCATAACAATGCCGCCGTCGCAGTCGCCAACCTCACCGTTGACAAAGCTAGCAGCATCAGAAGCAAAGAACAGTACCATCTGTGCAGGCTCAGATGCCTGAGCAGGACGGCCAAGAGGAATAATGCCTACAACCTTCTTGTACTTCTCCTCATCATTGGAAAGTGCAGTGGTCATATCTGTAATGGTAAAAGATGGGCAAACAGCGTTACAAGAAATGCCATACTTACCGCCCTCTTTAGCAATAGCCTTGGTAAAGCCATTCATGCCAGCCTTAGAAGATGCGTACGCAACGGTGCCAAGGAGGCCGCCACCAATTTTGCCAGCAACGGAAGAAACGTTAACGATACGAGCGCCGCCACGCTTAATGAAGTGCTGCCAGAGAGCGTGAGTCACATTGTAAGTACCAGTGAGATTGGTGTTGATGGTTTTATTCCACTCCTCGTCATCTACCTCAGCAAAAGGAACGGAGCTGATGCGACCAGCGCAGTTGATAAGAACGTTAACGTCTCCGCACTCCTCAAGAATTTGAGCAACAGTCTTCTTAACGCCCTCTGCATCTGCAATGTCCATTGGGTAGAAATAGTTACCCTCACCAAGCTCTTTGACAAACTTGCGGCCAGTGTCCTCGTGACGAGAGCAAACGATTACATGTCCACCTCCAGCAACAATACCCTTGGAGATTTCAGCGCCAATGCCAGCGCTTCCGCCTGTAACCAGAACCAATTTGCCTGTAAAATCGAACGTCATGCTCTCTCCTTATTACTCACGAGCAAAACCATTAGGAACAAAATAAATTTTAGCTATATTCACATAATTTTCTACAAAAAAATTATTTTTGAGAGACAAATCATATGGTTAATTAGGTAAAAGATAATAATTTGCTTAAAATGTGACACAAATGACACATTAAAATTCATGCTCAATCTTTCGATTTTTTTTGTCTTCAAATCATCATGAAAAGGAATCTTATTTATTAATAAGTTAGACAAGGCTAACTTTTAGGAATATACTATTGCGAGAAAAACCGTTGAGCTCCTAGTCCCACGTTCCCAATTCTGTGACTACCAGCTCTAATCTCTACGAAGGAAGTCACCATGAAGCATCACTGCACGCATTGTTCGACAGCTGCAAGTCTACGCTCGCACACAGACTTGCAACCGCACGCTTACCGTAACCCTCTCCTAACCCGCAGGTCAGCGATGTCTCTAATTGTCGCAAGTTCTACAATTGCCATCGCCTCGCTCTCTGCTTGCGGATCACACAATTCTGTAACCAATTCAGGCTCCGCACCAAACCAGAACTCCTCGGTTCCCCTTGTCTTGACTACCTTCACCGTCATCCAAGACATGGCTTCTCGCGTAGCAGGAGAGTTCTGCC
>JABZIF010000056.1 GCA_015258485.1 Atopobiaceae bacterium | reverse complement strand
GAAAGAAGCTCTGCAGAACCTGAGCTAGAGCCACCAGTAGTGTCTACTTCTTCGTTTTTGAAGGCGTTAATGGTTGCTTGGGTATCCATCTGCTTGTACACAAGTGTGTCGAGCTTAGGAGCATCTCCCCACCATTTAGGATTGGGCTTAAAGGTAGCAGAAGAATCATCATGTGAGTCAACAATGTAAGGACCAGCACCAAGATCATTATTTGGCTCATTGTTGTAGCCATTATTAAAGAAATCTGGATCTTGAAGCTTTGGATGAAGTGCCCAACCCAAAACTGTCTCAATTGGATAGACTGCTTCTTTCATAGTAACAACAGCGGTTTTAGCAGTATCACCTTGAGCAACAGACTCAATCTTGCTATAGCCGTCAGTACTTGCAACCTCAAATTTTTCATTTGTACCGCTCAGGCAAACATATGCCGTTTGAATTGCGGTCCAGTCAATATCAGTACCATCGTTAAACTTAGCCTGATCAGTAAAGGTAAGGGTAACAACCTGCTTACCGTCTTTCTCCTCTACCTTATAATCCTTAATATAATCTTTATTAGGCTCAAACTTACTACCGTCAATATTGCCATAAAACAAATCACGTGGATTCATAAGACCATGAAGAATATTCATGTCAGTGGTATTACCAGCAAGATTGTAGTAGTTCCACTGAGGTCCAACTTCAGAAATTGGTTGAGTTAAAGTACCGCCATCCTGAACCTCATCGCGAGATTTAGGATTGTTGTACTTCTTGCCCTTCTCTGGAAGTGGAAGCTGATCTAAAGGAGTGTTGGCAGGAGATCCGTCTTGAGGCTCAGTACCCGTAGAAGCAGAACCGCCACCATTAGAATTTGATGGAGCACAACCAGCAAGTCCTAAACCTGCAGCAGTAACTCCTGTCAGAGCAAAGAACGAACGACGGGAAAAACTGTTAGCCATATGATCACCCATTTCGTTAAAGGCCTACAGATATTCACTTAACTATACGAAATCGCTAAATAATACTCCATAGAGGAAACAATCCCGTAACAACCCTGTTCATTTTCTGAAACAATAAAACCCGCACTTCAATGAAATGCGGGTTTTTACGAATGCGCTGAAATCTATATTACTCATTAGAAATATGAGTTGCAGAAACAAGCTTCCCATCCTGGTAAATCATACGCTCACGAGTACGCTCAATCTTTGGATCTGGAATTGGAATTGCAGAAAGAAGCGCCTTGGTATAAGGATCTTGTGGATGAGTGAAAACATCTTCAGTCTCGCCGTATTCAACAATCTTACCCAAGTGCATAACTGCAACTGTATCAGAAATATGACGAATAACAGCAAGATCATGAGCAACAAAAAGGTATGAGATTTTAAGCTGTACCTGAAGATCTTCAAGAAGATTGATAATACCTGCCTGAATAGAAACATCTAACGAAGCAATTGGCTCATCAAGCAGAAGGATTTTTGGATTTGTTGCAAGTGCGCGAGCAATAGCAATACGTTGACGCTGACCACCAGAGAACTGTGATGGAAATCTGTCAACATAATCCGGATTGATTCCAACAAGCCGCATAAGCTCGCCGATACGTGAATTTATATCAGCTTTCTTCCATCCTTGAGCTTGAAGTGGTTCTGCGAGAACATCATAAATTGGCATACGAGGATCGAGAGAACTCATAGGATCTTGGAAGATGACCTGAAGATCTCTACGAACCGCACGACGCTGCGCTGCATTTTTTAACTCGGAAACATCTTTTCCTAAGACGGTAATACGACCATCCTCAGGCTTGAGCAAGTCCATAATCTGCATCAAAGTTGTTGATTTACCAGAACCTGACTCACCAACAAGTGCAAGAGTTTCTCCCTCGTGGATTTCAAAATTCACATGGTCAACAGCAGTCATAGTTCCCTTGCTGCGCCTCACAAAGCCCTTACCTTGAACGGGGAATGTCTTAGTAAGATTTTCAACCTTAAGAACAACAGGGCGCTCATTGCGAGGAACATCAACCCACTTTGGAAGAATTGGTTCAAAATCTGGATATACCTCTGCGTAGGTAAGATTTTTGTCGCAAATCTCTTTAAGATGATGACAAGATGCCAAATGTCCTTCTGCGGCATTTGCCGGAACAAGAAGTGGCTCTTTTTGAGCACATTCTGCGGTTGCCATAGGACAACGCGGATTAAAGGGACATCCGGTTGGAATAGCAGCAAGTGAAGGTGGATTACCCTTAATAGGAACAAGTCTATGCTCGGCCTGAAGATGTGGTTTTGGAACAGCACCTAAAAGACCCATGGTATACGGATGGCGTGGCTCAGCAAACAGCGTATCAACACTTGCACGCTCAACACCACGACCTGCGTACATAACCATAATGTCATCAGCAGTACCTGCAACAACACCAAGGTCGTGCGTAATCAAAACAACCGCTGCACCAGTTTCTTTTTGTGCAACTTTCAAAACATCAAGAATCTGCGCCTGAATAGTAACGTCAAGTGCGGTAGTTGGCTCGTCAGCAATAATGATGTCAGGATTATTAGCAATAGCAATTGCAATAACAACACGCTGACGCATGCCACCAGAGAACTCATGCGGAAAAGAATCCAAACGATTTTCTGGATCGGTAATACCAACAATCTTTAAAAGTTCAATACAACGAGCGCGTACATCTGCCTTACTCATATGAGGATTATGGGTAAGCAAAGCTTCTGCAAGTTGATCGCCAATAGAAAACATTGGAGTTAAAGCAGATAAAGGATCTTGGAAAATCATGGAAATTTTTGTTCCACGAAGTTTGGACATCTCCTCATCGGTCTTGCCGATAAGCTCTTCTCCGCCAAGCTTAATAGAGCCTGTGACATGAGCATTATCATCAAGAAGACCAATAAGAGACAGAGCGGTAACTGACTTACCAGAACCGGACTCTCCTACAATACCAAAGGTACGTCCGCCCCAAAGATCAAAATTAACACCGCGGACAGCGTCAACACGACCTGCTTCGGTATTAAAAGAAACCTTCAAATCTCTTACAGAAAGAACTGGATCTCCTGTTGGAGCACCCTTTGGACCATTAGACTCAAGGAGCTCATAACGTAGGACTTCATCCATCTCTACGCTTTTCTGCCCTATTGAAATATTAGTAGTGTCAGACATTATGCACGCTCCGTAGTTGCTTCAGAAACAATGTCGCCCTCAAGATCTTGAGTCTTAGAATCTGTATCATCCTCTTGATCTTCAACGCTACCAGCAGCACGAGAATAAGGGTCAAATGCGTCGCGAAGGCCATCACCAATGAGCTGCAGGCCAACGCAGACAATAATCAAAAATGCAGATGGAATAAGAATCATCCATGGAGTAGTAAGCATTGCAGAAGAACCAGCACTTAACAAATAACCAAGAGAAGTGTCTGGTGCTTTAATACCCAAACCTAAAAAGCTGAATGCTGTTTCTGAATTAATACCGCCAATAACTGCCAAAACAAGATCAATAATCAAAATTGAACCAAGGTTTGGAATAAGATGGCGAATAATAATAGTAAATGAAGGAACACCCATATATTTTGCGGCCTTTACGTAATCCCTCTCACGTAGGGAAAGTGCCATAGTGCGAAGGGTACGTGCGCGACCAATCCAACCAAAAGCAGTAAGGCCAAAAATAAGCATGAGCCAGCCGGACTCACCACCAGATGCTCGAACAATCATAGCAACAAGAAGGAAACTTGGAATAACCATAAGCATATCAAGCAACCACATGCCAATTTTTTCTGGAATACCACGTACATAAGCAATAGCAGTACCAATAATTGCAGAAATGATAGTGGTCAAAATTGCGTAACTAATACCAATGGTTAAAGAACGACCGAGGCCGTGCACAACACAAGCATATAAATCAATTCCTGCGCCATCAGTACCAAACCAATGCTTTGCATTAGGCGCAACGTTAATTGCCGTAAAGTCAGCATCTCGATAATTAAATGAAGTAATCATAGGACCAAAAATAGCAATAAGTACCATGATGCCAAGAATGATTAACCCAATAACTGCAGAACGCTGACGAAAAAAGCGTCTTACGATAAGGCCAGCGTAACTGATTCTTTTTACTTCTTTTTTCTCAGTATTAGCATCTGCCTGTAATTCACGCTCGGCATTAGTGAGACCCGCATCGTCAGAGACGTTTGTTACATCAGTATGTTTAAGTTCTTCGTTAGACATATCCGCCTCCCTAGCTCATCTTAATTCGCGGATCAAGGGCAGCTGCAAAGAGGTCAGCAAGTAATGCACCTACAAGCGTGGTTGCGCCAGAAAATGCAGCAACGGCAACAGCACCATGAATATTGTTGTTATTAATACAATTGATAAAGTACTCACCAAGACCGTGTATTGCAAAGACTTTCTCGGTCATAACAGCACCGGTAAAGATACCTGCGAGAGAAAAAGCAACAGAAACAGCTGTAGGAATTAAAGAAACACGCAATGCATGCTTACGAATTGCCTTTTTACGAGTAAGTCCTTTTGCGCGAGCAGTACGTACATAATCTGCATGCATCTCATCAAGCAAATAGGTGCGCTGTGAGAGGTGGTAGCCAACGGAACTTACAATAGTAAGAACGATGGTTGGAAGAATAATATGCTGTAAGAAGTCAAGAAGCCACGTAAAGAAGTTACCCGTATCTCCACTTGAAAGATCGGTGACATAAAAAATACGAGTACCTGTATGAGCGTTAATTTCAATGGCGGCAAAGACAATCAAAATTGCCATAACGACAGTTGGGATAACAAGTAAAATCGACGCAACACCACTAAAGAATCTATCTTGCCACTGATACTGGCGCTGAGCAGTATAAACGCCAAGGCTTACGCCAATAACTACCGACAAAATAGTTGCAGGAGTCATAAGCTCAATTGAAGCTATAAATTTTGAGCCCATCTCTCGGTTTACGTTGTCTCCTGAAGGAGTCATACCAAAATCAAACTTAGTAATCAGATTAACAAGCCAAGTCTGATAACGCTCAATAACGGGCGTCTTGTCATTAAGATTTGCTCTGTTCAAGTTAGTCTCAATAGACTCCTGTGGAGGACGTGGAGTACGCTGTTCCAAATTAGAGCGTGGATTCATAAACGCTGATGCGAGAAAAAAAGTAAGCGACGTTGCAACAAAAATCATCACAATGTAGCTCAAAATCCTCTTTGTAACGTACCAAATAAACCGTGCCATTGACTCTCCTCACCGCCTTGCGTTTGCCAAGATGACAAACGAGGTTTTCTCGGTATGGCAACCCTAATATTCCTACAATTCTTGCAAAATACAGCAAGCGATAATTTTACCATGGAATACAGTCTTACTTAAGCTTTTCATAGGCAAACTCAAAAATACAGACTACCCCTAGTAAAACGTATCTACACATGATGACAAAAAATGTCCACGTTATAAAGTGAAAATCGATTTGTTTACATATGAGAAACGTTTATACATACATCTTTAAGCAAGCCAAAATAGTCTTCTTCATACACAAAAACTGTCAAGAAACCAGAAGATTCTTGACAGTTAATTCTAAAAAAGAAAAAGAGAATAGCCTAACCAATAGCTCCAACAGGAAACGTTAGTGCCATAACAATGGCACAAACAATAAAGGTGGTTGTGGTAATAACAGTTAAACGATCAAGGTTTTTCTCCATAATGCCAGAGCCGGCACTTGCGTTATACATAGATGCAGCAATCATGTCAGAGACACCAGTTCCTTTACCAGAATGTGCGAGTACTAAAAGCACCGTAAGAACTCCAGAAAGAATGAGCAGCACCAAAAGAATTGTATTTAGAACACCCACGAGGTATCCCCCTCTTGCTGGCAAGAAGCCCCAGCTCTAGTTTACCAATGTACAAGTGAAAAGAATAACACACGCCACCTCCTTTAGGAAATGACGTGTATCAAGTTGGGCCATTTTAACATCAAACGCAAAAAAGACTCAGTTTTGATAAGTACAAAACCTTAGTTCATTGCACTCTTTACCATTGCAACAAAAGAATCAGCCTTGAGAGATGCGCCACCAACAAGTGCGCCGTCGACGTCCTCTTTCTCAAGGAAGCCACCAACGTTCTCTGGCTTTGCAGAGCCACCGTAAAGAATACGGATGCCATCTGCAATTTCTGCACCAAAAATCTCTACCAGGGTCTTGCGGATTGCACCACAAACTTCCTGTGCATCATCAGCAGTTGCAGTCATACCAGTACCAATTGCCCAGATTGGCTCGTAAGCAATAACGTACTTGGAAGGATCGGTGATCTCAAGACCCTTTGTGTCCGCTTTAATTTGCTCGACAACAAACTGAACATGTTTGCCAGCTTGACGTACCTCAAGGGATTCTCCACAGCAAGAAATAGGAACAATGTCATGAGCCATCAGTGCCTTTGCCTTGCGATTAATGTCCTCGTCGGTCTCTCCAAAGTAGCCACGACGCTCAGAGTGACCGATAATGCAGTACGTTGCACCAACAGAAGTCAGCATGTCTGGAGAAGTCTCACCGGTAAATGCACCAGACTCTTCCCAATACACATTCTGTGCAGAAAGAGCAACGGAAGAGTTTACCTGAGTAAGAACCTCAGAGACACCCTTAAGGTCTACAAGAGGTGGAGCAACAACAACGTCAACATTTCCAGTACCAGAAGCAAGACCATCGACAATTCCCTGAGCGAGCTCAATGCCCTCAGCAAAGGTTTTATTCATCTTCCAGTTACCTGCAATCATACGATTACGCATCGAGAAGCGCCTCCAC
>JABZIF010000055.1 GCA_015258485.1 Atopobiaceae bacterium | reverse complement strand
TAAGTACAACCAGCTTCTCCGCATCGAGGACGACCTCGCTGACGGTGCTGAGTATCTTGGCATGGACGCTTTCTACAACCTTCGCTAAACTCGCAGGTTGTGCGCTAGACGGTGCGCATCTGATCCGACCGAGTTGCAATGCCGTTTAAGCTGCTAGAAACTATGAAGCCGCATCTCATTAAATTGAGGTGCGGCTTTTAAGTTTGAAAAATATGTAGACGCATGCGTAACGCTTTCACATCGCATGCACTTGCATATCGCAGGCCTCACGTACATGAATTCCAAAGCAAGCCTAAAATATGCAAAGAATCTGTGGATTTTGCCTGATTTCATCAAAGAATCTGTGACCATTCTACAGATTCTTTGTACTTTTTAGGCAAAGTTACCTAACACAGTTACCTAGCACAGTATTTCTGCCGTACACTTCCATACCTCTGTTAAGCTCCTGTCGGGCGTTACTGTACTTCTCGTAAGATTCCTCAAAAGTATGACAACTTTCAAAGGCTCAAAGATAAAGATATAGTTCAACAAGCTATACTTAAGACGCTAAAACTTGCGAGAAAAATGCGAGGCCGTCAATGCAAATAAAACAAAATTCCAAAGCAATGCACACTCTTCTTGTCGGACAATCAGGCGGCCCAACTGCAGCAATAAATGCTTCTCTAGCAGGTATAATCCGAGAAGCTCATACAAACGGAATCCAAGTCCTTGGCATGCAAAACGGAATCCAAGGCTTTCTTGATGGACAGGTAGTCAATCTTACCAAAACGCTATTGCAGTCCTCTGTCCAAGATATTTATGCCACTCGCCTTTCACCATGCGGCGAGAAAAACCTTCAGCTTCTCAGAAAAACTCCTTCATGCTGGCTTGGTAGCTGCCGATTCAAACTCCCAGATCTATCTGATAGCTCACAGATAAACATCTACCAGCAAATATCCAAACGTCTTGCAGAACATAACGTTGACGCAATTCTCTACATTGGCGGCAACGACTCTATGGACACAACAAACAAGCTTGCCTCCTACTTTGCTCAGATAAACAGCAATATCCGTGTAGCTGGCGTACCAAAAACTATCGATAATGATTTAGAGGGAACTGACCATACGCCAGGTTTTGGCAGCGCCGCTCGCTTTGTTGCAATGGTAACCGCCGAACTCACATGCGATGGTGGTGTCTACAACACCAAAAATGTAACATTTATTGAAGCCATGGGTAGAGACGCTGGATGGTTAACTGCATCTAGTGTGCTTTCCAAAGATATCTGTGGTAGCGCGCCAGACTTTATTCTTCTCCCAGAGATTCCCCTTAATGAAGCAACCTTACTCAAACGTATAGAACAACGTCTTGACGAGAAAAACAACGTGATTATCGTAGTGAGTGAAGGAATTCATCACATAGACGGCAGCTTCCTTTTTGATGCTTCTACTGTTTCTACGGATACTTTTGGTCACCTTGCAGCACAATCTGGAACAGCTCAGTATTTATCGCAGCTGATTAAAACACATCTTCATGTCAAATCTCGTGGTATAGAACTCAACACGCTACAGCGCTGCGCATCTCATGCAGCAAGTAAGACTGACCTAGACGAAGCAGAAGCTCTTGGAAGTGCAGGAGTGTGCGCACTCATCGAGGGTAAAACTGGTGTTATGGTAGGTATTCATCGCTTAAGCAATACCCCCTACACAACAGAGATTCGTACTACTCTTGTGAGTGAGGTTGCCAACAAAGTAAAACATATTCCAAGAAAAATGATTTCTCAAGATGGATTCAATGTTTCAGAACAAATGCTAACCTATCTGCGCCCTCTTGTTGCAGGCGCAGAAGAGCCAATCACATTTGATGAACTTCCCCATTTCTTAGCATCGCTGCAATAAATATATCCACCCAAAACCGCATATAAAAACATGCTTGATGTATTACTCGCCTAAAAATCTTACCTCTGGGTGTAACTCAACATTAAACTGACGTTTTACCTCAGATTGGACATGCTCAATAACTGCATGAATATCAGCAGCTGTAGCATTATCGTAATTGACCACAAATCCCGCATGCTTATCAGAAACCCCAGCGCCACCAAAACGATAGCCTTTAAGACCTGCATCAGTAACGAGCTTTCCTACATAATATCCTTCAGGACGCTTAAAAGTTGAACCAGCAGATGGTAATTCAAGCGGCTGCTTTTCTCTGCGAGCTCTAGTAAACTCATCCATCTTCTGACGAATCTTCTGTCCATCTCCACGGTGAAGATTAAATGTAGCAGAAAGCACAATCATGCCTTCATCAGCAATCCTACTATGCCGATAACCTAAATCAAGCTCAGAGACATCATAAGTAGCAAAAGTCCCATCTGTCTGTAAGACACGAACCGACTTAAGGACATCAGCAATACAACCGTCGTAAGCGCCTGCGTTCATAAAGCATGCGCCTCCCACAGAACCTGGAATGCCACAGGCAAACTCAAGTCCAGAAAGGTCTAGCTCACATGCCATCTCCGATGCCTCTTTAAGGCCTACACCAGCCTGACAAGTCATCTCAGTGTCATCAACGCTTACGCCACTCATACCATCAGCAATAGCAATGATGACGCCACGATAACCCGCATCAGAAACAAGCAGATCAGAACCGTAGCCAAGAATAAAATAAGGAGCTTCTGCGTCTTTAACCGCGAGGAGAGTTTCTTTAACCTCATCAGGATCGTCAGGAATCACATACAAATCAGCAGGTCCACCGACCTTAAATGTTGTGTGCTCGCTCATTGGCTCGCCTACCAGTACGTTCTCTTCACCAATAATTGAGCAAAGCTTTCCGGCCAGGCTTTGTAAGTCATAGCCACTTTCAGACATGTAACACGCTCCTTAAGACAATTACTATTACTATTTTACTGTACTTCATACATTCCATGAGCAAAACGCGTATGACACTACATTTCTTCCTCGTTTGAGTCAAAAACATCCAAGAAAACGCAAACATGTATATTGCAATTAAAAAATACACATTAGCAGACGCTAACATACATAAAATGTTAACTCTGCTATAGTACGTATCGTCATGTTTCAGGGATGGGTGCAATTCCCTACTGGCGGTAACCTGGCCGAACTTCAAGGTTTATAACAACCTCGTTCAAGATGCCATCAAGTCCGCGAGCCGCAAAAGCGGTTGACCTGGTGAGATTCCAGGACCAACGGTATAGTCCGGATGTAAGAAACGGAGAATATATGTCTTCTTCTCATGCAACAACCACGTCATCAAATGGTTGGTCAACAAAAAAGATTGCTATTCTCGCCATGCTATGCGCAGCGTCTGCGATTAGTACTATGGTGTTGCAATTCCCTATCATTCCAGGTGTAACGTTTTTAAAATATGACCCTTCAGGTATCTTTGCGCTGCTTGCTGGCGTTACGTATGGACCTGCTGCAGGCGCAGTTGTTTCTACATTGCCTTATCTCTTACACCTCACCACTGAGTCTGGAATCTACGGGACTCTTATGGCAATTCTCGCCACGCTCACGTATGTACTTCCTGTTTCTTGTGTAGTGTATAACCATGTCGAGAAAACCAAACAGCTCATACTTGCATTGATTATAGGTAGTGTCATCAGCGTTGTCGCATGTATTCTTGGCAATCTTGTAGTTACTCCTATCTACACTGGTATGAGTGTTGAAGCAGTAGGATCGCTCATTTTACCTGCACTTCTTCCATTTAACGTTGTAAAAGTAGTAATAAACAGTGTCATTTTTACTCTTTTGGTAAACTCTGCATCGTCTCTCTTTAAAAGCTTAAAAGAAAGCGAACAATAAAATCGTGGTGAACTCTACGAACACTAGTGACAACCACGTTATCTCTCAAAGCAATGCCCAACAGGATACGCTTTCTTCACAGAAAGATTTCTCAGTTGCCGCATCGCTTTTAGACGTAACCTATGAATACACCAAAGGAGTTTACGCACTCGATCATATTTCTTTTTCCATTCCCTCTGGAAAAAGAACGTGCATTGTAGGGGCAAACGGATCTGGAAAGTCTACAGTTGCTTCAATTCTTTCTGGACTCACTGCTCCTGATGCAGGAACGGTAACATTTTTTGATACCTGCGTGGTAGCAGATGGACATGTAGACTTTGAAGCATATAAGCAAATACGTACACAGCTTGGCCTTGTATTCCAAAATCCTGAAGATCAAATAATAAACAGCATCGTTGAAGATGATATTGCCTTTGGATTAGAAAACCTACAAGTACCTTGCGAACAAATTACCCCGCTTGTACAGGAACAACTTGAAAAAGGCTCTCTCGCTCCATTTGCTCTCGATAATCCCCAACTACTCTCTGGTGGACAACAACAACGTGTAGCCATTTCTGGCGCATTAGTCATGAAGCCACAACTTCTAGTCCTTGACGAACCGTCAGCATCACTTGATGTCAAACGAAGACACAATGTTATGAGCTTAGTTAAGAATCTTCGCACTGCCAAGAAAACAGTTGTTCACATAACACACTTTATGAATGAGGTTATCTCCGCAGACCACGTTATTGCGCTTAATGCTGGCAAAGTTGCTTTTGAAGGAGATCCCAAAGATTTCTTTAAACAGACAGACCTTATTGAGCAGCTCCATCTTGATGAACCGTTTGCCTATAAAATCTCATCACTTCTAAATAAAAATGGAATTAAATTAGAATACACGTCTCAGCCACCTCTTATTGCAAGCCAGTTGGCTAAGATACTAAACCCACAAACTGTACACGCAGAAGAATGCACCTTACAAAACAATGCTACTTCTCAAGCTGTAAAGTATTCAACAGGTACTTCGGAGGCTAACTATTCACCAGACGTTGCAACTGACCCTGCGATTAAAGCAAAGCATATCTCATTTGCTTACCATAAACAGGTGCTCAATAATGTCTCTTTTAAAATAGGACAAGGCCAGCATACAGCCATTATCGGCCCTACTGGTTCAGGAAAATCAACACTTGCACGGCTCATTTGTGCACTTGATATTCCCGATACGGGTTCTCTTACGGTAGCTGGACTTGATACAAATCAAAAACAAAACCAACGCACACTTCACGGGGTTGTGGGCTATGTTATGCAACACCCTGAACGGCAACTTTTTGCTCAAACCGTTTATGAAGACATTGCGTTTGGTCCAACCAATCTAGGATTTTCTAAATCTGAAATTAAAAACGCAGTAGATAGAGCAATTGAGCTTGTGGGTCTTACCAGCAAAAAAGATGCTTCCCCTTTTGAACTTTCAGGCGGCCAACAACGACTTTGTGCACTTGCCGGTGTTCTTGCCATGCAACCAAAAATTCTTGTCCTTGATGAACCAACTGCTGGACTTGACCCCTATTTTTGCAATAAACTACGAACGATTATTTCATTAATAAAAAAACGTAATTGCACCATTATCGAAATTACTCATTCAATGGATGATGCTGTTCTAGCAGACCACTTAATACTGCTAGATCATGGCACTGTAATTTTCTCAGGACCTCCTAAGACCGCCTTTACTAAAGTATCTCAATCACGACTTCATGCTACGGGACTTGGAATTCCGCAGGCTCTTGCATGGGCTCACTATCTATCTCAAAAAACAAAGATTAATCTTGGTAAGCCGCTAACATTAGACGAATTGACTCACACGCTCTTGGCCCATCTTTCCCACTCATATACACCACATGACGAGAAAGACCTCAAACAAGGAGGTTCTCAACATGGCGCTTAAAATCTCTGTTGGCCAGTACTATCACGCTGATTCAGTCCTCCACAAGCTCAATCCAAACGTCAAATGTCTCTGTGCACTCTTTCTTATGGTGTCAACATTTTTTGTAAGGAACACTTTTCAGCTTGCATTCCTCTGCATAAGCGTACTTGTACTCCTTGCACTTGCTCGAGTTCCTGTTAAACAAGTTCTTGCATCAATTATTCCTGTTGCTTGGCTCCTTATTGTTCTTTCTCTTTTTAACCTCTTTTTAACTCAAGAAGGAACAATGATATTCTCGTGGTCTGTTTTTACCATTACCTCTACAGGAGCCTGGAGCGCATTCCTTTATCCCGTCCGTATTTTGGCGGCAATTCTCATAGGAGCCCTTCTCCTACTTACGACCACACAAACAGACCTAGGTAACGCTTTTGGAGCAGCTTGTGCACCACTAACAAAAATCGGACTTCCAGGCAAAGAAATTGCCATGATTTTCTCGCTAATGCTACGTTTCATTCCAACCTTAGCTAATGATGCAATTGTCATTTCTGAAGCACAAACAGCTCGTGCGGGAGAAGTCTCTTCCGGTTCTCTTCCAAAACGTCTCCATGCAACGTTTTCTATCATCATTGCTCTGCTTGCCAGCGCAATACGACATGCAAATAACCTCTCTAAAGCACTTGATGCTCGCCATTATGTTGCAGGAGCGCCAAGAACTCGCTGGCATCAGCCCACGTTTGGCATAAAAGAAATAGGCGCTCTTGTAGCAACCACCGGTTTTATCGTCACACTGTTTTTCCTCGCATAGTGTATATACCTTCGTATATTTTTAACGCTCTGTTACAAGCACTTTTCATTTATTGCCACAATCCTTATATGCCACTTTTTTAACGTACAATAAAGCCAGTAAAAGCGTTGATGGCTTGCATTGAAAGGTGGCCCCATGGTCCTGCGCGTCTACGTCCAAAGAAAACCGGGTTTCGAGGGCGGGGCAAAAGCCCTGCTCAAAGAAGTGAAAGATCTTCTTGGTATTACCGAGTTACAACGCATTGACCTGCTCAACCGCTACGATGTT
>JABZIF010000054.1 GCA_015258485.1 Atopobiaceae bacterium | reverse complement strand
AACCCATTTTCTCCACCAAGAACTAAAGAAATATTCTTACAAGCTTTGCGAGGACTTTTAGGGACGTCTATACCACATACTTCTACTTCTCCACAATCCGGGAGCAAAAGCGATGAAGCAATTTTTACTAAAGTAGTCTTTCCAGCACCATTTGGCCCGAGCACACAAACTATTTCCCCTAAATGAACGGAAAACGATACATTATCTAAAACTATACGTTTCCCTTCTTTTGTCCTGTATGATCTACTTACTTTTTTTACATTCAGAGGAAGTAAAATATCATGGTCAAGATTTGATTCCTGCTGGGTCATTTTTCATCTCCTCTCGGACCGTACTAAATTTATATTCTTCTTTAGTTTGTCATGAACAACTTATCAGTTAACGAAAAAGAGAGATTTACTTACTTCTCATCCTCGTCTCCATCATCTACCATGCCACTAATCCCCAACGTTTTATGAGCTTCATCGAGATTTTCTAATGCAGTAACGGTTCTCAATTTTCTACTCATAACATTTGTTCTTGTAGTCAAGATAGTATCCAGTGCTTTTTCTGCCTTTTGCACTTGTGATCGAGCTTTCTCTAACTGACCTTTATACGTCTCAAACTCAGTCTTAACTGCCGATAAAACCCGCTGAATCTCATCAGCGTGTTTTTGAATCGCAACAGATTGAAATCCCATTTGAAGACTGTTAAGAAGAGATGCCATAGTTGAAGGTCCACAAACGTTAACACGATACTTTCTTTGTAGCCGTTCAAGTAGACCCGCGCGACTTACCACCTCTGCATAGAGCCCTTCAAAGGGGAGAAACAAAATAGCAAAGTTAGTTGTTTCTGGCGGAGCAATATATTTGGTAGAAATGTCTTTTGCTTCTTCTTCAATACGAGCCTCAAGCGCTTTTCTCGCCACTGCAATTACTTCTTCATTTCCTGAATTAATCGCATCTACCAAATGCTCATATGTGTCACCTGGAAACTTAGAATCAATGGGAAGCCAAACGGTCTCTCCAGATTCACCCGGAAGCTTAACAGCAAACTCAACACGCTTAGAAGAACCAGCAACAGTTATAACATTCTCTTCATACTGTTCGGGAGAAAGAATGTCTCTTAGGATTGCACCTAACTGAATCTCTCCTACAATACCACGCGTCTTAACACCCGAAAGGACCTTCTTTAAATCACCAACGCCCTCAGCAAGGCCACGCATTTCGCCCAAACCTTGATGAACCTGTTCAAGCTGGGTTGATACACGCTGAAATGACTGGGTCATACGCTCATCAAGCGTTTTCTGAAGTTTCTCGTCAACAGTTAGGCGCATCTGTTCAAGTTTTACTTCATTCTCTTTACGCATGTCTCCAAGTTGTTTATCGACGGTCTCTCTAACTTTGCCAAGCTGTTCTGTTGAAGCTTGAGAAGTTGCTTTCATATTTTCATCTACGCGACGCTGAAACGCATCAAAACGCACGTCAAGCTGAGCAATACGCTCATCAGTCTGTTTAGTTTGAGCTTGCAACGTCGTAGTAAGTTTTTGATCAACTACCTCTCTTACCTGCTCAAGCTTCGTATCCATAAGTTGGTGCATAGATGTCATATTTTCTGCGACGCGACGCTCGAACTCTTGAGAAGTTCTATTGAGCTCGGTAGCGGATACTTGAGCTTGCTCTTGAAGGGCTTTAGACTGCGAAAATACAGAGGCTAGATAAGCAAATCCTGCGAATAAAACAACTAGTACTACAACGAGTATTCCTACTACCAACATATCCACTGAACTCTCCAAATCCTCAAACTTCCGCTCAACAAGCTCTAGCTTCTTTTAACCTTAGTTAAAAAGGTTATAAATCACCTGTGCAATAGTATTAGTAAAGCCATCGATAAATGAACTAAACGGATTGTTTGAATCATCATCAGGAGACGTCATAAAATAATCCCAAAAGGTATTCATATCTTCTTTCTGACGATAATTTTTCTGGTCATCGTCAGTCTCATCTGTTTGATCCTGACGATCATGTGTATTATCTGAATTATTACGGTCTTTATTCTTTTCTTTTATTGAAGACAATACTTCATCTGAAGAAAGAGTCACATCAAATGTAAGATGCTCTTCACCGCGGACGACCTCAACAGAAACAGTTTCACCAACTTTATGCGAACGCACTGCAATAATTGCAGCATCAGCAGAAGTTACACGCTCTCCACCAATAGAAACAATTACGTCACCCTCTTTAATACCAGCAGCTTTTGCAGGACTATCGTCAAGAAGGTCAACAACATAGGCGCCATAATCTACAGAAAGATTATTACGGCGAGCATTTCTTGTATTAACCGTTTGCATTGACAGGCCAATATACGCATGCTTCACTCCGTTTCCAGAAAGAATCTGGTTGGCAATATCAATTGCATAATTGCCTGGAATTGCAAAACCAATTCCGGCAAATGATTTTGTATCAGACGAGAAAAGCGTGCATATGCCAACTAATTTTCCGTTGGAATCAACTAATGCCCCACCAGAATTACCTGGATTAATAGCAGCATCGACCTGAATGAGATTTGCATAAATAGTTGTTTCTCCACCTTCAGTTTGCAATAAGTCCCCACGTGAAAGTGCAGATACAATACCAGCAGAAACAGAATGATCAAGACCAAATGGGCTGCCTACACTCATTACCCAACTACCAGGAGTCAACTCATCTGAATTTCCAACCTCAATGGGAGTAACAGAAGCTCCCTTAAGATCTGCATGAAGAACTGCAAGGTCAGATGAAGGGTCTGAACCTACTACCGTACAATCATAGTCAGTATCACCAATAGAAATTTTAAAGGTATCCATACCTTCGATAACATGATAATTGGTAAGAATATCTCCATTAGCATTGAGGATGACGCCCGAGCCTGTTGCTCCATCACTCCCCTTTGACTTTGTTGCCATAACTGAAACTACAGAAGGCAATGCCTTTGCCGCCACGTTTTCTGCAGTCTTAGTATCAGTTGGTTCAGCAGCAGGTTTTGTGGCAGTTGCTGTAGAAGCAGCTGTCTGAGAAGTAATTGCAGCGTTATCACCTTGTCCCAATGCAACAGTAGGAGTAATCAATGCTATAAACGCTACCATACAAATGAGACTTCGTATGACCACCCTACGTGACACGGGTGTTTTTACGGAATTCGAGGTAACCAAATTTCTATTGCACGTGGAATCTGTGGTCACCTTGCCCTTGTGGTTCTCCATAGATATCCTCCTTAAATACAAGCAATTACAGCAAAATGATAAGTAAAAATTTTAGTAAATCTAGTTTAACCGTTATACCGAACAAGATGTCGGACATAAAAAGGAATCACAGTCATCTACGACAAAGTAATTTCTATGTCTATTGTTCCATAAATAATTGTATGAACAGGTGAAACTGCTTTTACGCTCTAAATAGATAACCAACGCCACGAACAGTCTCAAGATGCGCTGCTGCTTGTGGTCCAATTTTTGAACGAACTCGTCTTACGTGGACATCGACAGTTCTGGTACCGCCGCAATACTCAAAACCCCACACACGCTGCAAAAGTGTTTCTCGCGAATAAGCACGAGAAGGATGAGTTGCTAAAAATGACAGTAACAAATACTCCATATACGTTAAATCAACAGGAGTTTCATCAATATAAACCTGATATGTTGCTAAATTTATTTTTATATTATCAACAATAACTAAATCTCTTGAAGTACTTTCTGTACCTGGCCAAAGAAGTAAAGAACACCTCAAGCTAAATTCCTGAATTGTTGCAGTAGAAAGAATAAAGTCACTTTTTCCTTGAACAGGTAACACAAACTTTGACAACCTATCCAAATCAGCGACAAAAAGACGAGAAATCCCACCATTTTTTGCAGAATAATTCTCAACGGAACTTATAACATCCTGAGATAAATCTTTTTGATCAAGAATAATAAGATCAAACGTATGCCCAGATGTTGCTGCTTGAGAAAAAGAAGATGCATTAACTAAAGCAATAGAAACATCAATGACATGGGAAAGTTCACGCATACGTTCATGTAAGCGTGTCGTTGCAGAAACAAGAAGAATATTCTTGTGATGCATCGATTCCCCCTCGGATGAAACTAAACCTTAACAAGCATACCACAAGCAAAAAGAGGATCCACGTAAACATGGATCCTCTTATTTCGCATATATAAAAACCTTAGCAGCCAGCGTAATACTTTTGCGTATCCCAATCAGTAACTGCCATGCAGAACTCTTTCCATTCTTGTTCTTTTCGTTCGCATAAATAGGTAAAGATGTGCTCGCCAAGAGCCTCTTTAAGAAGCTCAGATTGTTTAAAGCGCTCAAGAGCTTCTCCTAAAGTTGAAGGAAGCTTTTCTCCGTATTCTGCAGGGTTTCCACCAATAAACTCTTTAGGAAGTTCAAGATTATCTTCAATACCTTTAAGACCGGCCAAAAGGGTAACTGCATTAGCAAGGTATGGATTAGCTGTAGGATCGGCAATTCTCAGCTCAGCACGAGTTGCAATATGCTTACCAGGCTTATGTGTAGGAATACGAACAAGCGCTGAACGATTCTTTTGTCCCCATGTTGCATAACTTGGAATAGACTCGCGGTCAAATCGCTTATATGAGTTAACAGTTGGATTGGTAACAAGCATATATTCAGGTGCATACTTAAGCAGACCTGCAACATAATGCTGTGCAAGCTCAGAAAGATGAGCTGAATTTTCTGTCTTTGGTGCCCAAAAGAGTGTCTCACCATCATGATTAAGCAGCGACTGATTTAAAAGCATCGCAGAGCCCGGAACACCCTGAAGAGGCTTGGGCATAAAGGATGCAAATACTCCATGAAGTGTTGCAATATGCCTAATAACCAAACGGGCTGTAACAATATTATCTGCGCACGTAACAGCTTCTGCGTACCTAAGCTCAACCCCATTTTGTGCTGGACCAGATGCATGGAACGAATACTGAACAGGAATAGATAAATTCTCTAGAGCACGAGAAGTTGAATAGCGCAAATCATGGCTCAAATCGGAAGAATTTAAATCCAAATATCCAGCCCTATCAATTGGATTTGGATGCACGCCATCAACAAAATAAAAGTACTCAAGTTTTGGACCGATATTTGCAACATAGCCCAAATCTTCTGCCTTAATAAAGGCATTCTCTAATACACGGCGAGGATCTCCTGCAAAGGGCTCACGACGTGGTGTTTGAATATCACAATACACATTTGCCACAAGACCATCATCGGTACGCCAGGGCAATACCTGAAATGTATCTGCATCAGGAAAGGCGAGAAGGTCTGACTGCTCGTGAGATGCAAAACCATCAACCGTTGAACCATCAAAGCCAATGCCTTCTACAAAAGCTTCTTCAAGTTCTTCTGGAGAAATAGAAAGTGCCTTAAGACCACCAAGCACATCAGTAAAACAAAGTCGCAGGTAGCGAACATCTCTTTCTTCTACTGTGCGAAGAATGTAATCAATTTTTTTATCGCCACTCATTTGGCCCTCCGGGTCAGAAAATTGCAATCATATATACGATTACATATTCTTGTTACAAAGATGTTTCCACTTTAAGAAAACCGGATGAGCGACAAATAATTATTGGGCATCAAACGCTTTATCTGCATCAGCAATCATTTTTTGTGCAACGCCGCAATGACCATCACCATTGTGAGCGCCACAACTACTTGACGATGCACAACTAGAACAAGAGCCCTCTTTTGCACTCTTGAATTGTGAACGAACACAAAGAGCAACAAGCAAAATAACAGCAAGTACAATTACAATATCAATAGGGCTCATAAGAATCTCCTTATTTGTTAGCCATGGCATACTATACCCAACCTATCAACCTAAAATCAAATGTATTGAAAATATTAAATTCGGTAACACAAAAAACTAGCATTATTCAAACATTATTTTGCACGTAATTTTCGGTGTGCGGTAGAATATAGAGTGCAGACGAAACTCTTTACTGAAGACCAAAACGTCTTTATAGAGATTTTCACACTTGCGCCTATATTTGAAGTTATTGCTCATAAGTTTGATGGAATCAATTCACATCAAAACTTATCGCAAAGAAAGGAAGCCTCATGGCAGAAGACGAGTACATGCACCTAGTTATTGTTCGCCACGGTGAGTCCGAGTGGAATAAGCTTAACTTATTCACAGGTTGGACTGACGTTGACCTTACTGAAACTGGTCACGAAGAGGCAATCGCAGGTGGTCGTGCCCTTAAAGAAGCAGGATATGACTTTGATGTTTGCTACACTTCCCTGTTAAAGCGTGCTATTCATACCCTTAATCATGTTCTTGATGAACTTGATCGTAACTGGCTTCCAGTCCATAAAACTTGGCGTCTCAATGAGCGTCACTACGGCGCTCTTCAGGGTCTTAACAAGGCTGATGCTGCTAAGGAGCATGGTGAGGATCAGGTAAAGATTTGGCGTCGTTCCTTTGATGTACAGCCACCAGCTCTTGAGCCAGGTGACGAGCGCGATCCTCACGTTCAGGAGATGTTCCGCAATGTTCCAGCAGAAGACCTTCCTTACACTGAGTGCCTGAAGGACACCATAGCACGTGCTTGGCCATACTTTGAGCAGGAGATTAAGCCTCAGCTTGAGTCTGGCAAGCGTGTTCTCATTGCTGCACATGGCAACAGCCTACGTGCTCTTGTTATGCAGTTTGAGCACCTTACTCCAGAAGAGATCCTTGAGGTCAACATCCCAACCGGCATTCCTTGCGCATATACCTTTGACAAGGACTGGAACATTGTTGACAAGCATTATATTGGCGATCCAGCTGTCATTGAGGCAAAGATTAACGCTGTTGCTAA
>JABZIF010000053.1 GCA_015258485.1 Atopobiaceae bacterium | reverse complement strand
TATGATCCTCGTAAGCTCATGAAGCCTGGTCGTGAGGCAATTGTTGAGCGTACTAAAGAGCTTATCCGCGAGTTTGGCTCTGACGGTAAGGGTTGGAATTAATTCTAGACATTAGCGTCGTGATTTAACGTACGTTTAATTGGCATTTTGTATGAGAAACGGACCTGGATTTCCAGGTCCGTTTCTATTTTTGGCCAAGGTGAACCTATCGAGAAGGTCTTTCACTCAAAGCGTTTACTTCTCCGTAGGAGATATGTGCATGTTACCTTCGTTATGAGCAATATCTGCGAGCGTTTTGCTATCCAAGAAACTTGAAGTCATGCGTCCAAGGTCTCGCCAGATGTTGATGGTTGTGCACGTATCCATCTGCGGACAAAGTGAGGTATTGGTACAGTTTAAGCAGCTCACAGGTGCCAGATTTCCTTCTGCGGCACGAAGAATTTCTCCTAAGGTATAGTCTTCGGGCCTGCGTGTGAGACGATACCCACCGCCTTTTCCACGAAGACTCTCAACGTATCCTGCTTTGTGCATGAGGGAAATAACCTGCTCAAGGTATTTGCGAGAAATGCTTTGGCGTTCAGAGACGTCGCCAAGTGATACCCAACCTTCGTGAACAGCAAGATCGGCCATCGCACGAAGCGCATACATTCCCTTGGTAGAAAACATTCCAGCCATGCTACTCGCCAGCTTTAGTAGAGGTGGTTGTACGTGTGGGAGTTTCGGTATTTGCTTTGTGAATGTTAGAGATAACACCATCAGTGGTTTGTGCTTCTAGCATCTCTTCCAACGTGCGCCATGCAAGTTCGGCACACTTAACGCGTGCAGGCATGTGTGCAATATCGTGCAGAATATTTGCGTCTTCTAGTTGTTCGAGTACGGTATCATCAGTTTCTTCTCCACGAATCATGCGGCCAAAAAGCTTGCACAGCTCAATGGCTTCTTCTGGCGTGCGACCAATCATGAGATCACTCATGATATCGGCAGACGCTTGTGAAATGGCACATCCGTGTCCAGTGAATGCTGCTTCTGTAATTTTATCGTTTTCAATACGTACAGAAAATGTAAGTTCATCGCCGCAAGACGGGTTAACACCCTCATGGGTGCAAGTGGCGTTATCCATCTGATATTTATAATCAGGATGAGATACGTGATCCATGAATTCTGCGTTATAGAGATCATTTACTGCCACGTAGTTCAACTCCTTGTTATGTTTTTATTAAGGTTGTTACCTCAATAAAGTTTGAGCACTGACTTTAACTTTTACTTATTGCTTTTCTACGGTGCTACCAAAAATTTTCCATACTTGCTTAAGACCTTCGATGAGCTGGTCAATGTCGTGTCTATCGTTATAGAACGCAATAGAAGCACGACAAGTGCTGGATTCATGCAGCTCAATGAGAAGTGGCTCAGCACAGTGATGACCCGCTCGAATGCAAACGTTGTTCATATCCAAAATGCTCGAGACGTCGTGTGGATGAACGCCGCGTACGTTAAATGAGACAGCGCCAATATGGTTTTGCCCCAGGCGTGAACCCACAATGTCAACAAAGTCGAGCGTACATAGTTGTTGTACTAAGTACCTGGCGAGAAGAGTTTCTCGCTCCTCAATTTTATGCATATCAAGGCTACGGAGATACGTAATGGCAGCAGCTGTAGCATAAATACCTGCAGCATCTTGTGTACCTGCTTCAAACTTCTCGGGAACTTGTGCCCAGATGGCACCAGTTTCTGAGACAGAATCAATCATCTCTCCGCCAGTGAGAAATGGTGGCATGGCATCGAGTAGCTCGGCGCGACCCCAGAGCACGCCAATGCCCATAGGCCCGCACATCTTATGTGCCGAGAAGGCTAACAGGTCACAGTCAAGGTCATGAACATCAACGGGGATGTGTGGAACAGATTGTGCAGCGTCAACCACCATGTATGCACCCATTGCGTGGGCTTGCTTTGCGATGGCTTTAATGTCATTGCGTGTGCCCAGCACGTTAGAGACGTGCGTGACGGATACAATTTTGGCACGCTCAGTAATCTTAGACGCAATCTCTTCAGGTGTAATCTGATACTGCGAATTCATACGTAGATATACCAGGTTGGCGCCAGTAGCTTTGCAAATTTGCTGCCAGGGGATGATGTTTGAGTGGTGTTCCATAATAGAAATTACCACATCGTCACCTGGTTTAAGCGCATAGCGGCCAAGGCTTGAAGCAGCAAGATTAAGCGACTCGGTAGTATTACGCGTGAAGATGATTTGATGTGCTTCGGGTTTACCGTTTTTATCGACAGCACCAATAAACTGTGCAATCGAATTACGTGCATCCTCAATTGCAGCGGTTGCGTCAACACTCCAACGGTAGAGTCCGCGCAATGCATTGGCGTTCATTGTTTCATAGAAGCATGACTGCGCTTCAATAACAGCAGCCGGACGTTGCGAAGTGGCTGCGCTATCCAGATAAGCTACCTCAGGATTTGCTGCAAGAAGTGGAAAATCTGCTTTATAAGGGTTATCGGTAATTAGAGCGATTTCTGCGTCGGTCATTATGCAACACCGCCCTTGTGAGCAACGGTATTCGTGCTTGATGGTGTATCAACGGAAGCATCATCAAAGTCGTGAGCAATTTCTGCCCCTAGCGCTGCTTCGCAACGTTCAACGGCTACACGATGAGAAATTGCCTCAGGAGCATTGATAATGGCATCTTCAAACAGAGCACGCACAAAGAGCTGCTCTGCATCATGGCGAGAAAGACCTCTTGTTGCAAGATAGTCAATTTGTTCAGGAGAGACAGAGCCAATAGTAGCACCGTGGTTACCCGCAACGTCATCCTCATCGCAGAGAATAACTGGCATGGTTTTGTTGACAACATCGTCACCAAGAATCATGACAGTTTCGACCTCATTACCTTGAGCATCCTTTGCTCCGCGAATAAGATCAATGGTTGCACGTAAAGTCTTCTTGGCAGCTTCATTAAGTACGCCAGATTCTGTTACCTGAGCACGGGTGGAAGTACCACGCATACGAACTAGGTGGTTAATGTCAAGCGTTTCTTCATGAGTTGCATGATAACGGTTATTGAGGTCAAGACGGGCATGGGCGCCAACTAGATTAGCAGTAAGTCCTAATCCAACGGTTGATCCGCCAAGTGCGTATTGCTTGACATCAACAGAAGCATTTTCATGAATCTCAAGACCAACACTCTCGAGGTGCTGCTGGCCTTCATTTACTCCGAGCATTTCAATAAGATGTAGCCGAGCTCCGGCTTCAATAACAACGCGTGTGAGTGCAGCGCTTGTAGCAGGAGCATCGTTTGCTGTAAGAGCAGTGTTTGCTGCAGGTGCGCTATCTGCTGTTGCATTGTTCTTCTCGCCAGCAAAAGCAGCAACAACTACGGTTGCTTCTGCGCCCTCGCGTATGATAATACCCGTGTTTGAACATTGGTTTTGGGCTGCTGAAACGGCAACTACGATAGGCTCTTCACGTTTTGTATGAGCAGGAACATTGTAGAAATCTGCATCAAATACCTGGGATTCAATGTAGTTAGTCACTTCTTGACCCATACCACACTCAATACGCTCAAAGAGTCGAGGTAGGGGAAGGTAGACAGTGCCAGTATCAGCATTATTAGGTACAGAAATTGATAGGGCATTAGCGTGTAGACGGTTCCAGGTTTGAGCTGCAGGAACATTGGCGCTTGTGATTTTTACGTCTTCCATTAGCCAATTGCTCCTTCCATCTCGAGTTTAATAAGGTTATTCATTTCAACAGCGTATTCCATAGGAAGCTCTTTAGAGACGGGGTTAGCAAATCCGTTTACAACCATGGTGCGGGCTTCAGCTTCAGAGCAACCACGGCTCATAAGGTAAAGCACAGTATCGTCAGAAATGCGTCCAATGGTTGCCTCGTGTCCAATTTGTGCTGTTGCGTTGCGAATGTCCATCTCGGGGATGGTGTCAGAGCGGCTTATATTGTCTAGCATGAGCGACTGACAAGAGAAAGCAACGCGAGCATTTTCTGCTTTACGTCCAACGGTAACTGCAGAACGGAACGTGTTAACACCACCGTCTTTAGAGATTGACTTGGTGTCAACATTTGCTGTGTTGTCAGAGCCGTTGATGATGACTTTACAGCCCGTATCAAGGTCTTGTGTTGCACCAGCAAAAGTGATGCCGGTGAAGTCGCACTTAGACGAATCTCCATGCATGATGGTGGTGGGATAGAGATAGGAAACGTGGCTGCCAAAAGAGCCGGATACCCACTCCATCTTTGCATTACTTCCCACTAAAGCACGCTTGGTGTTGAGGTTATACATGTTTTTTGACCAGTTTTCAATGGTCGAGTAACGCAGACGTGCGCCATCTTTAACAAAGAGCTCAACAGCACCAGCATGAAGGTTTGCCGCATAGTATTTAGGTGCCGAGCAACCCTCGATAAAATGAAGATCGGCGTCCTTCTCGACAATAATAAGCGTGTGTTCAAACTGTCCTGCACCTTGAGCATTAAGTCTGAAGTAACTTTGCAGGGGGTAATCCAAAGAAACGCCTGCGGGTACGTAGACAAATGAGCCACCAGACCACACAGCATAGTGCAACGCCGCAAACTTATGGTCTGATGGAGGAATGAGTGTGCCAAAGTACTCTTTAACAACTGGCTCCCATTTTTTATCGTGAAGTGCATCTTCAATAGTAGTGTAGATAACTCCCTGTTCAGCAACTTCTTCACGCATATTGTGGTACACAATTTCTGAATCGTATTGCGCACCAACACCAGCAAGGCTCTCTGCTTCTGCTTGTGGAATGCCCAAGCGATCAAAGGTATCTCTAATGTCATCGGGGACATCATCCCAGCTATTTGCCTGTTGAGTTTTTGGCGAGACATACGTGGAGATATGGTTCAAATCCAGACCAGCAATAGAGGGTCCCCAGTTGGTAGCCATTTGTCGCTGGTGATAGGTTTCTAGAGCCGCAAGCCTCATCTGAAGCATCCATTCAGGCTCATCTTTTTTCTGAGAAATTGCACGAACAATTTCTGGTGTTAGACCGTCATCGTAGCGCTCGTAACCCTCCTCTGACTTAGTAAAGTCGTAGAGAGAACGATCTACGTCAGCGACCTCAGATCGTTTTTTCTCGTTCACTAGTGAGCACCACCCTCATTGACAGTGCTCTCGAAACGCTCAAAGCCTTCCTGATCAATTTGATCAATGAGACTTGCAGGACCATCGGCAACAAGGTGACCTTTAACCATAACGTGAGTGTGATCAATATCAAGGCGTTCAAGAATACGAGTGTTGTGAGTGATGATGAGTAGAGATCCATTGCATGTTTCACGATATGCTTGGATACCTTTAGAGACAACACTCAAGGCGTCAACGTCAAGTCCTGAATCGGTCTCGTCGAGAATGGCAAGCTTAGGCTGCAATAGCAGAAGTTGAAGCATCTCTACTTTTTTCTTCTCGCCACCAGAGAAACCAACATTGAGCTCACGCATTAAGAAGCCCTGATCAAGTTCTAGCTGATTAGAAATTTCTCCGACGCGTGCACGGAATTGACGTGCGGTCATTTTGAGCTCGGGACGCATCTGCGTAATGGTACGTAAGAATGAATACAGAGGAACACCAGGTACCTCAACAGGAGCTTGATAGGAGAGGAAAATACCTGCAAGGGAGCGTTTATCCGCTGTAAGATCAGTTACATCTTCGTTGTTAAAAACAAGAGAGCCGTCAGTGATTTTGTAGGTGGGATCACCCATGATGACTCGGCCAAGAGTAGACTTACCTGCACCGTTAGGTCCCATGAGGACGTGCGCTTGACCGTCACCGATGGTTAAATTAATAGAATGCAGGATTGATTTTTCTTCAGTACCTGCAGAAATACCGTTTACACGGAGTAATTCACTTGCCATACATCTCTCCAAAACTATCTCCACGTGCAAATGCACGATATGTAAGAGCTAGATTGTTAAACTGCCACAATGGTGTAGTTTGACGTGCTAGCTTGCTTGTGACACAGCGTAAGCAATTAGCTCATGCTGCTTACGGCTTTGTTTTACCCTAAAGTCCGCTAATTCATACTAATTGGTAGGAATTAAAAATCAACCCTCATTATGCTTGTTATTTATATCTCTAAAAAATAATCGAAACTTACCATGTGCTTTTTGTGGCACAAATGCTTCTTGTGGGTAAACTAGATATGTTCGAGTTTTTACAAGGAGGATTCATGGGTCAGAGAATTCAAGGTACCGAAGATCTTTATGGCGGCTATATGCGCTCTTGGGAGCACATGCAGGATGTGGCTCGCCATTTGTTTGGTACTTACGGTTTTGACCGCATTGAGACTCCTGCACTTGAGCAGGTAGATACTTTTGTTCACGGTATTGGTGAGTCAACTGATGTTGTACGCAAAGAGATGTTTCGTGTTTTTTCTGGAGCCCTGCTCGATGATCTTTTAGCGTCAGGAACAGAGTCTGGACTTAAGCCTCGTCAGCGTATGGCCATGCGTCCTGAGGGAACTGCTGGTGTGGTTCGCGCTGCCGTTGAGCATAACTTTGTGCCACAGGGTGGAACGCCTGCAAAGCTTTGGTATGCCGAGGCAATGTTTAGAGGGGAACGTCCTCAGAAGGGCCGTCTGCGTCAGTTTCACCAGGTAGGCGTTGAGTGGCTTGGAGCTTCTGATCCAGCTGCTGATGCAGAGTCCATCATCATGTTGATGAAGTTTTACGAGCAGATGGGTTTCTCGCCAGCTGATATGAAGCTCATGATTAACTCTATGGGCGATGCGGAGTGCCGTCCTGCATATCGCGAGAAGGTCAAGCAGTTCATTCTTGATCACAAGGATCAGATGTGTGAGGACTGTCTTGAGCGTGCGGAGATTAATCCGCTGCGTGCATTTGACTGCAAAAATGAGAG
>JABZIF010000052.1 GCA_015258485.1 Atopobiaceae bacterium | reverse complement strand
GGTGCCATAACCAAAGGCGCGTGCATAGCTGACCAGGTTGTCTGCGCCAAGTGCGACACCAAGCTGTGCTAAAGCCGTATTGGAAGAGCGGGCAAACGCCTCACGCAGAGGAATGGTGCCCATGTCCTCGTTGGCGTAGTTGTGGATAGTACCACCGCCAAGCTCCATGGTTCCTGGAGCTGAGTATGTGGTGTCCAGCGTGGTTTTGTGCGTATCAATACCAGCAGAAAGCGTAACGGTCTTAAAGGATGAGCCAGGGGAGTAGAGTGCCTGGGTAGTTCTGTCGACTAACTGACTGCCAGTACCGGATTCAATAATAGTACCCAGTTCAGCGTGGGTATATGAAGGACTTGAAGCCTTTGCAAGTACAGCTCCGGTAGATGGATCCATAACAACAATAGAGCCAGAATAACCTTGGAGTGCAGCTTCTGCTACGGCCTGCATTTGGGAATTGATGGTCAGAACAACACTTGAACCAGCGGTGTTAATACCGGCCATCGAGTACAGAGCGCTTCTCCAATCGGAATGATCTGCATGGCCAGTGAGTGTTTCGTTCATGGAGGACTCAATGCCCGCAGTTCCGTACTGAGTAGAGATGTAGCCAACCGTGTGAGAAGCCATACCATCATGCGGATAGTTGCGCACGTAGGTACCGTCGTCTTGTTTGACGCTTTCTGCCAGTGTGACTCCGTCAGAGGTTATGATGGCACCGCGCTGAACGTAAGCGCTCTTAGCAATAGTGTGGTTGTTGGTAGGAAGTGCTTGAAGCCTAGGGGCGTCAATTACCATTAGGAAAGTTAGATTGCCGAGAAGAACGGTGAAGAAGAGGGTAAATACGGTAACCAAATTGGTTAGACGCTTTCCAAGAGCAACGCGCCCTAGAACACCTGACTCCTCAGACTGCAGATCAAAGCCTCCGCGGATGTGACTACCGTGCAGAACGGAAGAGGCGTGAGCTCCACCAGAAGAAATTTCAAGCCTCTGGGAATCAAGCACTTTTTTGCTTGGTTCAAGCTCTGTCTCGCGACCAGTTCCCTCGTCACCTGCTCTGAGCAGTAAGGCAACAATGATAAAGCTGGAAAGCAGAGAACTGCCGCCCTGGCTCATAAAGGGTAGAGTGACGCCAGTAAGAGGCATGAGCTTAGTAACGCCTGCAATAATAAGGAAGGTTTGGAACGCCAAAACACTGGTAAGACCAGCTGCGGCAAAGGCAGATGAATCAGACTTTGCACGAGCGGCTGTTGCAAGACCACGCACTGTAAGGAGCAGGAACAGGGTAATAATTGCTGCTCCACCAAAAAGACCCATTTCTTCAGCAATGGCAGAGAAAATAAAGTCAGACTCGACAACAGGAATGAGTGTAGGCATTCCCTTATCAATTCCTGTACCTGCAAGTCCTCCATCTGCGATGGAATAAAGAGACTGAACAATTTGGAAGCCATCTCCAGAGGGATCTTTGAAGGGGTCAAGCCAAATGTTGACACGAGTCTGAACATGGCTAAAGAAGTGGTAAAGTACCACGCCACCGATAGCCAAGAGCGCAACGCTGACAAAAACGTAGCTAGCGCGACCTGTTGCAACATAAAGCATAATGACAAAGAAAACGAAGAAAAGAAGTGCGCTACCAAGGTCGCGTTCAAAAATAACAACAATCAGACTGATGCCCCACATGACAAACAAGGGCAGTAGCATTTTGAAGCGAGGAATTCGGAATGGTCCCACAGAGCGCATGGAGACCGACAGAGCTTCTCGATTAAGCGCAAGGTAAAACGCCAGAAAGAGCGTAATAGCAATCTTTGCAATCTCGCCAGGCTGGAAAGTAAAGGAACCAAACGAAATCCAAAGCCTTGAGCCGTAGCGGTCCTGACCAATAACAATTGGCAGAAGAAGCAATATGACGCCAAGAATACCAATGGAGTATTTGTAGTCCGCTAACGCGTCAAGGTTTCTAATGATCGCTAGCACCACAATCATGACAACAACAGAGATAAAAAGCCAAATAGTCTGGTTGACTGCGAGATTTGGAGAAAGTCTAGTGACCATGGTGATACCAATTCCCGAAAGCACAAACACAATGGGGAGAATGGCGGGGTCAGCTGCGGGGGCAAGGAATCTAATAGCGATGTGAGCTACGGTAAATGCTGCGAAGAGACCAATAGGAACGGCCATAGTCTCAACGCTTAGCGTTGAACGAGCAGTAATCATATACATGGCGTACAGTAGAAATACTGGAATCGCTCCAACAAACAATAAGAAGAGTTCCGTATTACGCCTTAATCCACCTGTTTTTTCCATTCCTACTCACCTCCCGAATTTGTTGTTGAAGTTGTTGTTTCTGTTGTTGGTGTTCCGCTAGATTGAGCATCTTCTTTCTTTTTAACTGCTCGATTGTTGGCATCGTCAATTTGCTTGCGGTAATCTTCGACGGTGCTGTGCGCTTCATCCTCATCTTTAACACGGATTCCGTCGGCAAGCGAGTCTTGAACTGCGTCAGGCAAATCTTTTATTTCGATTGACGTAGTTTCAACAAGAGAAGACATATTTATGCCAGCAATTGTTGTAGGAATACCTCGATATACACCAACGGTAGTTCCGTTGATTCCTAAGTACCACTCGCTGCTTACAAATAGGAAGAACACGGCAATAGTGGCTGCAAAGAGTGCAAGGAATGAGATAAACGTTGCAATGACGCCACGGGTAAGGTGTCGCCTTGTTTGATCGGCTATACCGTCGTCTAAGACATCGATGACAATAACAGTGATGTTGTCTGATCCACCATAGGTAAGAGCTGCAGAAACAAGGTTATCGGCAGCCTTTTGTGGTGTGACGTTAGAGACGGCAATAGATTCAATCTCGTCATCAGGAACCATGCCAGAAAGACCATCGGAGCACAAAATGATGCGATCACCATCAGATACTTCGAGTGAGAAATGATCTGCATACATGTCTGGATCAGAACCAAGGGCTCGTGTAACTACTGAGCGAGAAGGGTGTGTACGAGCCTCATCAGCAGTAATTTGTCCAGAATCAATGAGCTCCTCAACGTAGCTGTGATCGTGAGTAATGCGAACCAAAGTTCCGTGATGAAGCAGATAAATACGGGAGTCACCAACATGGGCAACAGCCATCTGATTGCCTTCAATGAGAACAGCAGAAGCAGTGGAACCCATTCCAGGTTTGCCAACACCCTTTGCAGGAGCATCAATAACTTCCTGGTTAGCGGCCTCAATTGCAGCACCAAGACGTACGTCGTCTGCAGTACTTGGAGCCTGTTCAGCGATAACTTTTACAGCAATTGAGCTTGCCACTTCACCAGCAGCGTGTCCTCCCATACCGTCACAGATGGCAAAGAGAGGAGTACGCAGGAGGAATGAGTCTTCGTTGTGATCGCGGACTAATCCTACGTCAGAGCGGGCACCCCAAGAAATAAAGGTATTAGAGCCTGAAACTGCTTCTGTATCGCCTCGACCATCAAGTGGCAACTCACAACGACCAGGAGCACTAACGGGCTCTTGAGTAGGTGTATCAGAAATATGTGTTGTATCAGAAGAAACCATGAGCCTCTTATCGACGTCCAACACGCATAATCACATCGCCAACCTGGACTTCATCTGTGTCACGAAGGGTAACAGGTTGTTCGATGATGTGACCATTAACCATGGTTCCATTTGTGGATCCAAGGTCTTCAAGCACCAGAGCAGGGCCCTGGATTGTAAAGCGAGCGTGTGAAGCAGAAACGTAAGGTTCGTCAATCACGATGTCAGAAGAAGGAGAGCGTCCGATGACAACGGGACCTAAGATGTCAACGTGAAGGCCGCGTAAGGACTTGACGCCCTTCTCGACATCGACGGACCAAATAGCTCCGTCTTTGCGTTGTCCACGAACAAGACCAATACCTGTGCGCATGACTGAGAACAAGAAGATGTAAAGCAGGACAACAAGCAGAACGCGTCCTGCAAAGAGAATCAAATCAATCATTAGTTCTCCCGGAACTGAAGGTCCATAAGACCAATGGTAATAAGGTCTCCATCGCGCAGAATAACCTCATCTACGTCTATATCGTTGACTAGCGTTCCGTTGGTGGAGTGCAAATCAGCAATGTGCCAATCGTGACCGTCGTAGGTCATTTCGGCATGACGTCTTGAAACGTTGGGATCACGCAGAACAATGTCTGCTTGAGAACGCTCACGACCAATGATAGCGCGAGGAGCCTCAACACGATACGAACGGCCACTCTGACGATCAATTAAGATGCAGATAGCGTCCATATTTGCGCGTGGTGTGCCTTGCAAATTGCGAGAAGAACGTCCACCTATGCCATTAAGCTGCGCATCAAGGGAAGGTGTGATACGACGCTGAGTCATAGGAACGGGAGCTGCTGTTGGGATAGCACCGTTTACTGGAAGGTCTGGAAGTTCATTTGAGCTAGGGAGAACAGGCATTGGGGTGGATTCAGCTGCAGAAACAACAGGAATTGCACCTTGAGCCTCAACAAAATCTGGTGGCATTACTGCAAGGCCGGCATCTGTACCAGCAAGATCACCCAATACCTCTGGCGTTGCATTATCTGCAGAAACAGGTCGAACTACAGACAACGGATCTGGCTCTGGCTGTGATTCTGGCTGAACAGTAGCGCGGGAATTGTGTTGTTGAGGCATCTGTGCCGCAGCTCCTCCAACACTGGAGTTTCCTCCCAAGAAAGCACGTTCTTCATTACGTAGCTGGTCAAGAGTATTGCCATCGACATTTTCTGCAAAGACAGCAAATTTTCCAGGTTTTAGAGAAGGATCAACCATAAAACGAACAAGAGGTTGGCCTACAAATACATAATCTTTTTGCTGAGCCTGAGTAGCCACAAAGTTAGAAATCTCTGCAGTTAGATTAGCATAAAGAGGACGCATCAGTGAATCATCTTGAGGAGCAACTAAAACGGTATACAAGGCAGGTGCAGTGTCTACACCATCGATTTCATATGTCTCACGTTCCATCTCTTTAGCTGCGCGTTTGGCTAGCTTCTTGAAAGAGAAAGGCTCTGCATATCCTTGAGGTGCGGCGCCAAAGACCGAACCAATACGGTTTTCAAAGTCACTAAGAAAGCTCATCTAATTCCTCGCCTTCCTGATCCGCTTGAAGTGGACCTATCAGGACAATTGCAATACATACAAGTACACATAAGAATACCGTAATTAGTACTGAAACTATACTTTCAACTACCCAAAAATTGGGATTCTCCATCCAAGCTGCCCATATAAAGCCACCTGAAAGTAATGTAGCGCAGACAATTTGTCCAAAAATCATCCATCCGCGACGTCTTTTTTGACTTATCAGTGAACCTAAAAGAGCAGATAGTGCGCATGTTCCAAAACGGATCCAGAAAGGAAGACCCCCGGCTAGCGAGGTGTAGTCATAAGCGAGAGGTGTTGCAGCAAAGCCAAAAGACACACCTTTAATAAACAGAGTTCCAAAGAGATAGCTGAAGGCTCCTGTCAAAACTGCAGGCAAAGGTCGCATAGTAGCAGAGGCAAGAGTTGGCGCCGAAACAGGAGTGGGCAATAATGCACCTAGCAAGCAGTTAATGCTGCTGAGCTTTGAGGCTCTTCCCGCAAACGCCCACCAGATAACGCTTACTAAGGTTACAAGCGTTGCAAATGGGAATGAGGTGCTAGTAGGACTAATGCTTGCCAGAGCGTACGCTGTACACGCAATGATAAGCGCGGATCCTAAGGGTGTCCAAAGAGCGGCAATTGCTGCCCCCACAAGGGAGCCCACGACAATAAATATGAGTGAATCTGGTTCAATAAATTGAAACAATTGGGCGAGAAGAACGCCGGTGACCAGTGCGGATGTGCCACGTACAGCAACTGAGGGCAGCCAGGGGAAACGAATTGAAAGAGGAAGATGCTTGACATCCCAGGTCTCGGTCTCTTCTTCTTCTGACTGTGCTACTAAGGCTTTGAGGCTTTTCTCGCCCTGTTTTTCGTTGCCAAGAGGAGTCACGATTTCTTGCGCGAATTCAGAAATACTGCCCTGTCGCAGAGATGGCTCAGGAGAAAGTGCTTGCGTCAAGGCTGCGTCTACGGCAAACGGAACTTCGGGATCTTCTTTTAACAGAGGAATCTTTGGACCTTTGTATATACGATCAAGTGATTCTTTTGCAGTTCTGCCTGAGAATACATTAGACCCTGTAAGGGCCTGTCTCAAAACAACAGCAAGCGAGAAAATATCAGCACGTTCGTCAACAAGCATGCCTTCAACTTGCTCAGGAGGCATGTAGCCTACCGTGCCGCCTCGAGCACCGCCATAACCAGCAGCCGAAGCAAGCGTTGCCATACCAAAATCGGCAAGTTTTACGGTACCTTGGCGGTCAATCATAATGTTAGTTGGCTTAATATCCAGGTGAAGAACGCCGTTATCGTGGGCGTACTGGAGTGCCTTTGCAAGTGAAGAGACCATGTGAGCAGCTTCAGCGTAGGTAAGATAGCCGCCTTCAACACGAGTTAGGAGCTCAGATAGGTTGAGACCGTCTACAAACTCCATAACTAGGTAGGCGTAATTGCTTTCAATTTCAAAGTCATGAACGGTCACAATGTTGGGGTGTGCTAATAAGCAGGCAGTTCGTGCCTCTGAGAGCGCTTCATCAACCGTGGAAGCCAGCACACCAGGAGTTTCAGAAGCACCTAAAAGCGGCATGCGTTTGATAGCCACACGCCTCTGCAAGCGAGTATCCCAGCAGGTACAAACAGTACCAAAGCCTCCGTTGCCTCTACGGGCAAGAACGCGATATCGATCCAGCAAAACTTCCGGCTCAGCCGCAAAAGTTGTCTGCTGAGCAGAAGGTGCATGTATATATGTGGTCTGCGTGGTCTGTGACCGCGAGTCACTCACGGCAACCTCCTGTGTTTAAAGT
>JABZIF010000051.1 GCA_015258485.1 Atopobiaceae bacterium | reverse complement strand
TTTCGCACTTAATCATTAACATCAGCCTTTCCGGTCCTGATCCAATGTCCCTCCTATATCGCAGCAAAGGTTGCTACAACACATGCGAATACTCCACTATAACGTAGGTCGATTCGTGTAAATGTTAGTGGTAAGAGAAGAAGTATCACACCGGTAATCTTATTCATCACACTGTGTACTGCGGGATATTTTTTGTTCACCATGAAACCTAAAATGAAGTTGGAGGTTCTTTTAGTTGCAAGTTTTACGAGCTACACAACTCAGTACTCATGGTGTTCGCCGTGCTCGTGGTCCTCGTGCTCGTTGTGCTCACCGTGCACGTGACCCTCGTGCTCACAGTGGCCATGCTCGTGATCGCAATGTGAATGGTCATGCTCATCAGCAAGGTCCGACTGCTCGTGCCAGAATGCCGGCACAAATACTTCACGAAGTCCATGACGCGGCAAGCCGCAACCAATAAACACACACCTAGACTCTTCTTGAGGCTCGTCGCCCGTAATTGCCCACGCATGCTCTACCAGGTCAAACTTGACCCACTGATTACCGCAAGGTAGCGTACCCTCAGGTAGTCATGAAGTCCTGTAAAAGGGTGTGCCGTTCTATGCACTGTACTATAACGTGCATATAAATATGCTAATTATCGAATCATCCTTCAAAATTTTTATACGTTTCGCCAAACGGTTACCGTTCGTCGAAACACCCTATTAGACATCCCGTTAAAATGTAAAAACTATAAGACATGGCTATACACAGAAAACGATACGAAATATTCTTTTATACTGACTTAACAAACAAATTCGATAAGGAGTTTTTATGCCAATCGATGCATTTTTACATGATGCAGGCATTTACGTAGACTGGCAATATATATTTTCTTGTGCCCTATTATTATCTCCAGCAATTATATCAGGGGCACTTTTTATCTTCTCGTTTCTAAAAGAACCAAGGCAGTTCAGAAATGCACTCTATCTTCTTGCGGCCCTGGCTTGGACATCGTTCTTTGTAATACTACGTTTTGGAAATAATACTTCTATTGTGGTCCTGATAGTGATACTCCTTTTTGCACCCGTTATTACTGCAATATTTTTATTAATAAACACAATTACCGTTGTCCGCAGAAATGGATTCTCACTAACTTCATTTCTACCATTACTCATGGCGGGATTCATATTTCTTATGTATTTCTCGCCCATACTTGTATACCATTTCAATCCAGATGTTAGGTCAATTGCTGGCGCCATATTTATCTTATTTGTATTCGAAGGGCTATGGTTTTCCTTTACCTTTGTAGCACTCTTACTATACTCATGGCTGTATCGAATTCTTCCTCGTAAACGCATTTATGACTATATTATTATTCATGGAGCTGGGCTTAATGAAAACGAGCCTTCCCCACTACTCGCTGGCAGAATTGATAAAGCTCTTGAGCTTTGGAACCATCAAAATCAACACGGAAAATTTATTGTTTCTGGCGGTCAAGGCACTGATGAAGTTGTGTCAGAAGCTCAAGCTATGCATGACTATCTCCTCAAAAAAGGAGTTCCTAACAATGCGATTTTAATGGAAGATAAATCCACGACAACCATGGAAAATTTGCAATATTCAGTTTTAGTCATTGGACACGATACCCAACGCAGCGATTACACCACTGCGGTTGTTACAAGCGACTTTCATGTATTTAGATGTGCGGAATATGCACATAAACTTAAGCTTAAGGCTGATGGTGTTGGGTCTCACACGCGTGGCTGGTATTGGCCAACAGCATTTATTCGAGAGTTTATCGCCATCACAAAATCTCATTTATGGCCGTACTATACGATTGCAGCTCTTTGGGCGACAATTCAAATACTACATTACCTAATGACCAGTACAGGGTTTATTGAATAGCATACTTTAACCAACTATTGTCTTTATAGTTCACTTAAATCCATCAGTTTCGAACCTATAAGTAAACTATCTGCAATTACAAAAACCAATTCTCGCTACAATCCTAACTAACATGCTTAAAAATCCTCGAGTTTTGGGTACAACATAACAAGTATTTAACGAGTTATGTAATCCATCACAAGAAAGGATTTCCATTGGAAACCTTTGAGTTCATACTTATTGTTCTCACCTGCGTTGCCGCATCGTCGGTCATCGATAAACTCGTAAACGTCTCAATCCCTGTCATTCAAGTAATCATCGGTCTTTTAGTTGCACTCGCGCTTCCCACAATACAAGACGTCCACTTGAACTCAGAGCTTTTTATGCTTCTTTTTATCGCTCCACTTCTTTACAACGAGACAAGAGAAATTAATATTCGTGCACTTCTCCTTAACCTCAAAAGCATTCTTTCACTTGCAATTACGCTGGTAATTGTTAGTGTCTTCGTAGTCGGAAACATTTTACATATCATGGTTCCGTCCATCCCTCTGGCCGCCGCTTTTGCACTTGCAGCAGCACTCGGTCCCACTGATGCCGCCACGGTAACAGCACTCAAATCAAACATTCACCTCACCAAAAGACAGCAAACACTTCTTTCTGGAGAATCTCTCATCAATGATGCGTCCGGTGTCGTTGCATTCCAGTTCTCGGTTGCTGCAGCGGTAACTGGCTCATTTTCAGCTATGGATGCTGCGGGTTCATTTGCATTGCTCTTCATCGGTGGTATTGTAGTAGGCCTTATAGCTGGTATTATGCTATCAACACTCAACACGGTCTTGAGCCGGTTAGGATACACCGACACCGTAGCTAATGTTTTATATGAAGTACTAACGCCCTTTTTGGTATATCTCCTTGCTGAAACACTCCATGTCTCGGGAATACTTGCTGTTGTTGCAGCTGGCTTCGCAATCGCATCTCCTCGAAGACAAAACGACACAGCAATGGCTGCTCGAAAAAAACTTGCATCCGACTCCAGCTGGAGTGTTATCAGCTTCTTAATTAACGGTACTATCTTTGTCTTTCTAGGAATTCAACTGCCGCTTGCCGTTATTCCAGGATTCAATGGCGGCCTTAACCTCCTACAAATCATTGGAATCGTAGCCGTTGCAACTTTAGTCATGTATGCTGTCCGCTTTGCATGGCTCTTTGCCCTTGAAACCAACAAGCTACGACATGGTGGTCATCTCTGTACCGGCAAAGACTCGGACTCAGTATCCCCAGCTAACGAGAAACCCGATACACCAGTAGCCGCCATTGCACCAGAAAAAATCACACACACTGAACTTATCAAAAATGTACTTGTCACCACTATTGCAGGCGCAAAGGGTGCAGTAACATTATCAATCATCTACACACTGCCATTGATTATGCAGTCTGGAGCGGCATTTCCCCAACGAGATCTCATTATCACACTCGCAGCAGGCGTCATCTTAGCCACGCTACTTCTCGCTGATAATATCCTACCCGTACTATCAAAATCACCAGAGACTGATTCCAATCTACCCGAGCGCATTCGTGCGGGAGAAATTGCCGTCTTACAAGCAACCATTGAGGAACTCAGAAACCTCTCTCATTCTGAAGACTCATCTGCAAAATATCTTCCAGCACTTCGTTTAGCTATCTCGCGTTATAACAATCGATTATTCGCCGCAAGAATTACCTCTCCTCATGATGGCAAACAAATAACACAGCTTATCCAACATGAAACAGAAATTCAGCACGCTCTTCTCGTCAGATTACGCGAACGTCATCAAAAGACATATCCACACATTACTTGGAATCAAATTGTTAACGATATTACGTCAATACGTAGGTCTGTTGGTTACTACGGTCCGGTTGCGACTATCGCTCTAAAAACCCAACATAAATCCAAAGTTTTTGCACTTATTCATGAACTACGTCACTATATACGACAGTTATTCGATGGGGATATTCGTCATCTTGAAGACGCAGATCAAGCATACTATCTTGCGTGTCTCTATACATTGGAAATGGAATATGCAGCAATTGATGACTTGGAGCAAATTGCAAACAGCGATGATGAGCAAATGGCAATCATTGCATCAAACCTTATGATTGGTCATGAGTCCGCAATTGAGTCTATCTGGAGTCGAATTAATACCAATCCGGATGCTGCGTCAAACGCCTCACAACTTGCATACCAACTCCCTTTCAATCCAGACACACATAAGCTGTCTCCACACTTTAGAGAGCAAATCAAAAACGCTCGTAAATATGCCGATGATGTTGCAGAAAATTCACTCCGCATTGAGTTAAATCAGATTTCTAGACTGCAATTTAATGGCACCATCGACCGTGAGGTTGCCAGTCACCTACGTGAAAACGTCTACTATATGCAAATGAATCTTAGCGAGTAGGGCCTAGTGAATATGACAAACAAGTCTGCGACAAGAAAAACCGTCTTCTCCGGGCTTTCTATCCAAGCGCAGATATCTTCTGTAGCTGAAGCTCCTATCGTCTACCTTCTTGACAACATGGCCGACCACTCTTCCGTACAGGTACCTGACAACGTTTCTTTGGTAGTTATTGGCGTTGACCAGTGGGAACATCGATTTTCTCCCTGGAAAGCATCACGTGTCTTTGCAAAGGGTGCTGATTTTGGCGATGGAGCACAGGACACATTCAGCACTATCACTGAACAAATTATTCCCTGGGCAGAGTCATCTCTGCCCAAACCACCAGCATATCGCATACTGGTAGGCTATTCGCTCGCTGGACTGTTTAGCCTTTGGTCAGGGCTCAGCCAACAAAATATTGCACCAAACACTTTTTACGCTAGTGTACCGTCAACGGTCAATCAGAAAAATAAAGTTATCTTCCAACGTATTGGTGCCGTCTCGGGATCGTTTTGGTTCCCCGGACTCACAGATTACGTTGATAAACAGCTAAGCTCAGGTGAGGTTAACCTTGCTTGCGTTTATCTCTCATTAGGTGATCGAGAAGAGCGAACCCCCAATCCACAAATTATGCACGTGCGCAAAAACGCTGAACTCATCAAACAAGAACTCCAAACAGCCGGGATAACAGCAATATTTGAGCTAAATCGTGGGAATCATTTCCAAAACATTGATGTACGCATACAAAAAGCAGTTGAATATCTTCTCAAATAAGGTACGATTCTTCAGAACGAATTTTCCAAAGAGGTCTTATGTCCAACCCAAAGCAATCTGAGAACCCAGCCGAATCATCTAACGCAATTCTCAACAGACAATCAGACTACTTTTTTGTGTTCATCCTTTCCCTTATATTTGGCATTTTTGGCATACCACAGTTCTATCTTAAAAACTGGAAATCAGGACTTCTCAGACTTATTGTTAATGCGCTACTAATTCTTGGTGCAATTACTCTTAATCAAACAATACTTCTACCAGTCATTTTTTCGTATCCAATTATAGAAAGCTTGTTATATCTCATTTATGAGGACACAAACGCTCCCAAAAAACTCTTTAAAGGCCAATTTAAACCACATAAAAAATTTGCTGCCAAACAAAGAATTGCCGTTGCTCTAGCTGCATTGGGCATTGGTCTTTACTTTAGCATGGCGCTCACACAAACATCCTCAACCACAATCTCAATCCCACAGCTCACCCATCAAGAAACTACCGTCCAAGCACCAAATACTTCCTCACAGACAGGCTCTAACAATTCAACTAATCCCACACAAGCATCTTCAAATGTGACCATTAAATTCATCGATGTTGGTCAAGGTGATGCAATTCTTATTGCGCTCCCGCAGAAAACCGTGCTTATCGATGCCGGTCAAACCGGCTCAGCGCCAAAAATTACTTCGACACTTCACGAACTTGGCCGAGACAAAATTGATTACCTAGTAGCCACTCATCCTGATGAAGACCACATAGGCGGCATGGCCGACATCATCTCAGATACTAAAATCGACACAATTTACGCACCAAACAAAACAAACAATACAGCAACGTACAGAAAATTTCTAACAGCCATACAAAACAAAAACATGCATATAACCCTTGCTGAAGCAGGAACCATCATTGATCAAACAGGCGACTACAAACTTGAGATTCTCTGGCCACCAAAAAATGCCGATTTTCTCGATACCAACGATTACTCAATAATCGTCAAACTAACCGTTGGCAGCAAAACGTTTTTATTCACAGGCGACGCTCCTATTAACGCTATTCAACAAGCCAATCCAGGTCATATTGACGTGCTTAAGCTTTCCCATCATGGCTCTCGCACGGGGACAAACGATCGACTTGTCCAAGAGCTTTCTCCTACCTACGCTATTGCCTCTTACGCTCTTGATAACTCCTATGGACATCCCATGCAATCGGTCCTAAAAGCTCTACACAGGCATTCTGTTGAAATCTGGGGAACAGGTGCCAACGGAACTATTACACTCACCTGTGATGGCACAACAATCACTATAGCTGGCGAGAAAAACGGTTCTGTTGTTGCTCCCTCTTCAAAGGAAAATCCAAACAAATCAACTGGATCAAGGAGCCGCTCATGAAGGCAGTCATTGATCGATTTGAAGATAACAATTTTGCTGTTCTTGAGCTCAATGACCAGCCAGGCAATATGCTTATAGTCCCTTGTAGTGAGCTTCCAGATAATGCTCAGCAAGGTGATGTTCTCTCTTATCAGAATGGTCAATGGTTACTTGATAGGAACGAGACTATTCAAAGAAACAATGAAATTGAAGAGTTGTTTAACAATCTTCTCTCGAATGATGAATAGAAGAACAAACTGAATTTATCTATTGTCCAACAAAAAAGCCGCTCTATGGCGGCTAATAACAACGGTCAGGATTTGCACCTGAGTCATCTCCAACAAGGGCACTGCTAATTGTGCTACACGTTGTTAATGTAATACTATATTCTTTTAATACAATGTCAATAGGCTACATTATGACAGTACTTTCCATCTGAATCTGAGTTGTATAACCACTTTATATCGTCTTTACCAGCCAGGACGTTACTGCACCAAAACAGGCGCTCCAGTCTCCCCGCCTGACTTTTGGTTTAGTTGCCAGTCAGAATGTCACTGCGCCAAAACGAATGTCTTGTATATCCTCTACCATCTTTTGTTTAGTTGCCAGTCAGAATGTCAC
>JABZIF010000050.1 GCA_015258485.1 Atopobiaceae bacterium | reverse complement strand
AAACCCGTGTCCTAACCGTTGGACGATACCCCAATGTAATCACTACGTTGGTTTGTACACAACCCTAAATAGTGTATCAGCTTAATGACGAAAATGCGCCACAAATTGCGTCAAGAACAAGAACTGCTAAAGTTTGTGCATCTGCTGTGGTAAATGAGCCGTCTACATTAGTTCCTTCTGGAAGTACAATTTTGATGGGAGATCCTGTAGTATCTGCAGATTCGATAGCAGTACGAAGACGTGCGGGAAGTGTATCATTTTCTGTCATAGAAACAGACCCAATACCTACATGGCCACGTGCGGGTATGTTAGAAACATCATGAGAAGTTAAAACTAAAACAGTGGCTGCATCAGTTGGAGAATCTGCTCTATCAAGTAAGGTCATGCCACTTGCTTCAGTAGTTGCTTTAGAGAGATTGTAAACGCGAGCAGCAACATTTCTAGAAATAGGATCTTCTCCGGTGATAGCAATACAGGTGGTTTCAAGTACATTGGCAGCGCGAGCAAAGCCCATAGGGCCCTGTGGATGAGGACCTTTTGCCTGCTTGCCCGACCAAACGTGGCGCAGACGCTCAATAGCATCAAGGGTGTCCTGGAATGCCATACCGTCTGCAAGCTCACCGACGCTTTCTTGGAAGAGCTTAACGGCAGCTTCTGTATGGACTCCGTAATAACCATCGACGTTACCACACGAAAAACCCAAGATATTAAGACGTTCTTGCAGTTGACGAACGTCGTTACCGTGAAAGTTTGGAAGACGTAGATAGAGTGTTCTATCGCCGAGTTCATATCCTTCATCGACCAAAACTGACCAAGTAGGAGTATCAACGTCTTCTCCTAAAGAAAGGTCATGGTCAAGCCTAAAACGAGCGACTGCACGAGCAGTTGATTTACCAAAAGAATGGTCTTCTCGCTCGGAACTAGTGATTTCGTAACCAAGCTTGGAAAGTCTTTCTTGGATGTCTTCTACGGCAGCACCTGTGCTACCAGGAGTAATAGGGTCCATAATTACCTTTCTCGGTTCACAAAGAAGTCTGCCATAGACAAGAGTGTGTCGCGAGCGTCTTCAGTAAGTGTTGCGGTATTAAGTATGTTCTTTGCCTCAGCTACAAGGGAAAGCGCATATGTGTGGACAAATTCTAGCGCATTTGCATCCTTCATGAGCTTTACAGCACGAGCTAACAATAAAGTATCAGTAGTATGCGCAGAAAGTATGGAGATAAGTTCAGTTTTATCTGGCTCGCTGAGATGCTCAAGGGCGTATACAACAGCAAGAGTCCGTTTGCCTTCGGTGATATCGGATCTATAGTCTTTTCCTTGGGCTTCTGCATTACCAATAAGGTTGAGAAGATCATCTTGTAACTGAAAAGCAAGGCCGGCCTTGAGTCCAAATTCTTTAAGTACTTGCAATGTGTTATCCGGTGCATCACCAATTAGTGCGCCGAGTACAAGGGGATACGCTGCAGAATAGTAGGCTGTTTTGGCACGAGACATAAAGAGGTATTGTGCGGAGGTTATGTCCCACCTTTCATTTTGTGCCCAGCCAAGGTCTAAAGCTTGCCCTTCAAGAGTGTGTTCTTCCATGACGAGAAGTGTGTCAATGATGCGAACTTTAAGCTGGTCAGTAAGGTTGCTGGCCATGGTAACGCGCCTGATAACATTTACCAGAGCGGCATCACCAACATTGATAGCAAGACCAGTTCCCAGTGTTTTATAGAGGCATTTCTCGCCACGACGCATTTCTGATTTGTCTGCAATGTCATCGTGGATAAGCGCTGCTGACTGGAAGTCCTCGATGGCGCAGGCAACAGGTAGGACGGCTTCAGCTGATTCGCCAACTGCCTCGGCGCCTAGGCAGCAGAGAACTGGGCGCACGCGCTTGCCACCACCTGCACTGAAGTGAGTGAGTGGCTGGTAGAGATAGGTTTCTAGGTCCGTACGAATATGCTCTGAGCTGTCTGCTGTAGGCGAGGGAAGTCCGCGCATAATCTCTGACTCAACGGCGGGAAGTTTTTGCTTGAGATAGTCGGCGAAGTTCACGGAAATCCTAGCCGCGATAGCCGTCTGGGTTCATTGATTGCCACTTCCAGGAGTCGCGGCACATGTCGGCGAGGTTGTACTGAGCTTTCCAGCCAAGTATCTCAGCGGCTTTCTGACAGTCAGCATAGTTGGTAGCAACATCTCCTGCACGACGAGGCTCGATGACGTAAGGAATCTCTTTGCCGCAAGCCTTTGAGAACGTCTTGATAACATCAAGTACCGAGCTACCGGTGCCAGTACCCAGGTTGAAGATCTCAACGCCAGTGCGGCCAGTCATCCACTTAAGTGCAGCAACGTGGCCGGAACCAAGGTCACAGACGTGGATGTAGTCGCGAACGCCCGTGCCATCTGGAGTGTTGTAATCGTCGCCAAAGACGTGAACAGCTTCGCGCTTGCCCACAGCAACTTGAGCCACATAAGGTACCAGGTTGTTTGGAATACCTGCAGGATCTTCTCCGATGAGGCCCGACTGGTGAGCGCCAATAGGATTAAAGTATCTAAGCAGGACAACGTTCCACTCTGGATCTGCGGTGTGAACATCGGCGAGAATCTGCTCAATCATCCATTTAGTCCAGCCATAAGGGTTGGTCGCGTTCTTCTTGGGGCTTTGCTCGGTTAGAGGGAGGCTATCTGGGTCTCCGTAAACAGTGGCAGAGCTCGAGAAAATAATTGACTTGCAGCCATGGTTTCTCATGACATCAAGAAGGGTGAGGGTGTTACCCAGGTTGTTTGTGTAGTACTCAATAGGTTTGGTAACAGACTCGCCAACAGCTTTGAAGCCTGCAAAATGAATAACAAAATTAATAGTGTGTTCGTCAAAGATACGGTTCAGTGCGTCTGCATCATTGACGTTTGCCTCGTAGAACGAAAGACGTTTGGCGTTCTCTTCTCCCACAATAGTTTTGATGCGATCAATAACCTTTGCCGAAGCGTTGGAAAGGTCATCAACAATAACGGCCTCATAGCCGGAGTTGAGCAGTTCAACAACGGTATGGCTACCAATAAAGCCCGCGCCACCAGTAACAAGTACGCAGGAATTTTGTGGAATCAGAGCGTCAGACATATCAACCCTTTCGTGGACTATATCGTCATAAGTATACGGCTTTTCTACGAAGCGATGTTCGTTGCAAGTGCACGGGTTTCTTGGCAGGTGTGCCTGCGGGTGTAAGGGTTTTCGTCAAGCGGATCAACCCCGTACGTCCTTCTCGCTAAGCACGCCTGGCGAGAAACCCTGTCCACTAGCAGCGTTCCGCACAAGAAACCCAGCATCCATACGAAATGATTGCCTGGGTTTTGGATTAATCGATCCTAGAATATCTATGATTCGGGCTCGCACGGTCCCTCATAGATCCTTCTCGATAAAATTGATCGAGACACTTTCTTTTCTAATGGGTTCTCCTAAGCTCATCAATTATTTGATGTTGCTCAATTATTCTTTTTTCTTATAAGAAATATGATTAAAAGGAATAATTTATTTAATAGTTAAATATATTTTTATCCATAAAAAATAAATATTTAGATATAAAAAATATCTATGCATGCTGTTTACTGATTGTTTTTAGAAAATGAATTTTACAATTTAGAAGTAGAGGAAGATACAGCTTATCGTCATGATGCAAAGGGGAGTCTTATGTCTAATTTAGAAGACGAACTGAAAGATATTTGCAGAATAATTAGATTGATACGAGTGAGCTTGAAGAGCTTGAAGTTATGATTGCTCCAACATGTGGATGTGGTTGTGGAGGAATTTGCTGGTAATTCTTTATGAGATAGAAGTTCTTCTTGTCTTAGATCATGTGTTTTGACTAATTAAAGGCCTGCATCTTCCTTTTCTTTGGAGAGTATTATGGGATTAGGTGATTGTAATTTAGGAGCTGCATCATATCTCCTAAAAGATAAAGGATTAAACATTACTCCTGAAATGTGCTTTGGCATTGGGGAAGGTTATGGCATTTCTTTCTGGGTTGAGAAAAGCAATCGGTTGCCCATAGTGGTCATAATGGGCAGAACAAGAAGTTGTGAAGAGAACCTATTTAGAAAATGTATTAGTACATTTTCTCTGTTTGATGCCCTGCTCCCTCAAGAAAGTGAAATAGAAAAAGAGATTGTTGCTTTTGGAAGAAGCTTTACAGGAAGCAAGAGCAGGGATTCAAAGTATATAAAGGGAGGTAAATTAACATGATACGGTTTGAGAATGTTTCAAAATCTTTTAAAGATGGCGATAAATATCACACAATTTTGAATCGTGCGTCTACGAGTTTTAACGATGGGCAGAAAAACTGTATTGTTGGACGTTCTGGTTTGGGAAAATCAACTGTTCTTAAATTAATCTCATCAATTGAGAATGCAGATGAAGGCTCAATTTATATAAATGATATTAATATTTCAACTGCCTCCCAAGAAGAGATTCGTAGCATTCGTCAGCATCTAATAGGCTACGTATTTCAATCATTTAATCTTATCAAGTCTTTAACCGTGGAAGAAAACATTTTGCTTCCGACATTTTTCCTTGAAAGCCCTAGCGATTTGTTTGACATCTCATATTTGTTAGATGTTTTGAATTTGCCTTCAAGCATACTAAAACAGGATGTCTCTACGATTAGTGGAGGCGAAAAACAGAGAGTAGCAATTGCTCGCGCTCTTATTAATAAGCCTAGAATTCTATTAGCAGATGAGCCGACAGGTAATCTTGATAGTAACAATGAGGAAAACGTTCTAAAGCTGTTTGACCGAATTACCAACGAGTTAGATATGACTTTGGTCATTGTGACCCATTCTTCAAAAGTAGCTGCAAATTGCGACTGTATAGTGACTATTGAAAATGGAGAGTTCCAGCAGGTAAAAGATGCTTTTAGTCATAATCAGTTTGTTTGATTGGAGATTGTAATGCATTCTTCAATGTATTTATTAGTCAAAAGAGCTTATTCAGCAAACAAAAAGAGAAATAGTTTGACGATTCTTGCTGTTGGGATTTCAGTATTTCTTCTAACTGCTATTCTGACTTTTTCGACATCGTTCTATCATAAGATGATAGAAGAGATGAGAGTAGCTGACGCAGACGTTGTAACAGTTGCTTTTGGGGCTGGTGACAACGCCTTAAATTATACGTATTTAAACCTTTACTCCGATGATGATATAGAACTCATTAATCAGATTGATGGAGTGACTGACGTTACAGGAGTGAAGGGTTTAAATGTTTCAGCGGTTACTTATGATAACAATAAGAGAATACTTGCAAATTCACTTAGAGGAATTGATAGAAGCTATTTAGACAATTATAAAATTAGTTACACAGGTACATTCCCGGATAAGGATGATGAAATAATCATTGGTGCAAGGATTGCTGATGCCTCTGGTCTTCAAATAGGGGATAGTATTGATATTGATTTTGGCTCGCAAAGAAAAACATTTAAAATTGTTGGAATTTTAGATAAGCAAGAAGAACAGCTTTTCTCGACATTTCCTACTGAAATCAATCAACTAATTGCAACTTATTCAAACAACTCTTTGTTTGAAACTTCAAATTACATTTATATATCTGCACGAGTTAAAGATCAGGATCAGTTGTCAGAAGTCTCTAAAAAAATTGTTGAAGCGATTAATACAGATTCTAACCTTACTGAAGCTTTAGAAAATACAGGGCTTCATCCACTTGTGGCAACAAGGCAAAATGTATTAGACATGCTTGATACTTGGTTCAGCTACATCCTACTGTTTGTCTATGTCGTCTCAGTTCTTCTTGGAATAATTTCAACTGTAAATATTTTTAATATTTTTGTTATCACCATCCAAGAGCAATTTAAAGATATTGCAGTTTATAAAATTGTCGGCGCTTCAATTAGACAAATCAGAAACATCTTTATCTATCAGAGTGTTTTTATTGGAACAATGGGTTCAGTTTTGGGAATTCTACTTGGCTATCTCTTATCAGCTATTGTTATTTTGCTGCTTCATTGGCCAATTAGGTTTGATGTCTATACCGTTCTTATTCCTTTTGCTATTGGAATGACTTCTCCTATTTGTGCTGGAGTTTGGTCATCTAAGAAATCTGAAAAAGTTGATATTAATATTTTAACAGGGAATCTATAGGTGATTAGAATGTTACATACTCTAAAAAAACAGGACACATTTTTTTATTCGATAACGAAACTCTTTCTATCTATTTTCTTGATAAAGAGCAGGAGCAGCGTTTTTACGATATCGGCGATATTGAGCTGACCAAGGCTTTTCAAAAGAATAAGAGCGGGAATAAAAAGTGAGCTTGTTGAGGATAATCAGATTGCCTTTAGGTTAGTATTGGTCATCACGCAATTCCAGTAATCCATTAAGGGCTATGCAGATTTCTAATATTGAAAAAGAACTAGCTGAAAACTGCTAAGACAAAAAGAGTAATTTTTAAAAGGGTTCCACATTTGTTCGAAATGTGGAACCCTAACTTATCTTGTATTTCCTAAGATTAGCTTACTTGAAGTACTCGACGCCGCCCTCAATGAGAGGCTGGAACTGGTCGCCAGGGGTGAGCTCGGGGATGTTCTTGTAGAGGCCTGCGCCAGAGCGCTCCGTGTGACCCATCTTGCCCAGGACGCGACCGTCGGGGCTGGTAATGCCTTCGATAGCCAGGACGGAGCCGTTAGGGTTAACGGAGAAGTCCATGCTAGGAGTACCTGTTGCGTCAACGTATTGTGTCGCGATCTGGCCGTTTGCCTTGAGCGTCTCAAGCAGCTCGTCGGAGGCAACAAAGCGGCCTTCTCCGTGGCTAATTGCAATGGTGTGAATGTCGCCAAGCGCGCATTTGGAGAGCCATGGGGACATCGTTGATGCAACGCTGGTGCGAACAAGCTGGCTTTGATGGCGTCCGATGGTGTTGAACGTTAGCGTTGGGCAGGTGTCGTCCATAGGGCGAATGTCGCCGTAAGGAACAAGGCCCAGCTTGATGAGAGCTTGGAAACCGTTACAGATGCCCAGCATAAGGCCATCGCGCTGCTGCAGAAGCTCGCGAACAGCCTCGGTAACCTGAGGAGCGCGAAAGAGTGCACAGATGAACTTAGCAGATCCGTCTGGCTCGTCTCCGCCGGAGAATCCGCCTGGAATCATGACAATCTGACTCTTTTTGATAGACTCTGCCAGTGCATTTGCAGATTCAACAATGTCTTGAGGTGTCAGATTGTTGATGACCAGCGTGGTTGGGTCAGCGCCTGCACGCTCAAAGGCGCGCGCAACATCGTACTCGCAGTTGTTACCTGGGAATACGGGGATGATGACACGTGGGTGAGCAGGTGCGATAAGGGCTGGACCAGTATAGGAGTGTCGTGTGGATGCATCATTGAAGCTGATTTTCTCCACAGCCTCGTCGGAGCCTCCGCGATAGGGGAAGACCTCCTCAAGTGGGCGCTCCCATGCCTCCTGGAGCTCGGAGAGGTCGATCTTCTCGCCACATGCGCTGAAGACGTACTCGGATGTGGTGACGCCCAGGGGAGCCACGCACACGCCGTCGACGTCGTCAACGGATACGCCGTCTGCCAGCTCAA
>JABZIF010000049.1 GCA_015258485.1 Atopobiaceae bacterium | reverse complement strand
GGAGAGCTTTTGGGTCTGGTGCCAAAGCGAAATATTCCTATGTATAACGAGTTTTATGAAGGCCGTCATTTTGTTGAGGGTCCTAAGACTGTTACCAGTGTAGATTTTGGTCTACTTGGTGAGGTTCCGTTTGGGACCAACCAGCTCTTTGCATGTGATACGATTCCTGAATTGGTTGTGGCTGCGGAGATCTGCGAGGATTTGTGGGTTCCTATGCCACCGTCAAATGCTCATGTCGTTGCCGGTGCTACGTTGATTTGCAACTTGTCTGCGTCGCCTGCGCTTGCAGGTAAGTCGGCGTACCGTCGCCAGTTGGTCGCGCAACAGAGTGCACGTTTGGTCTGCGGCTATGTGTACGCAAGTGCAGGTGAGGGAGAATCCACTACTGATCTGGTTTTCTCGGGTCATGATTTTGTTGCCGAGAATGGTCGCATACTTGCAGAATCTGACGTTTTGGGCGAGGGAATTGCAGTTTCCGAGGTTGACGTGGATTCATTGGCTGCTGATCGCAGACGTCTATCTACATTTGAAGTTGCTCCAACGCCGGAGGATTATAAGCATTTGACTACGTATTTCTCGCTTGAGTTTGATGGCGAGAATAACGCTGCAGGTCATGAACATGACGGTGCATACGACGACGGCCGTGGCGATAAGAGCAGTGAAGAGGGTAACGAGGTCCTCACGTTCACACCGTTAACCAGGCATGTTGATCCGCATCCCTTTGTTCCTGCAAAGGATGATGCTTGTGCGGCGCGCTGTGAGGAGATTCTTTCTATTCAGTCACACGGACTAGCTACAAGACTGTCACACACAGGATCCGACCATGCGGTTATTGGCATTTCAGGTGGGCTTGATTCTACATTGGCTCTTCTCGTCACCGTGCGCGCATTTGACCAGTTAGGATATGACCGTTCCGGTATTGTTGCGGTGACCATGCCAGGTTTTGGCACCACTGACCGGACTTATTCCAATGCGGTTGAGTTGGTTCAGTCACTCGGTGCTGACCTTCGTGAGATTTCCATTGTGGATTCTGTACTTCAGCATTTTGTTGATATTGGTCATGATCAGGATATTCACGACGTAGTGTACGAGAATTCTCAGGCTCGTGAACGTACGCAGATTTTGATGGACATTGCTAACCAGGTGGGCGGCATGGTTATTGGTACGGGTGACCTTTCTGAACTTGCACTTGGTTGGGCCACATATAATGGCGATCAAATGTCCATGTATGGCGTGAACGCGTCTGTTCCAAAAACACTGGTCAGATATCTTGTCGAGTATTGTGCAGATTCATTTGAGTCTCAAGATGAATTAGAAGCTGCACAAGTGTTAAGAGATGTTTTGGATACACCAGTTTCGCCTGAGCTTTTACCCGCTGCTGATGATGGCTCTATTGAGCAGAAAACCGAAGACTTGGTTGGGCCATATGAGCTGCACGATTTCTTCCTTTATCAGGTGCTTCGTCATGGGAGTGGACCTCGGAAGGTTTTGCGTCTTGCGGAGTGTGCCTTTGGCACCGGAACTGATCAGGAAGTTTATGATCGTAAGACGATTGTTCACTGGCTAAAGGTGTTTTATCAAAGATTTTTCTCTCAGCAGTTCAAGCGTTCAGCGATGCCCGATGGACCAAAGGTTGGCTCGGTTGCACTTTCTCCACGTGGCGATTTACGTATGCCGTCTGATGCTTCAAGTTCGCTTTGGCTTTCTGAGCTGGATGCTTTGGATGCATAGACTGCATGCACGAATAGCACCAGTTTATAGGGCATTCCTGGAGAAAATCTAAGTCTAGTTTGTAAGATTTTTTAAATAGTTTGTATAAATTGGTTTCCCGCGTGGAATAACTATCAATGTTGGAAAAGGACGTTCGACATTAATTTACTGTCGATGTTCGGGATAGCCCCGAAATAAGGAGGTTCTTACTATGACTTTAAAGCCACTTGGAGATCGTGTTCTGGTAAAGCCTGCTCCAAAAGAGGAGAAGACTTCTTCTGGTCTTTACATTGCATCAGCTGCTCAGGAAAAGCCACAGCGTGGTGAAGTTCTTGCAGTTGGTAATGGCAAGCTTGATCAGAATGGCAATCGCGTTGCTCTTGATGTTAAGGTTGGCGATCAAGTCTTTTATGGTAAGTTCGGTGGAACTGAGGTAAAGGTTGATGGCGAGGAATTGCTTCTTCTTCGCGCAGAGGATATTTACGCAATCGTTGAGGACTAACAGATAAGGTTAACAGGCAAGAAAGTTAACTTTTGAAGGTTGTTTATCGCTTGTACTTTTATCGTTTGAACTAAGTAAAGTGAAGCATTCGCTTAATGGAGGAATACTATGGCTAAAGATATTGCATTTGGTACAGACGCACGTGCCAAGCTTGCAAAAGGTGTTAACACACTTGCAGATGCAGTAACTACTACTCTTGGACCTAAGGGTCGTTACGTTGCGCTTCAGCGTTCTTATGGTGCACCTACTATCACTAATGATGGTGTTTCTGTTGCTAAAGAGATTGAGCTTGAGGATCCTATCGAGAACATGGGTGCTCAACTGGTTAAAGAGGTAGCAACTAAGACTAATGACACCGTTGGTGATGGTACTACAACTGCAACTCTGCTTGCTCAGGTTATTGTTAATGAGGGTCTTCGTAACGTTGCTGCAGGTGCAAACCCAATCGCAATTCGTCGTGGTATCGACAAGGCTGTTGATGCTGTTGTTGCACAGATGAAGGGCATTGCAAAAGATGTTTCCACAAAGCAGCAAATTGCTTCTGTTGGTACCATTTCTGCAGGTGACCCAACTGTTGGTGCAAAGATTTCCGATGCTATGGATGTTGTCGGTAAAGACGGCGTCATTACTGTTGAAGAGTCTCAGACCTTTGGTATTGATATTGATACTGTCGAGGGTATGCAGTTTGATAAGGGCTACGTTTCCCCTTACTTTGCAACTAATAATGAGACTCTTACCGCTGAGTTGGAGAATCCTTATATCCTGATGACCGATCAAAAGATTTCTAACATTCAGGACATTCTTCCTATTCTTGAGGCAGTTCAGAAGCAAAGTGCACCTCTACTTATCATTGCTGAGGACGTTGACGGTGAGGCTTTGACTACGCTCATCCTCAACAAGCTCCGTGGTGTTTTGAACGTTTGCGCAATTAAGGCTCCTGGTTATGGTGATCGTCGTAAGCGCATGCTTGAGGACATTGCAGTTCTTACTGGTGGACAGCCAATCATGAAGGAGCTTGGCTACAACCTCAATGAGGTTACTGCAGACATGCTCGGCCGCGCTAAGTCTGTTAAGGTTACTAAGGACAACACTACTCTTGTTGGCGGTTATGGTTCAAAGGACGCAATTGAAGATCGCATCAACCAAATCAAGGGTGAGATTGAGAACACCACTTCTGATTTTGACCGCGAGAAACTTCAGGAGCGCTTGGCTAAGCTCGCTGGTGGCGTTGCAGTTATCAAGGTTGGTGCAGCTACTGAGGTTGAGCTTAAAGAGATTAAGCACCGTATTGAGGATGCACTTCAGGCAACTCGTGCAGCTGTCGAAGAAGGCATCGTCGCAGGTGGTGGTGTTTCATTCCTGGCAGCTTCTTCTGTTCTTGATAGCGTTCAGACCGTTGATTCAGACGAGAAAATCGGTGTTGAGATTATCCGCAAGGCACTTGAGGCACCAGTTCGCACCATTGCTAACAACGCCGGCTTTGAGGGTAGTGTAGTTGTCGAGAAGATTAAGGCACTCCCAGCTGGTCAGGGTCTTGATTCTGCAACTGGTCAGTACGGTGACATGATTGAGATGGGTGTTCTTGACCCAGTTAAGGTTACCCGTACTACCCTTCAAAATGCTGCTTCTGTTGCATCTTTGATTCTTATTACTGAGGCTACTGTTTCTGAGCAGCCAAAGGACACCACCATTGAAGAGGCAATCACTCGTGCAGCAGCTCAGGGCGGACAGGGCGGCGGAATGTATTAATCCGCTCTCTTACTTGAGCTACAGAGCTTACTAATAAAATCGGGTCTGTAAATCAGGCCCGATTTTTTGTTAACTTCAATGATGAAATCATATGAAGTTGTTTTTATTTGGGCCGACAGACCAACGTCTAGAGGTTAAAATATTGATTCACGTCTGTAATGACACGATGGTAAAGAAGTAGTGTTTTCCAAGGATTTACTGCTTCTTGTAGATATGTAATGAGAGTAGCTAGCGCCAAGGGAGAGGAGGCACTATGGCTCAAAGTGATGACGAGAAAATCGTCGGTACTAATACTGGCACGAGCAACACTGCAGATAGTAGTGATACGCACAGCGCTACACATAACAGTACCGCTGATCAGCCGCATGATTTTATCGATGACCTAATTGATATTCAAGGCTCTCTACAGTTCCTCTCTAATCCTCTTGATGCATTGATGGGTAGTCTCTCGCTTGATCCAGATCAGAACAAACCGTTTGATCCCATGGATTTCAAAGAAATTCCTTGGTCAAATGCTAATCGTTGCCTGAGATGTGCTTCTAAAAAGGAAGAGGCGTGCTCGCGTTGTCTGGATATTTGTCCTGTTAATTGTATTGATATTCATAATCAATCGGTTCGCATCAACGATGAGGCGTGTCTTCAGTGTGGGTTATGCGTTGCGGCGTGTCCAACCGAGACATTCAACACGCGCCGTCATACTTCTCGCATGTTGTATGACCAGGTAGCTCGTGCAGCATCTGCGTATGAGCAGTGCTATATTACCTGTACGCGTGCCTTGGCGAGAAAACCTGAGGGAAATGAAATCTGCCTTCCTTGTGTAGGAATGCTTAATGCTGATATTTGGTTCTCAATTTTGACTGATTTTGACAACGTAAGTGTGTATTTACCACTTGGTGTGTGTGACCGTTGCCGGACTACCACTGGAGAAGCGGCGTATACCGAGGCAATTGCTATTGCTGAGGAGTGGACGGGCGCTACCGTTGGTCTTGAGGTTGATGGCAATAATCTTAATCATAGCTTTACGCGTGCTTATATGCGCTCGCAGTTTATTTCAAGCACTATGAATAGTGCAGAGCGGCTTGTCTCTGGTACAATGCCCGTCCTTGCTGGTGTAAAAGCTATTGCTGATCGTATTAATACGCATGCTCGTTCGCTTGATCATTTACAGTCGCAGCTTGATGATGTGATGGGCCTTCGAACAACTGATATGCGACAATCCATGTTGACGCAAGATCGTCGACTGATGATGGGTGCATTACAGCATGATCCAGGCCTTGCAGACTTTGTAAAACTTGAAGCTCCAGTGTGGGATTCAAGTAGGTGTACGGTATGTGGTGACTGTAAAGATACCTGTACAACACATGCAATTAACATCGATGAGCATGGAAAACTTACCGTTAAAATGCCATTTTGTGTTAATTGCGAGGCGTGCGTAAAGATATGTCCAGAACCTGGTGCCTTAACCATGGCTCCTATGGATATAACGCAGCTTGTTGTACATGATAGAAAGCAAGAAGAGGTAGAACGTCTAGAGGCGCAGGCGCATCGCCGAGCAAAGTTTATGGTTGAAGCAGGAAAAGAGCAAATCAAGCACCTTGCTACTTCTTTAGAAGAGGATAATGGTGACTAACGCATTTGGCGAGAAAATCATGAAGAGTATAAGACTGTAGCAATATGAGCTCTGCTCGTAATCTGTGTTAGTCTGGAGCTCAACGAGTTTCTCGCTTGATACTATAAGATGTCAAAGTAACGACAACAAAGGATTCATATGTCGCTTTCAATTGGAATTGTTGGTCTCCCAAATGTGGGAAAGTCCACGCTGTTTACTGCTCTTACAAAAAAAGGCGGTTTAGCTGCTAATTATCCATTTGCAACTATTGATCCAAACGTGGGGATTGTTGACGTTCCAGATGCTCGCCTTCAAAAGCTTGCAGATATTGTTAATCCAGGAAAGATTGTGCCGGCGACTGTTGAGTTTGTAGACATTGCAGGCTTGGTTAAAGGTGCAAATGAGGGAGAAGGTCTGGGTAATCAGTTCTTGGCTAACATTCGCAATACTGACGCAATTTGCGAGGTCGTACGCTTTTTTAAAGATCCTGATGTTGTCCATGTTGAAGGCCGTGTCAATCCTGCTGAGGATGTAGATATTATTCAGACAGAGCTTATCTTGGCTGACTTGGGAACCATTGAGCGTTCTTTACCTAAGCTTGAGAAAGAGGCTAAGCGTGAGAAGGAACTTCAGTCTAAGCTTAATGTGGCAAAACGCCTGCAAGCGTGGCTAAACGAAGGCAACCGTGCAGCTGATATGGAGATGTCTGATGAAGAGCGTCTTGCTGCTCGTGATCTTTTCTTGCTTACTATGAAGCCAATTCTGTATGTAGCTAACGTTGATGAGGATATGCTTGCAGAGCCTGCTCCTGTTATTAACGGTGTTGAAGCAATTCCTGTATGTGCTGGTGTAGAGGCAGAGCTCGCTGATCTTGAGCCAGATGAGGCTGCGGAGTATTTGGAATCGCTGGGTTTGGAGCACTCCGGTTTGGAAACGCTTGCTCAGGCAGCGTATAAGTTACTCGGTCTTCAGAGTTACTTCACTGCTGGCCCTATGGAGGTTAAGGCGTGGACGGTTCGTATTGGCGCAAAGGCTCCCGAAGCAGCTGGTGTTATTCATTCCGACTTTGAGCGCGGCTTTATCAAAGCTGAGGTTGCAAGCTATAACGATTATGTTGAGCTGGGTGGCGAATCGGGCTGTAAAAATGCTGGTAAACTCCGCATTGAAGGCAAGGATTATGTGGTTCAGGACGGCGACGTCATGCACTTCCGTTTTAACGTTTAGGCTGTAGTATTTATTGTTTTGGAATCTGGTCAGAGCCTAAAATAACGGTTATGTCCACGTCAGTGGGATAGGTACCGTCGTTTGGTTTAATGTTTGACGTGTCAATGTTAAGTGACTTTGCAACACCCAAAGCTTTAGCGCGGCCTTCTTTGGTGCCGTCGTATACAACAATGGACTGTGCTGGTCGGTCATCAGTGCTATCGGCATAGGTAACATATCCTGCAGTTTTGAGAATTCCGGCTTTTTGTGCAGCAAGGCCCTGCACGTTAGTACCATTAAGGACATTGACGTTGCCCGTGTAATCGGGCTTTATGTTATCTGCGGCTGAAGAATCTCCTGCGACACTACCTGTTATGCCGGTTGTCTCGTCTTGGCTTGCATCTTCCAAAGGTGGCAATGCCTGGTTAACGCGGTCCATCATCTTTTTCCAGGCATTTTGATCAACAATCTCATACCAAACATCATCGATAAGCTCGGAGTTTGTAGGAGTTCGGCCAGAATACATATCTTTAGCGGTATCAAGGCCTCTGAATTGCATAGCAAGTCCGACAATGTCAGTTACGCTATAGTCTGTGGTAACACTTTCTGCCATAGTAGACACTGCGCTCGACATAGAAACAGGATCGAGCTGTAAAACCTTCTTTGCAATGGCCGTGAGAACCATACGTTGATTTGCTGCGCGATAGAAATCGCCGGCTCCGTAATTGTCGTAGGCATGACGGCTACGACTTAGACCTAAGGCTTGTTGACCGTTAAGCGTTTGCTCACCAGCTGGTAGGTCAATGCCTGAGTATTGCATATCAGAAACGGGAATGGGCAGGTTAACCGTGATACCACCGATAGAGTCAACAATTTTAGTGAAAGATTCAAAATCGACTTCTGCGTAGTGAGAAATATTGACGTTTGCAAGTTTAGAGACGGCTTCAATCATTTTTGTTGCGCCGCCGAAGCTATATGCAGAGTTA
>JABZIF010000048.1 GCA_015258485.1 Atopobiaceae bacterium | reverse complement strand
TCCTTACGCATTTCTCGTTCTTTACTTGCAAGTTCTACACGAATTGACCGAATTGCTGCTCAAAATTATGGTATGACTCTTGAGACAAATCGTTGTGTTGTAGATGTTCGTAATAACGCTTAGGCGTAAAATATAACTTGTGAGTACGCAGAATCGACATATTCGTGCATCGCGCAAAAGATCTTCCGAGGCCTCGTATGACGAGGCCTCTCGTGTGCATTTTCGAGGTCATCGGGGAAGTGATGATGATTCTCGTGGTATTGGCTCTGAAGTAAGACTTCGCCGTGTGGCAGCAGTTATGGTGGCTGTTGTCGTTATTGTTGTAGCGCGCCTTGTATGGCTGCAAATTTTTACAGCAGCTGACCTCGCAAAGGGTGCCGAGAATAACCGAACAAACGATATTGTTCTTCACGCACGTCGTGGAACTATTTATGATCGAAATGGCAATGTTCTTGCTATGAGTGTTGATTGTAAAGATATTTATGCTAATCCATCAGAGATTGAAGATGCACAGGCGGTTGCCCAAATTTTTGCTTCTGCTTTAGGAGGAAGTCCGTCTGATTATGTGGGTGATTTACAGCAGGATACAACATTTGTATATATTCGTCGTCGTGTAGATAAAGATGCTGCTTCAAAAATTGAGCAGGCGCTTAAGGACAAGAACCTTAAGGGAGTTTACTTTATAAATAACACTAAGCGTGTATATCCTTATGGCAACGTTGGTGTTCAAATTCTTGGTTTTGTAAATGATGATAATGAAGGTGCCTCTGGACTCGAGTATTACTACAACGATGTTCTTGCTGGTACCAATGGTCATATGATTGTAGAAACTGGTGCCGGCGGAACACCCATTGCAGGTGGTTCATCAAGCATCACCGAGGCACAAAACGGACAGGATATTGTTTTATCCATTGATATAGAGCTTCAAAAAAAGGCGGAGGAACAGCTTACTGCGGCAGTAAAAGAGTACCAAGCGCAGCAGGGCGGTTCTGTGATGGCAATGAATCCTCGTACAGGGGAAATTTATGCTGCAGCATCATATCCTTTGCCAGACTTTAAGAGTGACAATGGCATTGATTACGAGACACTTAATTTGAAACTTGTTTCAAGTGTGTATGAGCCAGGTTCGGTTTTCAAAGTTATAACTACATCAATTGGTATGGACAATACACTCTTTGGTCCTGAATCAACTTTTACTGTGCCACTTGAACTTCAGGTTGGAGATAACAAAGTAACAGATGACGACTGGCGTGGCGGTGCTATGGATATGACCGTTAGAGAGATGATGCGACGTTCTTCTAACGTTGGTATGGCTCTTCTCGAAACACAAGTTATTGGTGACGAGCGTTTTGCTGCTGGTCTTGATAAGTTTGGTATTGGTCAGTCAACTGGTATCGATTTCCCTGGCGAGGCAACGGGTATTGTTCGTTCACTTGATCAGTATGAGTCGTATACCGGCGGAAATATGGCGTTTGGACAAGGCCTTGCAATTCCGTTTATTCAGGTTATTAAAGCGTATACTGCCGTTGCAAATCAGGGAACTATGGTTACCCCGCACTTTATGGTTACTAAAGGTGGCCAAGAGGTAAACTGGCCAACTAAACAGGTCATTTCTTCTACAACCGCCTCACGTGAGCTTGATATGATGCAGACAGTTGTTAAAGAAGGAACGGGCGTCCGCGCAAATATCTATGGTTATACCATTGCAGGTAAAACAGGTACTGGTCAGCAGGTGGCAGAAGAGACCGGTGCATATGGCGAGAATACCCACTACGTTGCATCATTTTGTGGCATCGTAAATCCAGATTCATCTGATTTATTGGTGTATACAGGTTTAAACGATACGAATCAGCTGGCATCTCAATCAGCTGCACTGTTCTTCTCGCAATTTGCAAAAGAGGCAGCTACTCGCCTTAATATTGCACCAACAAATTAGTAGGAGAGCGCATGATTAAGCTTTCGATTGAAGAAATAATTGAAGCAACGCAGGCAAAGCTGCTCGTCAAGGGCACTCGCTTGATAGAAGGCGAGGTAGTTATTGATTCTCGTGAGGTTAATAGTGGATCTGTGTTTGTAGCTTTTGCTGGCGAGAAGGTTAACGGTAATGCATATCTTCTTTCTGCTGCTGAATTAGGAGCTTCAGTTGTCGTGACATCAGAAAGCCTGACTGATACACTGCTTCAAAGTTTAAAAGCCACGGGTGTGAGCGTTGTTGAAGCAGCACATGATGACTGTGAAGAGTTTATGCTTTCTCTTGCTGCGTATTGGCGTGAACAACATCCAAATTGGTTAGTAGTAGGTGTTACGGGATCTGTGGGTAAGACTACTACTAAAGAAATGCTTCGTTGTGGTATCGGTGCAACTCGTAAAGTGTATGCCACTGCGGGAAATCATAACAATCTTATTGGTCTTCCTTTAACTGTGTTTGCAACACCAGAAGACACTGAGGTTCTCGTACTTGAGCTCGGCATGAATCATTCGGGAGAAATTACTAGACTTTCGACAGTTGCGCGTCCAACCGTTGCGGTTATTACTAATGTAGGAACCAGTCATATTGGTCTACTTGGTAGTCGAGAAAATATTGCGCGTGCAAAAGCAGAGATTATCTCTGGAATGCGTTCCTATGGAGAACTTAAGCCAACACTTATTCAAGCGTCAGCGGGCGATTATGCTCGTTTTATTGCAGATCAATTTGCTTATCCAGCTGGTGTTATTTGCAAGACTGTGGGTTTTAGTGATGATGATGTTATGAGTGCATCTGACATTTCTCTTGATTATACGGGTCTTCCCACAGCAACAATTCATGCAGTTTCCGGTTGGTCAAAAACAATGACGTTATCTGTTCCCGGCAAGGTTGTCGTGGATGATTTGCTTCTTGCACTTGAAACAGTTGAAACGCTTGGCTTAAGTCTTGATAAGGCTGCGCAAGAGATTGAAAAAATGCAAGCTACTCGTATGCGCCTTTCTGTCCTTGATGCAACTTGTGGTGCAAAAATTATTGACGATTCTTATAATGCAAGTCCAAATTCTACTGCTGCTGCGCTTGATGTACTTATGCAGATGCCTACCACTGGACGCCGAATTGCACTTATCGGAGAGATTGGTGAGCTTGGTTCAGAAGAAAAGCGTTTACATGGATATGTTGGCGCATACATTGCTGCTAAAAATCCTGATTTAGTTGCTTTTGTCGGTACTGGTGCAGCTAAAGAAATGATTGAGTCAGCACGTGTTATGGGCTTATCGGAAGATAAAATAGAACAATTTGATACGGTATATGATGCACTGGCGGTACTAGGACCTGTACTGCAAAGGGGAGATGTGCTTTTAGCAAAGGCCTCTCGTTCTGCGCAACTTGATATTTTTGTAAAAGGAGTTACTGAATAATGTTTGTTCAAACTATATATCCTACGTATCAGGTTTTTTTAGCACTTGGTTTTTCATGTGTTGTTACCTTGGTGCTTATGCCCTTCTTTATTAAATTAATGAAAAAAGAAGGAGTGGGTCAGCAAGTTCGCGCAGATGGTCCTCAACAGCACCTTGTTAAGCAGGGAACGCCAACCATGGGTGGTGTGGTAATGCTTGTGAGCATTGTGCTTACTTGTATTGCATTAGCTCAATGGAATATAGATTTGATCCTTGCAATGGTGGCTATGCTCCTTACTGGCTCACTTGGTCTTCTTGATGATATTGAATCAGTTGCTCATGGTAGAAGTTTAGGATTAACCCCAGCTCAGAAGATGATTGGTCTCATTACTATCTCCGTTGCGTTTTGTCTTGTTGCGGTAAATGTATGGGGAATTAGTCCTATTATTGATTTTCCTGGTGGCTTTGAAATTAACCTTGGAGTTTTTACAACAAAGATTACGTTAAGTACAACAGTTGTTTCGATTCCATGGTTGTATCTCTTCTTTGTTTTCTTACTTATGGCGGGTTTATCTAATGCAGTAAATCTTACAGATGGGCTTGATGGACTTGCTGGTGGTTGCGTTATGGTAGTCATGATTTTTATGGCTGCGGTAGCTTTTAGATATGGTGAAGTTAATTTGGCGGTATTTGCTGCGTCTATTGCAGGTGCTTGTATAGGTTTTCTATGGTTCAATAGCTATCCCGCTAGTATTTTTATGGGTGATACTGGCTCTCTTGCATGGGGAGCTGCTTTTGCTGCTCTTGCTGTTCTCACAAAGACAGAAGTTGTTTCTCTTGTCATGGGTGGTCTTTTTATTATTGAAGCACTTTCCGTTATTATTCAGGTTGTAAGTTATAAGACCACCAAAAAGCGCGTGTTTTTAATGGCCCCACTTCATCATCACTTTGAGAAACTTGGCTGGAACGAGACAAAGGTGGTTTTGCGCTTCTGGATTGTTTCTAGTGCTTTTGCCGCTCTTGGATTTGCCCTCTATTTTCAGCTTCATTAATTACAGGGAAAGGAACATTTTTCGTGTCTTTGCAAGAAACATTAGGGACAGTTTGTGTTTTAGGCTTTGGAAAGACAGGTATTTCTGTTTGCGAGTATCTTCTCCGTCAGCCAAAGAAAAGGGTTACCTCGGTAACTTTGATTGGTGGCGCAAATGCTACAGTTGGCGAGAAAATCGCAGAACTTGAAGCCAAGGGTGTTTCTTTGCAATTTGGCACGGATGAAGTGCAAGGCAATTATGACCTCGCTATTGTTTCTCCGGGCATTCCTGAAACATCAGAGTTGTTTGTAAGTGCACAAAATGTTTCTCAACGTATTATTGGTGAACCAGAGTTTGCATATCAAGAAAGTCCCTCTCATTGGATTGGCATTACAGGGACAAATGGAAAAACTACTACTACTAGTCTTACTGCTTCTATTTTAAAATATGCAGGTATAGATGCATATGCCGTGGGTAATATTGGTCGCACAATTACTGATTGTTTATATGAGCGCCCAAAAGATAATTGGTTTGTTGCGGAATTATCTAGTTTTCAGCTTGCGAGTACAAAAAAGTTACACCCTCACGTGGGGATGCTGCTTAATATTACTCCAGATCATATTGAGTGGCATGGTTCGTTTGAAGCTTATGCGGCTGCAAAAGAAAAAATTTTTGCAAACTTAGATGCGCATGATTTAGCTATTGTTTCTGATTTAGATGAACACTGCCGCGCTGTTTCTTCTCGTCTAGAAAAAAGAGGCATTACAGTATGCCATTTGGTAGAGAAAGATCCAAAAACGAGTAATGCGGCATTTGTCCAAAATGGTGCTTTAGTAGTTCGTCTAGCCGGGAAAGAGCAAGAACTCGTATCCGTTGAGGCTCTTCAGATTAAAGGACTGCATAATGCTTTAAATGCATTAGCTGCAGCTGCATGTGGACTTTATCTTGGGATAGATCCAGTTTCTATACGGCATGCGCTCTTAGATTTTAAGCCTCTTGAGCATAGAATTGAGCCGGTAGCAACAATCAATGGTGTCCTATATGTCAACGATTCAAAGGCAACAAATACTGACTCTGTCGAGAAGTCGTTAGTCTCGTTCCCTAAAAATGATATTGTGCTTCTTCTTGGTGGGCATGATAAGGGAACTGATCTTACTGAATTTGCCCGACATGTTGCTAGACAGTGTACATTTGCAATTTGTTTTGGTGAGGCGGGTCCTCGCTTTGCGACGGCGTTACACAACGCTTCTGAGGGAAACGTGCAAATTATCGAGGAATCACACCTTCGAGAGGCGTTTGCACGTGCAGTTTCTGTTGCACAGCCGGGCTCGGTAGTTCTTCTCTCTCCAGCCTGTTCTTCATTTGATGAGTTTAGTGGTATGGCAGAGCGTGGCCATGTTTTTAAAGAGCTCGTTGCACAGCTTTCTTATAAAGGTGGTGTACAGTAATGGCAACACCAAGAAAACAATCAAAAAGGCGAGAAACTCCAGTCCGTTCTTCTCGCTCTGAGACAACAAGTCATCAAACTACAAGAAATCGTTTTGGCGTTGTACCCGAGCGTTTTATGCAGCCTCGTATTGTGTTGCTCGTTTCTGCTGCTATTCTTATTTGTTTTGGTTTGGTAATGATATATTCCGCCTCTTCTATTTCTGCTATGACTTCAGAAGATATGGGCAATAATCCGTTTTATTATGTGCAGAGACAATTACTGTTTGCTGGTATTGGAGTCATTGTAGCGTTCTTTGTTTCCAGGATTAATTATCAGGTGATAGTAAAAAGATTCCAAAAAATAATTTGGGCTTTAACCATTGTTATGCTCCTTGCAATTTTTGCTCCGAGTGCTGGTGCTGATGCTTATGGTGCAACACGATGGATTTCGATTGGACCATTTTCATTCCAACCGTCCGAGTTTGCAAAAATTACTATTTTGATGTCAGTGGCATATTTAGCTCAGCAGTACTTTATTGAGCAAAGTATTAATCAACGAGAGTTTTTAAAATACTTTTTTATTTCAGCGTTGATACCGTTGGCTCTTATTCTTTTTCAGCCTGATAAAGGGTCTACGTTAATTATCGTGGGAACTCTTTTAGTTGTTGGATATCTTGCTGATGTTGATCGAAGACTGTTGGCTCTTGTAGCAATTCTGGGTTTAGTGGGTTTTATTGCCCTGTCTCTTAAAGATGATTATTCACGCGCTCGTGTTATCACTATGTTTAATCCCTGGGCAGATTATTATGGTGCAGGTTATCAGCTTGCGCAAGGATTTTATGCATTTGGATCTGGCGGTATTTTTGGTGTTGGCTTGGGTTTTTCAAGACAAAAGTACTCGTATTTGCCCATGGCTCATAATGATTTTATTTTTGCTGTTATTGGTGAGGAGCTTGGCTTCGTTGGAATTTGCGGCCTGTTGGTAGTATTTGGTGCACTTGTATGGGCGGGATTTAAAATTGCTCGCTACGCACCAGATCTCACTGGTAGACTTATTGCAGCAGGTTGTACCTCCATGTTTGTAATTCAAGCGTTTGTAAACATCGGTGGTGTATTAGGCCTTTTACCGCTTTCTGGAAAGCCTCTTCCTTTTATTTCTTACGGTGGGTCAACTATCATGTCCAGTATTGTGATGGTTGGACTTCTCCTGTCTGTTTCAAGACAATCTAAACTTCCAGAAACTGAATACGACAAACAACGAGCAACGTGGCAGATGTCTGATAATCAGGCATATGAGGACGTTGAGGGATTTACCATGATTTCTGGTGGTGCAGGAGTAAATAAACCTATGCCACGATCTTCTCGCTCCAAAAGCAGTGGTCGTACTTCAGCTCGGCCTACCCAGAAAGTAATGCAAGGTCGTAATCAGAGTAAAAATGCTCCTCGAGGTAGAGTTTCTACTGATAAGCGGGGTAGAAAGAGGATTGACTTAGGTCCTTCCGCAACGGATAGGCTTCGCGGGGGAAATGCAAGACCAAGACGATAAGGTCTTATTTCTAGGAGAGATGATATGACAGAACAGAAGCAGTTGTTTGTTGCAATTGCAGCTGGTGGCACTGCGGGACACATTAATCCAGCGTTGGCCTTAGCAGAAGAGCTTCGTACGCGTGGTCATAAGGTAGTTTTTTATGGTCAGCCGCAAAAGCTTGAAGGCACATTAGTGCCCGAAGCAGGTTTTGAGCTCGTCCCCATTCATGTTAATGGATTTGACCGTAGACGTCCTTGGACGTTGTTTAGTGCAGCGGTCAATTTGGAACGGGCAAAAGGGAAGTTGAGCAAGCGTTTTAAACACGAAGGACAGCCTGATGTAGCCATAGGTTTTGGGGCATATGTTGAGCTTCCTTTGCTACAGCTTTGTGCAAAATTGCATATTCCTTATT
>JABZIF010000047.1 GCA_015258485.1 Atopobiaceae bacterium | reverse complement strand
ATCTAATGGGCTAATTGAGCGAGAAGAGCGAGAAGTTCTTCTCGCCTATTTTCTATATTTCCAGAAAGATACGATTCAAATACTTTCTGTTGATAAATTCCAACAAGAGGGCCAGGCTTAAGAGAAAGTATTTGCATAATATCAGTACCTGATATGCAAAGCTCTTGTGGACGCTGAGCTATTCCCTTTTTTGCTTCACTTTGAAGCAACCTAGACATTCTCTCTAAAGTAACCGCATATTCACGATAGGGCAAGGCTTTTGCAAGGGCATCCGCCTGCTTAAGAACCAATAAGCTATACGCCAAAGAAATTCCATCTGAGCCACTTCTCTGAGCTAAATACGTCACCATCTTTCTTATCGAAGAAGTGGTAACTTTAACATCAAAATCATGAAGCGCCACAAGAGCACATACCTCACGAATCAAATGCTGCGGCAACGCTAATCTCTTGAGCAATGCTTTTGCTACAAGAGCGCCCTTTTCTGGATGGCCGTAGAAATGTCCCCTGCTGTCAGCGTCAACACTAAACATCTCTGGCTTTGAAATGTCATGTAGCAGTGCTGCCCATCGGAGTGCTGGTGTGGCACAACCTACCGTAAAAGCCTCTGTTGCAGAACACACACGAGCAGTATGTTCCAATACATCATATGCATGATACGGACTTCTCTGATCAAAGCTTTGTAACGGTTTAAGCTCTGGTATTGCTTCTGAAAGCACAGGAAAGCCTAGCGTTATTGCACGGGCAGTCTGTCCCGATGCAATAATTTGTGAAACTTCTGCTCCAATACGCTCAGAAGCAACGTGTTTTAATAACGATGCACGTGCAATAAGTGCTTGCTGCGTCTGCTCATCTATTTCAAATAAAAACCTACAGGCAAATCTTATAGCCCTGAGCATGCGTAATGCATCCTCGGTAAATCGAAGATACGGATCTCCCACCGCACAAATAACACGACGTTTTAAATCATTTTGGCCGCCAAACAAATCAAGCAATCCGCGCTCTGGATGGTATGCCATTGCATTGACCGTAAAATCTCTTCGTGCAAGATCTTCTTCAATGCTGGATACATACTGAACAGATTCAGGGCGACGCGCATCAAGATATTCTCCATCACAACGATACGTTGTTACCTCAATAGAGTGATGTGACACGACAACAGTAACGGTTCCATAAGCAATCCCTGTTTCATACACAGAAATTCCTGCTTCAACAAAAACTTGCCTTGTTTGCTGCCAGGTTGCCGATGTAGCAATATCTATATCATGAGCGCATACACCACAAAGCGCATCTCTTACCCATCCGCCCACAATCCATGCCTCATATCCTGCATCTTCAAGAACTCTCAAAACATACAGAGCATGTCCTGGCACGTTTAAACTAATCTGGCGAGAAGAACTGTGTAAAGAGTTGCTTCTATATGTGGTCACACCCGATCCTTCCAACATCTTTTGAAAAGAGTATACATCCTTCACATAACATGCATGTCGATTCAAAGACTTTAAAAAAACAAACATTTGTTCTAAATATATCTTTACTTAAAAACAAAATCGCGCTATTCTGATAATACGAACATTAGTTCTATTTCTTAACAGAAAGTACCTCTTATGGATACCTTAGACAAACTCGCTATACTTGCAGAAGCTGCTAAGTTTAATGCCGCATGTACCTCATCTGGTGTAGACAGAGATCCTCAAACTGGCAAGATTGGCATGGCTTCAACTGCAGGTTGTTGTCATTCATTTACTCCTGATGGGCGTTGTATCACTCTACTTAAAGTCTTACTTTCTAATTCCTGCTGCTATAACTGTGCTTATTGTGTAAACCGTTCCTCTGCACAAACTAAAAAAGCTACCTTTACCCCTCGTGAACTTGCTGAACTAACAGTAGATTTTTATAAAAGAAACTATATAGAAGGCCTATTTCTCTCTTCCGGAGTCATAGGTACCCCCGATCACACTACAGAACTCATGATTGAATGTCTCTCTCATCTAAGAAAAGATCTTCAATTTAATGGCTATATTCATGCAAAAGTCATTCCTGGTACAGATTCAGCTCTTATTGAAACCCTTGGTCACTTAGCAGATAGACTCTCAGTAAATCTTGAACTCCCAAGCTCAGCGTCACTTACCAAATTATGTCCACATAAAAATGCTAGCTCAGTCACAAAACCTATGTCTTTTATTCATAAGCTTCATGTTTCTGAAGAGCAGCAATTACTCGGAGCACAAAACAGTCCAAAAAATTTAATAAATCACACGTTTACAAAACAAAACATAGTTGTTCCCTCTCAAAAACAACTCTTACAAGAAGGACTTACACTACGTTCAAACGGAATGAAAAATACTCTTACACGTTCTTCAAAAATTTCTTCTCGTAAAAGATCCTTCTCGCCAGCTGGACAAGCAACACAAATTATTATTGGTGCATCTCCAGAGTCTGATAATCAAATTCTGCACTTGTCACAAGCACTCTATCAACAATTTGACCTTAAAAGAGTCTTCTTTTCCGCATATATTCCCATAATAGAAGATACAAGACTCCCTGATTTAGAAACGCCTATTCCACTTCGAAGAGAACATCGCTTATATCAAGCTGATTGGCTTATGCGCTACTATGCATTCTCCCCTGATGAACTTGTCTCTCCAGAGGCTCCCTGGCTTGATTTAGAAGTGGATCCGAAGCTTGGATGGGCACTTGCGCATCTCAATCAATTTCCCGTAGAAATTATGGATGCGTCACTGGAAGCACTCCTTAGAATTCCTGGCATAGGTCCCACAGGGGCACGAAGAATTATTGCCGCAAGAAGACGGACACATCTTACTTTTGATGATCTTAAGCGATTAGGAATCAAACTTAAACGTGCTCACCATTTTTTAACCTGCTGTGGAATACGAGATATCTCAGCTCCACTTGATAAAGAACTCATTAGGCAAAGGGTGATAGCAGATGCACAAGCAAGCTCATATAACAAGACAAGACGTCGCATTGAGTTCCCTCAACTCCGCCTCTTCTAACCAAAGTACAGAACTATCCTTATTCATATCACGTCTTTCCAAGCTCTCTAAACTTCAAAAGATTGTTATTACGTGTAATCCATGTTTAGAAGGAGTTGTAGGTACCGTAGGACTCACCTATCTTTCTCGTGTTCATCCCACACATATCAGACTTATACGAGAAGATATTTGCCAACCATGTTTAGATGAGAGCATTATGTGCGCTCCAGATTGCGCAGATAAGCCTGTTGTTGCTCTTACTAAAAGACTACTCACAGGATTAGAAAGAAAAGTTGGAACAAAAGAAATTACCAGAAGAATAGTCCTTGCCTGCGCTTCAGATGCACCTGATATGCCAGAAATAGTGCACCGTTATATACGTCTAGCATTCTTACATGGCGCAGATGCAATTGAGGATATTGCCAATTCAACCGTAGCTGAATTTAATTCATTGGCCAGAAACGTAGAAACAGAGCGTGAGCACACTCGTCAATTTGTAAGATTTTCTCGTATGTCTGATGGTTCTTTTATGTCCGTATTTCAACCAAATGCTAACGTGATTCCTCTAACCTGCAATTACTTTGTAAAAAGAATGAGTACAGAGCGATTCTTTATTGTTGATCCTTCGCACAAGGTCGTAAGTTTTCATACGCCAGAAATGAAAACATTCAGCACAATCCAATTGGATGATACATCAATGAAAGAGATACTCTCTAGAACAAATCTTGCAACTGACGAATGTTATATACAAGCTATGTGGAAATGTTTCTATGAGGGAGTGGGTTTAGAAGGCCGTAGTCCAGATAAAAGAGGCTATGATCTACGCACTCACTGGATGCCAAAACGAATCTGGCAAGGACTTCCTGAGCTCACTGCAAATATCAATACGGCACGAAATCGTGGAATCCCTGTGCGTTATCAAGGACATGAAAGCAAAAGGAATGTCCACAAATTTCTAGGCCCACATTCATAATATAAGTAACCAACATACACAAAAACCCGACACAAAGTGCCGGGTTTAAGAACTTACGTATTACATGCTCTTTAGTCTAAATCGCTAAAATCTCCAGCTGATGGAGCAGTGGAAGCGGGTGTTTCCTGAACAGGATGAGCCGCTCTCTGAGAACCTGTAGGAGCATTATTGGTAAGAACGGTCTCGGGGAAGACGGAATCAGCATCATCAAGGAAATGCTGCAAAAGTTTACGATACTCTGCACGGAAGTCTTCACGAGATTGTTTGAGACGATCAATCTCATCGAGCTCGGTCTGCTTTTCTGAAAGCGCCTGACGAATTACTTCACGAGCTTTCTGATCTGCTTCATTGCGAATGCGCTCTGCATTTGCACGAGCATCTGCAACAAGTTTATCTGCACTTTGCTGAGCAACAATAAGAACCTGTGAAATCTGATGCTCGGAAGCCGCAACAGATGCTGCGTGAGTTTCTTCAACAGAAGGAACACTTGCGTTCTCTTCAAGACTTGCAACCTGTGCCTGTGCAGCAGCAAGCTGTTGCTCAGTACTGGTCAGACGACCCTTAAGATCTGCGATTTTCTGAAGCATTGCGTCAACCTCAGAAGAAAGCTGCTCGAGAAAAGCATCAACTTCCTCTGGGTTGTAGCCAGTGTCAGCAGGAGAGAATGTCTGCTGCTCAATGTCTGCTGGTGTGATTGCCATCTTTGTTCCCTTTCAGTCTGCGAGTAGACGTACAACACATCAAAACTACTCAATTCATTAACGACTTATACATCGTCCTATATAAGTATAAGACCCAATGTGGATATCACAAAACGTCCAATAAAATTAAGCACAAAGAGTGCAATTATTGGCGAGAAATCAATTCCACTCCACGTAGGAATTATGCGTCTAAATACACTTAAATATGGCTCAACAATTGTTCCTACTGCATCTCGCATTCTTTGAAATGACTCATTAGAGATGGAAACCCAAGAAGTGAGACACCATACAACAATTAAGAAACTATAGACTTGAAATGCAAGTCGAATGAAATTGATTAGATATAACGAAAGCACCAATTCCTCCAGTTACCTGGTAATATCTCCATCATTAGTAAGCTTATCAAGATCTGACTGAGACAGCGTAATTCCCTGAGGAAGTACAACAAATACACGATCTGCGACCTCTTCAACTGAGCCGTCAATACCATAAGAAAAACCAAAACTAAAGTCCAAGATACGCTTTGCAACCTCAATATTGGTATTTTTAAAAATCAAAACTACAGGCTGACCGGTTTTAACACGACGAACTACAGCCTGAACATCATCATATGAAACGGGACGAAGAACATATGGTGGAAGCTTACCTGAACTTACACGTCCAACAGGACGAAGTCCAATATCACCAGGAGTGGGTACATTTGGGCTCACTGCATGCTCATACGAAGGCGTATAACCTGAAGGTTCCTGGCGAGAAGCATATGCAGAAGCACGAGAACGCATATCTTGTTGCGGGTCATATGATGCGGCAGGATTTGTACTAATAGGCTTTCCTGAGCGTGTATATACAGAAACACTCTCTGCCTCTGGCCTTGAAGTATTACCAAAAAGTCTACTTGAAGAAACCCTCTGACTGCGAGAATCACTTGATCGAGGTTGTGGATCCCCTACTCCCTCATTATCTTCGTCATAATACTCATCTTCATAGTACTCGTCATCCTGATTACCATGCAGTCTTGCTCTCAGCGTATCTAGAATGCTCATCGTTGTGCCTTTCTATAACACAAATAACTATTACTACTCTATCAAACTTATCGCTATTTTTGATCTCAATGAAGAATATATGCAGGGTCAAACAGTATACGTCCTAAACGAATAGTGGTAGATCCTTCTTCAATAGCATAGGTAAAATCATCACTCATGCCGCAAGATAAAATATCAAGAGGTAAACCAGTTTGCTTGCAAAGAGTATCTCTTAACTCCCTCAATCCACTAAACGTCCTTCTCGCCCGATCAGGATTATCTTTTGGCGCCATAGTCATAAGACCCACAACAGATATATGTGAAAACTCTAAAATGCGCTCAATAGATTCACGCACTTCATCGGGCGAGAAACCCGATTTAGATGCTTCAGATGACACATTAACTTCAAGTAAGACAGATTCACGTATGTCTTTTGCCTCAGCTCGCTTTGATACTGCCTCAGCTAAATGTTCCGATGAAATTGAGTGAATATAGCGGACCTTACCGATTATTTGATTAATCTTGTTCTTTTGAAGGTTGCCAATCATATCAAACGTTATGCCATCAGCCTTAGAAGTTGTTGAAAGCTCTTCTAGCTTATGGGTAAGTTCTTGAGGACGATTCTCACCAAACACGGTATATCCTGCTTCACGAGCAGTAAGAACTGCTTCAGTGGGAACAGTTTTTGAAACCGCCACGATCTCTACTTCAGAAGTGTCTCTTCCCGATTTCTGAGCGGCTTCAGCAACGAGAGATTCAATATGCGCTTTTCTCGTCTTTAGAAATTTGAGGTATTCAACTGAATCGTACGTCATGCTCATCATCTCTTATACCTGTTATTGTCAGGTTACTTTTGAATATTGTTACTAAGATTCATATACGCTACCGCGGCGTGTCTACCGCAATGACCACCTTCGACTCTATACGAGAAAAATCGCTCAGTAGTAGACGCAGTTGATTCTGCAACTTCTTCAATAGAGGCTTCTTTAATTCCAGCCTCTACGAGCGCACTTCTCACCGCATAGCCAAGATCTAAATACCGAGAACCCATAGCAGTATTCACAACATTGCTGCCAAATTCTAAAACAAAACGTTGCATAAGCTCTTCAGAAACCTCGTAGTCATCTGGACCAATATGCGGACCAATATAAGCTTTTAACTCATAAGGCCGTGTATGTGTAGCATCACAGAGGATACGTGTTGCACGAGCACCAATACGAGCAATTGTGCCTTTCCATCCAGAATGCACTACCGCAAACCCACCAGGTGCCACCAAAATAATAGGAACACAATCAGCAAATGCCAACAATACTGGTGTATTTTCCACTGTACACACAATGCCATCTGCGCCAGCCCTTGCTTGCTGCTGAGCATTTTGTAGAGCCTCTGGTGTATCAGAAGTAAGTGAAATTACTGTATCACCATGCACCTGGAAAGGATTAATCAAGCGCGAGAAATACGATTGAGCTCCAAGTACCTCTAATACCAGTTTCCGATTTCTCGTGACCGTTGAAACGTCATCGCCACACCTATCTCCCAAATTTAAAGATGTATACACTCCTTCAGAAAACCCACCAGTACGCTCGGTAAATGCGAGTGTGACCCCGTATGGAACCTTTGGATCCATAAGCAGGGTCACGCCTTGTAAACACTGTCTAGTCAGTGCGCACATATTTAGATACGACTACGCTTAAGGAAGTCTGGAATATCAAACTCTTTATCATTAGAAGAGTTTGAAGTACGAGTTGGCTGTGACTGAGACGTCGTAGAACGACTTGGCTGTGAAGGAGCCGGACGAGAAGAGCGAGTCTGAGTATTTAGAGTTGGGAGCTGCTGCTGAACATTTGAATCACTAAAACCAGTAGCAATAACAGTTACACGAACCTGATCACCAAGAGATTCATCGACAACAGTACCAAAGATGATATTTGCATCAGAATCAACATTTTTAGCAACAAGATCGGCTGCTTCATTAATCTCCTGAATACCAAGGTCTTTATTGCCGGCAATAGAAAGAAGAACGCGGGTTGCGCCCTCAATAGAGCTCTCAAGCAGACGGCTAGAAATTGCCTCAGTTGCAGCATCAGCAGCGCGGTTATCACCAGCAGCAATACCGATACCCATCATTGCGCTACCTGCACCCTTCATGATGGTACAGACATCTGCAAAGTCGAGGTTAATCAGACCAGGAACAGTAATGAGGTCGGTAATACCCT
>JABZIF010000002.1 GCA_015258485.1 Atopobiaceae bacterium | reverse complement strand
GCATCAGCACCAGCACCAAATGCCTTATCAATAGCGGCCTGAATCTTTGCGTTAGGCATGGAAACCATGCGAGCACGGGCAACAGCGGCAGACAAGCTAGCGTTGTTGTCCGGATTTGGGTCGCCACCCATTTTTGCAGCAACAGTAATGTTGCGAGAAAGCTTAGAAAACAATGAAGAACGCTTAGCGTCGATAGCTGCTTTCTTATGCTTGGTTGTAGCCCACTTAGAGTGTCCGGACATTCCACTCTCCTTCTTTAGAGGTTTAAAAACCGAATTAACACATTAGCCCTTATACGTTACACGAAATCAAGGAACGAGAAAAGATACAATTTAGATTATTAGGTTGATTGCTAGAATTTAGACTATGTCGTGAGCTTCTTAATTATCCTTCTCGCCAAAACGCTCTTTTCTAAGACGCAATGCCTCGTACGCACAACCATACATAGCAGCCTGGTTACCTAAACTAGCAGCTTCAATACGAGTTCCCTTACTCACAGGAAGCGCATACTGCTCAAAACTATCACGAAGTTCAGATGCAAACGTTGCAAACGAGCCAGCTACGCCACCACCAATCAGATACATTGACGGATCAACCACGCACGACACCTGTGCCATAGCAAGTCCTAAATAGTGACACATCTTATGAATTGCCAATGTAGCACACTCGTCCCCCTGAGCATGTGCCCTAAAGACTGAAACAGTATCGGTTTCATGCTCAACATTTACTGGAGTAACACCGCGAGCCTTACATTCTTCCAGATACAGACGGACAACGCCCTTAGCCGAAGCGTATTGCTCCAAACAACCATGACGACCACAGCCACATGTCAAAACCTCATCTGGTTCAACAGTAATGTGACCAATCTCGCCACCAGCGCCAAAAGCACCTGCAACAAGCTTTCCATCAGCAACAACACCGGCACCAACACCAGTACCTAGCGCAATTAATACAAATGAAGATACCCCTACAGCAACACCGGCCCATGCCTCACCAAGTGCAGCCGCGTTAGCATCATTTACAAACGCAACGGTTGCATTTGGTAGGCACATATTAATTGCTTGCACTAACCCTTCAGGGTCAATGGATACATTAGCGAGAAACCCCACGGTACCGTCCTCTGCGACAGGACCTGGAATGTCTAATCCACACGCAATAACATCATCACGACTAGCTTTTTGACCATGAACAATACGCTTAATTGCATTGCTAACAGTCTCGTATCCCTCGTCGTTATCTAATGCTGGTGTTTTTACTTTCTGCTCAAAGAGCAAATCTCCCTTGGAAGAGAACAACCCCAACTTTATGCTGGTACCTCCAACATCAATACCTAATACATATTCCATATGTCTCTCCTTTTAACATAACTCACAGTAAGATATATCTAGTTACCACGTGCAAGAGCACCCTCAACAAGATGTGCAAGAATATCCTCAACAGTATATCCCGCTGCTTCAAGAGCAATAGGAACCAGCGAAGTTTCTGTAAGTCCCGGGAATGTCTTTAGTCCCATAACCATAACGTTATGACCATCCCAAAGTAAATCAATACGTGCAAGATCTCTACAGCTATAAGCGGTATACACCTCTTGAGCTGCCCGCTCAATTGCGGCATAAGCCTGCTCTGAATTTACTCCACACGCAGTTAACGACTCAGGACGTACTGGACAGAAATGTTGTACACGCTCTGAATCAAGACGAGCATCTGTATCGTATATTCCTTTGGTAACCACAATCTCTACCGGCGGAAGGGTCTTCTCGCCAGATACATCAGAAAGAACCGTAACGCTTACCTCAACGCCCTCAACCCACTGCTGGATAATAACGGAGTCGTCAAACGCAAGTGCGCCAAGAAGCGCCTGTCCTAGCTGGTCAACATTTTCCACCTTGGAAAGACCCATCGCTGATCCACCATGCACTGGCTTTACCGCCAAAGGAAAGCCCACTCCACCGCCAAGGCGCTCAGGAATCAAATCGAGTGCAGCAGCCGCACCAAGATCCTTAAAGGCACTGGCAGTCAATACGATTTGAGGAGGCCAGATAACCTCAGAGTCCTCCTTTGCCCACGTATGGCGCACAATAAAAGGCATATCCGCCTTATTCCAGGCAGCTCTACATGAAGCAGGTCTCGATCCTACGTAAGGAATTTTGAGAAATTCGAGAAGCGCAGGCACTGCCCCATCTTCTCCGCCCGCGCCGTGTAGACAAACAAAAGCCACATCAGGAGCTTCGGTACGAAGTGTATCTACCAAGTGAGCGTCAGCATCCAAGGGCAACACTTCATAGCCCTTTTTCTCTAATGCTTCAGATACTAATGCGCCACTTTTTAGCGAGAAACTTCGCTCAAAAGAAGTTCCACCCATAATAACGGCAACTTTAGTGGCCATAGTAATGCTCCTTTGTTGAAGAATTAATTGCAGATTTACTATCAGACTCTGGAAGTGCCCCAGCTTCCAAAAATGCACGATACAGAGCCATACGGTCCTGTACACAAAGAGAAAGTCTTCTAATTGCCTCATGAATGTTTTCAGGCGACTCAAAAGAGTAGCAAAGTCTCATACTTGAAGCACCTCGACCATCAGGAAAGCAATTAACACCCGGAACATAGGCGACGCCTTCCTCAAGAGCACGTGGGAGCAATTGTTGCGTATCAAAATATGGTGGAAAACTTACCCACAAGAAAAGTCCACCTTCAGGTTTTGTCCACGTAACATCTGTAGGAAAATACTCTTCAAGCGCAGCAAGCATGGCATCTTTTCTCTCTTTATAATAAGACTTAGAAACCTCAAGCGCTGCCTGCCAATCAACTTCATTAAAGTAATGCTCCGCCAGCACCATGTTAAACGGACTCGTACAAAGATCTGCACCCTGCTTTGAAAGGTTGATACGCTCCAAAAAATGATGCGGAGCTACAATCCAAGCTAAACGCAGTCCAGGAGCAAAAATCTTTGATGTCGTGCCCAAATAAATAACGTTTGCATCAAGCGTCTTGAGACGCGTCAAATCTTCTCCCTCATAACGAATAAGACCATACGGATCATCCTCGACTACAGGGATGTTATGCTGCTGCGCAAGCTCAAGCAGTCGTAGACGACGAGCCATAGACATGGTAATACCCGCCGGATTATTAAAGTTTGGAATGACATATATAAACTTAGGTTTTCTCCCCGCAGCAAGGAGTTCATTAATTTTCTTCTCAAGGAGATTAGTCTTAATACCCTCACTATCCATCTCAATACAATGAACAGTTGGCTGATATGCAGAAAATGCCTGTAGCGCACCAAGATAGGTAGGACCTTCGCAAATAATATCATCACCAGGATTAATAAATACACGGCCGAGAAAATCAAGTGCTTGCTGAGATCCAGAAGTCAAAAGCATGTCTTCAGGCGTTGCATGTATGCCCTGAACTGCCAATATGTTACAAACTGTTTCTCTACATTCAATACGTCCATCAGAGCTTCCATACTGAAGCGATTTTAATCCTTCAACCGTAACGCACCGGCGAGCACACTCTGCAACTTCATCAAGAGGAAGCGAAGAAATATCTGGCATACCACCCGAAAGACCAATAACACCTGGACGAGAAATAGCAGCAAATAAATCTCTAACTGCACTTCTCCTCATATGTAGGATACGATCAGCGTACAAATCATTCCATGAATCAAATGAAATCTTGCTGTCGTCCATAAGACTCATACTCCTTACAAAGAATCTTTTAGAAAAAAATATGCTAAAAGATGTACTTATTGCTCTTGACTGTAATCTTTTTTATCTTTCAAATATAAATTAATTACAGGGTAAAATATAATCCAAATGATAAACCGTCACATTTGGTATATAAAACAACTGGTGACGCAAATATTTTAGAAAGGACATTCATGGAAAGCGCAAACAAAACTACCGAATTGAACGCAGCGCTCTCAAATCCCCGTGACGATATTGCTAAGCTCGATGAACTTGAGAAAAAACTATTTGCTCTCAAATATGCTGCCAATGAAATTGGCTCACTTGGTCCTTGCCTTGATCCTAAAAAAGCTGGTGAAGAACGCGGAGAAACCCTTGCTATTCTTGGCGAGCAAATACAAGAGATACTCTGCGATTCTTCTGTTGGCGCTCTTCTCGATAGACTTCACGAAAACCGCGCTCTTCTCGATGAAACACACCGCGCTCAAGTAAAGATTCTTAGACGTGATAGAAGCGAGTTAGTTGATGTTCCAACGGAACTTCAAAGTAACTTTGTCCGTCTCACCACAGAATCAAATGAGATATGGGAGAAAGCCAAAGAAGCAAAAGATTGGTCTCTCTTTGCACCAAATTTAGACAAATTAATTGAACTGCGCAAAGAGATGTGTCAAGCACGTGATGCATCTAAAGATCCTTATGACGTACTCTTAAATGATTTTGAATACGGTACTAACCGTAAATTCTATAATTCTTTTTTCAACACCATAAAAGAGACTGTTGTTCCTCTTGTGGCTGATTGTATGGCATCAAAGCGCCAACCTAGTACCAAACCCCTAGAAGGAAACTTTGATACACGTCGTCAATGGGATTTAGCAAAAGACATTGTTAAACTCCAAGGCATTGATGAAGATGCATTCTGGTTAGGTAAAACTGAGCATCCTTATACAAGCGGGTTTGGTATTCATTTTGTCATGGTTGCAAGCCATACCTACGAGGAAAATATTCTTTCTAACGTGTACTCCATGCTGCATGAAAATGGTCACGCACTTTACGAACAGGGTGTAAATTGGGATTATCGCTTTACTTCCCTCAAAGGTGGCACCTCCATGGGAATGCATGAATCGCAGTCACGCTTCTTTGAGAACTACGTTGGCCTTTCTGAGGCATTTGCAGAGCCCCTCATTCAGCTTATGAAAAAGCACTTCCCTGGTCAGCTTAATCGCGTTACTGCCTTCCAGCTCTTCTCGGCAGCTAACAAAGTACAGCCAAGTCTCATCCGTACGGAAGCAGATGAGCTCACCTATCCACTCCATATTCTTATCCGGTATGAGATGGAGCAAGCTCTTCTCTCTGGAGAGATTACTGCTCAAGACGTCCCTGCGCTATGGGCTCAAAAGTACAAACAATACCTAGGCGTCACGGTTCCAAACGACGCCGAAGGCGCTCTTCAAGATGTTCACTGGTCTTGGGGAGAGTTTGGCTACTTCCCAACTTATGCACTTGGCAGCGCATTTGGTGCTCAATTTAAACACGCCATGATTCAAGATGGTATCGATTTTGACACAGTCTGTGCTTCTGGTAATCTAACTCCAATCAAAGACTGGCTTGGCAGTCACATTTGGATTTGGGGACGTGCAAAAGATTCTAACGAACTTATCTTAAATGCTTGTGGAGAACCATTTGATACTCACTACTACACTGATTATCTCGTAGATAAATACTCCCGTATTTATGGTCTTGAGCACTTATAAGCTTATTGTCGCATTCAAATGGCAATACTAGCCCTCTAAATAGTTCAACTGAAAGGAACGTAATGAAAAAGTTTTTTGAGGAATTTAAAGAATTTATTCAACAAGGTAATGTCATGGACATGGCCATCGGTATCATCATTGGCGGTGCCTTTACAACAATCGTCACGTCGCTTGTTAATGATATTATCAATCCATTTATAAAGCTTGTATTTGGTGGAGACTCAGGAGTTGCCGGCCTTACCATTCCTGTAGCGGGAACAGAACGTGGCATTGATTTTGGTGCCTTTATCAGTGCTATTATCAATTTCCTTATTATCGCATTTGTTGTCTTTTGCATGGTCAAAGCGCTTAACAAATTTATGAAGTCCAGTAAACTCAAAAAAGACAAAAAAGAAGCTGCTGCACCTCAATGTCCACACTGCCTTGAAGAGGTCAAAGAAGGTGCAACTCGCTGCCCTCATTGTACGGGTGAGATTCCCGGTGGTGCACACGCTGCTTAAATTCGACAGTAATATTTACATTAATTTCTACTCTCCCATACACGTTAGAGTATGTAAAAAAGCAGGCATACTATATGCCTGCTTTTTGTATACCAATAAAATCTATATAGAGTAAGACTATTTATTGTTAGAACTACTATCACTGCCATTACCACTATCGCTGCTATCAGATGAACTACTCCCAGATCCAGAATTAGGCAACACAAGCTTAAGGCCGCCCTTACCATCTGGTTGCCAAGGAAACTGAGCTTTTGGAGCATACTCATATTTAGCCCAATCGTCTTCACGATGACTAACATGAGCAAACGTAAGTGCATAACTAGGAACATCAATAGAAATGACTTTTTTATTATCCGTCGTAGTATACAAAACTAACTGAGAAATCTCCTGTTTTGGGTCTATACCCATAGCAAGAATCGGGTAAGTAAGTCCATCCTGAGATGGTTCCTCAGAAACGATCTGAATAGGAATAACGCTGCCATCAGGATAAAACATTGCGGCATTTCCGTCCTTATGAGCGGAGAAAGCATAGCCCGCCCCTGTATTTTTATTCATAGCGTTAATTTGCTCACTTGTTAAATCGTCTTTTGAACCATCTGCATAATGAAGGCCAACAAGAGAATAAGTACCTGGAATTGTGGCAGCAAAATTAACTACTTGATTATCAATATAAGCAATCTGCGAAGTATCTTCAGAATTGTCAGTCAGCTTCTTAAAATTAAAAATAACCGAATTCTTTGAGTCATCTAGCTTAAGGTACTGATCCTGAGCATCAAAAGTCATTGTGCCAGCATCATCGTCTTCATAGGCGCACTCAACTACAGAATTTTCCTTAACAGTCCACTTACCAGGATACTTTTTATTTTTAAAGTTATACATATAAAAGGTTCCGTCATCCTTGAAAGAAAAATGGAGAACTGTTCCATCATTGTAACCCTGATTAAGTACGCCACCATGATCATATGTCTGACCAGCTCTATCACCGGTTCCAATCGCCGTGTCAACACACCATACTCCAATAATAATTTTCTTTATATCCCCAGTAAGAGTTGGATTATGAGGAGTTTCCTCAAGCAATACAGTGTTACTAGAAGAACCACTTTGACCTTGAGCTTCACCTTGACCGTCCTGGTTTTGACCTGTTCCATCCAGAACTGAATTAGGATTAAGAATCGCCTGCATAATATCACTGTTACAAGCAGCAAGAGAACTCACAGCTCCTCCTGCAATAAACCCTGCAAAAGCTCGTCGTGTAATTGCTTTTTTGTTCATACATCTCCTCCTGCAAACATATAAAACTTCATACAGTAATAAACCAATAAAACAGCTAAAGAAAACTCTTACTATTACTCAAAAAATTACCGATCCTTTTGCTTATGGGGAAGATGTGAAACAATCAAGGTCACAGGACCTGTAACATACAAATTACCCGAATGAGCAGGAGCAATAAAATGCGTACCTTTGCAAATCTTATACTCGCATCCATTGCCATCGTCAGTACGAACTGTTCCTTCTCCCTCAATAACACTTACACACATAAAAGGCCACAACTGAGGTAGTTGTTTAACACCTTTAATATCATATTTTTCTACCGAGAAATACTTGCAGTTCATAAGCTCTGTCTTACCATCAATTTCTGGAGCGATAATCTCTCCTGAAGCAGGCGCCTGAAAACCATAATTAATAACTTCTAAACTTTGTTCAAGATGCAAGGGCCTCAGTTTTCCTCTATCATCCAAACGATTGTAATCATAAACACGATACGTAATATCTGAGCTCTGTTGGGTCTCCAAAATAAGTGTTCCTGCCTTAATTGCATGAACGGTGCCCGGATCTATTCTAAAAAAATCTCCAGCCTTAATGGGCACATGATTGAGCAGTTTATCCCATTCATCTTCTGCAACCATTGCTGCAAACTCCTCTTTCGATGAGGCATTTTGCCCAATGATAATATCGCCATCTTTTTTTGCATCCAGCACATACCAGCATTCAAACTTTCCTAACGATCCGCTTTCATGTTCTGCAGCATATGCATCATCAGGATGAACCTGAACGGATAAGTCTTCTTTTGCATCAAGAATTTTAATAAGAAGAGGAAATCTATCCCCCTCTACATTTCCAAAGAACTCTCGATGAGAATTCCAAAGCTCTGATAAAGTATTTCCTTCATAGGGACCAGAAATAACTTTACAATCACCATTTGGATGAGCGCCTATTGCCCAACATTCTCCTACATTGCCATCAGGTATTGCATAACCATAATCACGTGCAAGTCTTCTACCGCCCCAAATTTTATTATGAAAAACTGGTTGTAGAAACAACAAATCATCAACTGAGTTCTGTTCATTGATATCTTGAGACATCCTTACCTCCTATATTTAAACATAAGGTGTCCGAAAAATAACCTATCCAACTCTCTAATAACTTCTACTAAGTATATTAAATTTTTAATTACAAGCTAATAGAGCTTCATATAAAAAGAGTCCAATTACCTCTGGTAATTGGACTCTTTAAACTCTTACAAAGCAAATTAAAATAAAACGTCGAAACTTTCCACACTATAATCACCATACAAGGCAACGATAGAACCACGTAATGATGAAGAAGCATCAAATTTTACACCTGGATCAAAGAAAGCAAACCCCTTGGTAGTAGTATTAGGCGCTGCCGCAACAAACAGACTCATTTTATCACTACCAATAGAAGTATCATTAGATTGTAGATATACCGTCTTATCAGTCTTGTTGGTAACCTCAAGCATATATCCATTTGAATTCTCATAATCAGTACCAATACCAGTAACCGTAACGGTAATCTTATCGGTATCAATTAAAACTTCAGACTTATCACTAGTCTTTTTAACGTCATCAATATAAGCCTGCATTTTGCTAAGAGTTTCAGAATCATACTTATCTGCAAGCTTGTTATATGTTTCTTCTGATTCAGAACTGGCATCCTGAGTTTTACTTGGCTTTGTTGCAGTATTAGCATCTTTTTGTTGCTGCGTATTTTGTTGCTGCGTAGTATTATTGGAACCATCTGTTGTGGCATTGCCAGCATTATCAGACAAATTTGGAATCATATTACATCCAGCAAGGGCAAAAATTGTGGTAGCAGAAGCCATGACTATGCCAAATTTATAAAATTTCATTTGAGTCTCCTATGTGTCTTAGCCGACTATATAAGATTATCTACAATGACTCTCTTTTGTCAATTTATAAGCTCATTAATGTTCTTCAACTAAGGCTCTAATGCCCCCTTGTGTAAACATTACTGCAGAATTAATGTGAGCGTCCGCTTCTTCACGAGTCTCATCATTTTTAAGAATATTTAAAATAGTTGTCATTTCAGTCTGAGCAAGCCATGTAGTTATAAACTCATCATAAGGTTTAACCTGATTAATATTTGGATACAAAATTGCTTTAATTGTTGCTGAAATAATATCAGTCAATTCATCAAAAAAGTGTGCAACGAATTCACTATCTCTGTTATTAACTAAAATTTTTACTACATAACGATTGTCATATAGCAAATCTAAAAATGTATTAAGTGTCTTTTCATCTCCTAAAGGAGTGTCATCTATACTACGGACATCTGACTCTAAAAGATACTTTTTATAGTCTTCTAAAATTTGAATAGCTTTTTCTGTAACTGGTGTAAGTACGTTTCTAAAAAGATCCTCTTTGTTTTTAAAAAAGAAATAAAGAGCACCTGTGGTAACACCAATATGAGCACAAATTTGCCTCAGCGATGCTTTGTCATACCCATTAAGAGCAAACTCCTGTTCAGCAGATTTTAAGAGTCTACGACGTGTGTCATAGCTTTCTGATTGTGGTCGCCTCGACATTGCTGCCGTTCCCTTCACGCATATTTTAAATCTCCTTGTAATAAGAAGATTTCCCCTAATCAAATGGTAGCGTGTTTTATACAAACATAAAACAAAAAAGTAATTAATTTTATTTAAAATCTATGAGCGTTACATAACGATAAAATAATTTTTTACTTAATACTTTGATAAAAAATGTCATTGAACACGTCAATGACATATCTTACAGAGGCAGATTACATAACAGTTCGAGGCGTACTACCACCGACCTGATTTTAATCTTGACCAACATTGTCTTTACGCTTTACAAACTCACCACAAATATATGATTTACGAAAATACTCACGATTAAATGGATCTTTAATAGGAACAAAGCCTTCCGGAGACTTTGCAAAATGCATTGCAAGCTTCTCATGAATATGGGGATCAGCAAGTGTGTAGCCACGAGAACAATACGCCTGATACATCTGGGCATCATCGTTGAACTTAAATGAACTAAAAGCACAGTCTGAACAGTGTAGTCCAGCCATCTTGCACATCTCCTACTCTTCAGACAACTACTAAAACTGAACATCGAAGAATCATACGCGTTTACAGCAAGTATGGCATTATAAAACTAAAAAAGCTGTCAAAATTACTTATTCGATACCCAGAATATCCGGGAGCGTCAAATCTGTACCGTTCCCCGGACGAACAGTAGCGTACTGGTATTCATTATTATCATCTCCACCATGCAAAACAGCGGAGCTTTTCTTATACGTATTGTGAGTTAAGCTCTTTTTTTGAGAATCAGAAAGCTCAACTCCAGCATCTAAAAGATCCTTAAGATGCTCTACCCATAACTGATCAAGAGATAGCGAGAAAAAATCTGCAATTATCTTAGCCTTATCAAATGAAGGCCACTTGCGACGCTCAGTACAAATATAAGAGACATATGCGCGAGACCAATGAGAATACTCACACAAATCAACTTGACGTTTGCCGCTTTCTTGCAACAACCTTGCAACCGTCCTGCCTAAACCAGGATCAGCTTGTTTAGCATTAACCATCTTTGCCATCTCTCAGCCCATCCTTGTAAAACCGATGCCCAACAACACATTAAATGGCAGTATCTTTGTGTCACTTATATAGTACTACATTTAAATATCTTTAGATATACATTGTTATGTTTACTTAGTCGAAAAACATTGCAATCTACTTCCCCTATAACAACCGTTTTAAAGAAATCGGTAGCAGAGAAAGTGCTGTAAAAAGATCTGTATTTTTACGTTTATTTATTCAATTTTTTAGTAGGTATCACAAATAATTATCTATCCCCCACTTAAAAAGTACTACTATTCAAGAACAACAATCAAAAAACTTCATATTCACATACCAAAAGAGGCAAATAATATATAAGAAAGTTGCCATGAGGCAGAAGCGACATGTGTGCGACCACGTAAGGAATCGCCCTGCCTCAATGGCATACGTTGTCTCGTAATTACGAGAAACCGAAATGATCGGGGCCATTCGGTATGGAAATTGAGCGTTGGGGGTACTCAATCTCTCAACACAACGTGTTAACTATTGATAGCAGAAAAAACTTTTTATATATGTATGAATGAAATATTTTCTCAACAAAAGTGTGCTTTTTATTCTAACGTAAAAATAACGCCAGCGCCATACCAAAAGAAAGGAATGGCGCAAAGGGAAAAGTGAACTGAAAAATAGGATTTAAACTGCTATTTTTAAACTTTTGTTGACGACTATCCTTGTACCTATTTTTCCATAAAAGTAAAATAAGAGCACACAATACACCCAAAAAATTTGAAAAGATTAAAAAGACAAATGTCTCTTTTATATCAAGAAAAAGACATCCAGAAAAAATGAGCTTTATATCTCCTCCTCCAAGAAATCCTTTTCGACTAAATACCTTCATAAATAATTGAGTTAAAAATAAAACACTCAAAAAGAAAGCTTCACTTATAAGAGACTGTAAAAGTACAGCTTCTCTATTTTCACTCGCTATTAACCCTGAACACCACATCGCAAATAAAATAAGTGGAAACAAATTGGGTATAGTTCTACTTCGAATATCCAAAATTGATGCACAAGCAAATACCACGAGTACTAATAGTTCTTTCATACACACCTCCTCACACAAACCTATCAAGTTAATCTCTCGATGTGTTTGAAATATTTGTCTGTTATTTAATTAATTGATATTCTCTGCTGTATTTCTTTTGTATCTTTGCTTGTACATATAACAGACCCTTTATTTTTATGTACACATTTATTTCTGGTCAAAAATGTGACAAGGGCGAATGGTACACTTAACATCGAATTCTAGAAAGGTTAACTATGCCAACACCTTCATATAAATCAAAACAAATGATTGTAATCCGTCGTGACCTAAAAATGCGTAAAGGAAAAATTGCGGCACAAGCAAGCCATGCCTGTGTAGAAGCAACTTTAATAGCTCTCGCAAAAGAACAACGACTTAATGAAGTTTGTGTAGCTGAAAATCAAAATTGGGTGTATTTAAATCATTCTCACGAAGATACTTCTGCACTCACTAACTGGTTTGATGCAGGTGTTGCAAAAATTTGTGTGTACGTTGATTCTGAAGAGGAACTTTTAGAGCTTGCTAACCAGGGACGCGAGCAAGGATTTGTTGTTGCACTTATCAAAGATGCAGGTTTCACAGAATTTCATGGTGAACCAACATTTACCTGTATTGCATTCGAACCGCTTGCTGCAGAAGATATCGACCCTCTCACTGGAGATTTACCATTGTATTAATCTCTATAAACGCATTTAACCCCTCAGATAACCCAGTAGACTTACATCAAAAAAGTATGGCTCATTACCTCATCAAAAATGGTAGTTACAACAAACATGCCTATCGCCGCACAAAGAATTGCCATCTGCCATGAAAGGTGAGAAAACTCAATTTTAGAAATGCGCGGATCAAGTGTGCCGTTTTTTATATTCACAGGGTCATCAATATCTCTTGTATAACCCATTTTTCTATCTTCGTATTCTCTTCCGCTAAATAAAAGACCAACACCACACACAATAATTCCCAAGGAAGAAATTACATACATAACACGACGTACCCAATCGATACCAGTAAACATATTCATTCCGCTCGTAAAGAAAGCAAAAGCAAAAATCAACGCCGATAAAAGTGCGGACGCAAAACAACCATAGCAAAATGCACGTACACAGCTAACAGCAGTCTGCTTGAACTTCTCACCCCGTGTTAACGTATGTGGATATCTATTATCCATACAAGACTCCTTGTTACGTAATTTCTGATGTACCTATCGTACAAGCGTATAGGAACCTCCTCCATGATGATACAATTTCTTTATTAAATATCGCAGGAGGGCGTATGAAAATCGGCTTTGACAACGATAAATACATCACAATGCAAGCAGAAAAAATTCGCCAACGCATTGATGAATTTGGCGGAAAACTATACCTCGAGTTTGGTGGCAAGTTACTTGACGATAATCATGCTGCACGTATCCTGCCTGGCTTTGCTCCTGATGCTAAAGCGCAGATGTTGCAGCAACTTGCTCCTGAAGCAGAAGTTGTCTTTGCTATCAATGCAAATGATATTGAAACCGGTAAGCGTAGAAGTGACATCGGTATCACCTATGCAGACGATGTATTACGGCTCATGGATATCTTTAGAAGGCGTGGCCTTGCTATTAGTGGTGTTGTCATCACGCAATATTCCGGACAGCCAAAGGCCAAAGCCTATAGAGCACACCTCAAAAATATGGGAATTGCAGTATATCGCCACTATCCCATTTCAGGATATCCTTCAAACATCAATTTGATTGTCTCGGCAGAAGGATACGGAAAAAATGAATTTGTAGTAACTACGCATCCTTTGATAGTCGTTACAGCTCCAGGACCAGGATCAGGCAAGCTTGCCGTCTGTCTTTCTCAGCTATATAACGAACATGCCCGCGGTATTCAGGCGGGATACGCAAAATTCGAAACCTTCCCCGTGTGGAACTTACCGCTCAAACATCCTGTTAACATCGCCTATGAGGCAGCAACAGCAGACCTGGGAGATAATAACGTCATTGATCCATATCACCTTGAAGCTCATGGCGCTGTCACAGTTAATTACAACCGAGACGTTGAAGCTTTCCCAGTGCTTAAAGCCATGATGGAAAAGATTGCAGGCACAAGTCCCTACCAATCTCCTACCGATATGGGTGTCAATATGGTAGGAAACTGTATACAAGACGATACTGTTTGCCAAGAAGCTGCCAAGGCAGAAATTGTACGTAGATGGTTTAGAGCTGCCGAGAAACTCGAGCGAACAGGTATGGGTGAGCGCGAGCTTGCTAAGATTAACCTTCTTATGAAAGAAGCAAATGTAGATCAGGATTTCTCCGCTGCACATTCTGCCTGCTTACTTAAAGCAGAAGAAACCAAACGTCTTGCAGGAGCTATTGCAATGCCTGACGGTTCAATTATTACTGGTAAGACCTCTGAACTTCTCGGGGCTCCCGCTTCATTGTTATTATACGCTCTCAAATATGCAGTGGGTATTGATAAAAAAACATATATTGTGTCAGATGAAGTGTTGGAGCACATTTGTACACTGAAAAAAAATAATTTCAAAGCTACAAGAAGCAGTCTTTGCGCAGACGAGATGCTTATTGCACTTTCCATTAGTTCAATCACTAATCAATTAGCTGGAAAAGCAGTTAAAGCCACTGAACTATTACAAGGCTGTGATGCGTACTTCTCGTCAATTATTTCTAATGACGATGAAGTGATTTATCACAAACTGGGTATAAATGTATGCTGTGAACCTCTATTTGAACAAGGACATTTCTTTCATCAGTGATTTCTAGAAAGACAACACATAATCGTAAGAAAAAGAACGCGTCAAAAACTCGCTCTACCTTTAAAACACCTTCTACTCGCGCAAGTGCCATAAGGCACAGGCGACAAGTACCCTCTCCTCATGTCATTACAAAACAAAACCCCGTGATCAAATGGGGTATTGTCGTCCTGATGATTATCTTTGCATTCATTCTTGCTCGATCATGCCGCAGTCTCTTTTCTATTACATTTGACAATAATCTTTTCATTAAGAGCGAGAATCCCTATGACTGGGATAACCTTAGTTACGATACTCGTGGCCGTGCACATTACATCGTCGACGGAGAAGAACTCTCTCAAACAGGAGTTGACGTCTCTTCTCACCAGGGAACTATTGATTGGAACGCCGTTGCCCAAGACAATGTGCAATTTGCTATGATTCGCGCAGGATATCGAGGGTCAACCGAGGGCGTAATTCAAGCAGATACTCTCTTTGAAACAAATCTTCTTGGAGCAAGAAATGCTGGACTTTCTGTTGGTGTCTATTTTTTCTCGCAAGCTATTACAGAAGATGAAGCTCGTGAAGAAGCCCAATTTGTGCTCCAACAACTAAAAAAGGCTAACGTCAACTCTCTGGAGCTTCCTGTCGCATTTGACTTAGAACCTTCTCCTGAGCACAACGGAAGGGCCGATGAATTATCTCCTGCAGAAACAAATGCTATTGCCCGTGCATTTTGTAATGAGATTCAGTCTGCGGGCTATCGTGTTATTGTTTACGGTAACAAAGTTGATTTGAATCGTTTTGACTTAGTTTCACTTAATGAGCCGATTTGGCTCGCACAATACGATATTCAACCCGACGCCACATTTAATTTTTTAATGTGGCAATATAGCTCACATGGTGAGGTAAACGGTATCGATGGAATCGTTGATCTCAATCTTAATCTATCTAAAATCGCAATAAACAAGTCAAAGTAAAAACTACTATAGCTTAAACTCTAACTTGCATACTCTACGCTAAAGTATGCAACTCACATACCGCTATCCAACATTTATAGAGCCTGAAAGTGTCACAGTAGAGCCCGTCGTTTGAGCTTGCGTAACACCACCAGCCGTACATGAACCAATAAGTGTTACCACAACCCATAAGAGTAGTGCCGCAAGCAGTATCGCAAGTACAATCCTAGTAAGTCTCACATGAGAAGAACGACGCCTTCTAGCAGCATACGCTGCTTGAACTTCATCTCTTGGATTAAGCGTACCGTAATGATTGCCATATATACTTTGTACATGACCGTGACCACGAGCAACATCAGCACGTGCATGATTTACCGGATTTGTTGAACGCTCCTTTACAGGTCTACGCTGCACCTGTTTATGATTTCCAGGTGCTATATGACGTCCACGAGGCTCTCGGGGAGATGTTGAAGACTCTTCACTTCTAGAAACAGTAGGCGGAACCTGAGTCTGACGTTTCTTTTTACCGATTCCAAACAGACTGTTTTGTACCATCTATTAATCCTTACTATAAAATCCGTATTAAAAGAATACACCGAGTTTGCATTTCTCGCTTTGAAAAACAATCATCTCGTTACAATAAATGCGCAAGCAAGCACACTGTAAAGTCTGTAGATCTAAATTGGGGGACGCGTGAAGAAACTATTACTACTAGCAACGGGAGGTACTATTGCATCTGTTGCTACTCATTCAGGTTTAGCACCTTCACTCTCTGGAGAAGAACTTCTTGCAAACGTTCCGCTTGTACGGGAGCTCTGCAACTTTGACTTTATGCAAATTATGAATATCGATAGTACAAACATGCGCCCGCAGAATTGGCTCCAAATTAAAAACGCCATTATAGAAGCATACGATTCTTATGACGGCTTTATTATTTTACATGGCACTGATACTATGGCCTACACTGCAGCAGCACTGTCCTATCTTATCCAAGAAAGCAAAAAACCTATTGTGCTAACGGGATCTCAGCAGCCCATGGCAAACCCATTTACCGATGCCAAGCTTAATCTCTATCACTCAGTACTCTATGCTCTTGATAATCAGAGCTGTGGTGTCGTAGTAGTCTTTGGAAACGAAGTTATTGCAGGAACGCGCGCTCATAAACAGAGAACCCTAAGCTTTAATGCTTTTACCAGCATGAACTATCCACCTCTTGCCTACATTAGGGGCAATAAAATCATTCGCAGTGCTCCTTCAAATGAATATGCAGACTCTTCACTCAAAACGTATGCTTCTCTTAACACTCGTGTTATCGTCTTAAAACTAACACCTGAACTCAATCCTTCAATTTTGTATCTTCTTAAAAATGACTATGATGCAGTCATTCTAGAAACTTTTGGCATTGGCGGAATTCCCTCGTATGATGGCGCATTTGAAGACGCAATTTCCAACTGGATTGCAGCTGACGGCACCGTTGTAATAACTACGCAAGTCCCAGAAGAAGGACTTGATTTAGGCGTCTACGAAGTTGGCAGAACATACCAGGACATGCCTGGCGTGCTTTTAGGAGACGATATGACTACTGAGGCACTTGTCGCCAAAACAATGTGGATACTCGGTCAAACAACTAATCAAGAAGAGCGAAAACAGCTTTTTTATCAGGTAATTGGTAATGATAGGATTCCACAAGGTGCAAATTTATCTGCCAGGCCTCCAAAATGCCCATCGCATATGGTAAGTGAGTAATGCATGAAAGGTACTAATTCTCGCGCTACCCTACTATATGTGTTGTCCCTTATTATCTTTGGTTCCAATGGAATCGTGGCAAGCTATATACATCTTCCGAGTTACCAAATAGTGTTTTTCCGCATGCTATTGGCAACAATCTTTTTACTTCTGCTTTTTCTCATACAAAAACGTACCATTACGTTTTATAAATTTCCCCAAGATACTGTTGCTCTCTTTGGATCAGGTGTTTCTTTAGGGCTCCAATGGATTTTTCTTTTTGAAGCATATAGGCTAGTTGGCGTTGGAACTGCAACACTCGAATACTACACGGGTCCTATTATTGTAATGGCACTTACTCCATTTATATTTGGCGAGAAACTCTCTGCAAAAAAGATACTTGGATTTATCGTGGTAGTAGCAGGAGCTACTCTTATCGTAAGCAACGGTGTCGAGCAGAACCTGTCACTCGTAGGTTTAAGCATGGGTGCACTTGCTGCAATTCTGTATGCGGTAATGATTATCTGTAATCGACACATTACACAAATATCAGGTCTTGAAAATACCATCATACAATTAGGAACAGGTTGTATTGTTGTCGCAATTACTACACTCATCTTCCACGGTATTGAAATTCCAGCGGATCCATCGTCTGTACATTGGATTGCCGTACTTATTATTGGACTCTTCAATACGGGTGTTGGCTCTTTACTCTACTTCCCCCAACTGACTCAAATGCCAGTACACCGTGTCACAATTTTTGGCTATCTTGAACCACTTTCTGCAGTCATCTTTTCAGCACTTATTTTAGGAGAGCCTTTTGACAGTCTTAAAATAATAGGCACCACCTGTATTTTAGGCGGTGCCATATTTGCTGAGATTCCTAAACCAAATAAGCGACTTGCAGAAAACTCTCTTATTTCAAAATAAGTCAAAATCTCAATATCAATTAAAATCTCAAACTACATTGCCATTGTTGGTGCAACATATGTACGAGCAGCGTTTTCTCTATCAAGATCATAAAGATTCTTTGGATCTCCACCAAAGACCTCTACTGCCTTAAGCAGATCAGAAGCATTTGCTTCTTCTTCACCCTGCTCCTGTACAAACCAATCAAGGAGCTTCATAGTACGATAATCATTTGCTTTCTGAGCTGTAGCATAGCACTCATTAATACTTGCCGTAATAAACTGCTCATGCTTAAGTGCTGCCTGAATTGGCTCAACTACCTTAGTAAACGTAAGGTCTGGCTTAGCAATAGCCTCCATAGTTGGAACCCACTCATTATCAAGAAGATAGCGACGCAGAATACGAGCGTGAGCAACCTCTTCCTGAGACTGAATAACATACCAATTTGCAAAGCCCTTTAAACCCTGATCCTCAAAGAAATCAGCAAAGGTTAGATAGAGATAGGCAGAATAAAACTCTTTGTTAATCTGCTCATTAAGGATATTTCCAACTGATGTATCAAGTGCCATATTTTCCTCTTTCTCATAACATAAGTAACGTAAGAAGCTTTCACTTCTTACGTTTAATACCCATGCTTAATACATTTAATCATACAAATAGAAATGACTACTGAAACACAATATGGCATTTACAACAAATTTAATCGCGCGTAAGTTTGCGGTGAATACGATGAGGTCGAGCGGCTTCTTGACCAAGACGCTCAATACGATTTTTCTGATATGCCTCAAAATTTCCCTCAAACCAAAACCATCTACCAGGGTTCTCGTCAGTACCTTCCCATGCAAGAATATGTGTTGCTACGCGATCCAGAAACCATCGATCATGACTTGTAACTACCGAACAACCTGGGAAGCGCTCAAGAGCATCTTCTAAGCTCTCTAAAGTTTCAATGTCTAAATCATTTGTTGACTCGTCCAAAAGCAAAAGATTGCCACCTTGCTTAAGTGTTAATGCAAGATTTAAACGGTTTCTCTCGCCACCAGAAAGAACACCAGCACGTTTTTGTTGGTCCTGACCTTTGAAACCAAAACTTGCTACATACGCACGACTTGGAATCTCTGTGTCTCCAACTTTAATAAAATCGTTGCCGTCAGAAACAACTTCCCAAAGTGTTTTATCTGGGTCAATTCCCTGTCTAAGCTGATCCACATAAGAAATCTTGACGGTTTCACCAACTTCAAACGTACCAGAAGTCAATTCCTCCTGACCAACAATAATTTTGAAAAGTGTTGATTTACCTACTCCATTGGGACCGATCACACCTACGATGCCGTTTCTTGGCAAACTAAATGAAAGGTCGTCGATAAGAACACGATCTCCAAATGCCTTACAAAGATGATTTGCTTCCAAAACTTTCTGACCCAAACGAGGACCAACAGGAATCTGAATCTCGGTAAAATCAAGTTTTTTAGAAGCACGAGCATCTGCTTCCATCTGTTCGTAACGCTCAAGACGAGCACGGCTCTTTACTTGGCGGGCCTTGGGAGAAGAACGAACCCATTCCAGCTCGGAACGCATTTTTTTAGCACGCTTAGCATCTTGTTGATTTTGAGCCTCAAGCCGTGCCGCTTTATTCTCAAGGTAGGTTGAGTAGTTCCCCTCATAAGGATAGAGCTGACCCCGATCAACCTCACAAATCCATTCCGCAACATCATCCAAAAAATAACGATCGTGAGTAACAGCCATAACGGCACCAGGATAATCATGTAGGAACTTCTCAAGCCAAAGCACCGACTCTGCATCAAGATGATTGGTCGGCTCATCAAGAAGCAACAAATCGGGAGCCTCCAAGAGCAAACGACAGAGAGCTACACGACGTTTCTCGCCACCTGAAAGATGAGCTACAGAAGAGTCTGGGTCTGGACATTGTAGAGCGTCCATTGCCTGTGAAAGTTGGCTATCCAAATCCCAGCCGTTAGCAGCATCAATTTCGGTCTGAAGCTGACCCATCTCTGCCATAAGCGCATCAAAATCAGCATCTGAATTTCCCATTTCAACGCCAATCTGATTGAATCGCTCAATCTTGGCGAGAAGATCTCCAAAAGCTAATTCAATATTTTCTTTAACCGTCTTAGTTTCATCTAAAGGAGGTTCTTGCTGCAAAAGTCCCACAGTATATCCTGGAGTAAGCTTTGCCTCTCCATTTGAAACATCCTCTATACCAGCAATAACTTTAAGGAGGGTAGACTTTCCCATACCATTAGGGCCAACAACACCAATTTTTGCTCCTGGATACACACCTACGGTAACGTCATCGAGAATAACTTTTTCTCCAACAGCTTTGCGTGCCTTATACATCTGATAGACAAACTCTGCCATATACTCCTCCTTATAAGGATCCTCAGACGTGCGTTTTACAAAAGTATGCTAGAAAATAAGAGAAACGCTACGGTTTTACGTGGCCCTGATCTGCCTTTGCGATAGCGTCTTTAACCATCTGAGCGTAAAGCGTGCCACCGCGATTAATAGACTCAGAGTCAGAACCAAAATGTACGTAATCCGTATCGTTCCAAAGATCTGGGTTGTCTTGCGCTACTTGTGCCCAATCCGCAATAGTAATGAAATCATACTGTTGTGCAAGTTCTAACTCATGAGCTCTAATTGCCCAAGCTCCTGCATTAGGATCATTGGTACGACCATCATAAGGAGTAACAAAAATAAGACGATGCCCACGAGGAAGCGCTTCAACAATTTTATCAATCGCATCAGTTCCACCTACAGGATTAGCACCCAAAGCAACAACAACATCTTGGTAAAGAGAATTATTACTAATGGCTGTTTGTAATACATCAACACCCATTGATACGTTCCTACTTACTGATGCATCAATCTGAGCATCTGGAAGTGCTTCTTGTAAATACGAACGTGCACGTAATGAGACTGAGTCCCCAATATAAGTCACGCCTGCCACCACGTTATAATTGCTCGCCTGAGAAGAATCTGCGTGCTTGCGAGTCATAACCATAGAACTTTGCTCCTGTAGCGATGTATTCAAAAGCAAATCCTTCTGGAAATCGCTTAATTGTGGAGCAGTAACACTAATAAACGCCACCACAACAGCACAAGGAATAAGCACCACCCCAGCAACTCGCAAAACTAACTGAATGTTCAGTTGCCTATTACCAAAAACATGTGGTGACTTTCCAGCAAGCGCAGGTTCAAGAATATAAAATGAACAACTTGCAAGCATGAATGAAAGCACCGTAGTCACTGCCGCTGCTTCCATAGAATTCATCTTTTCAGCAAATAGAATATAGAGCGGCCAATGGAACAGATACACACCGTAGCTCGTATCTGCTACAAAGGAGATGAATGCAGGTTCTTTAACGTTCTCAGTTTTTTGATGCAGCATACGCGCAAAGAAAATCATTGACGACGCTGCAAGTGATGCAAAAAGAAAGCCAAAGGTATAGGTGAAGAGCAAATCAAAATGTAGGAAAACGCTAAGAATTACAAGGACGGTGATACTTATCACAAGACCAATAAGAACGTGTACTTTAGACAACTTCTGCTCAAATTGATTGAAGAGACCACTCGTTTGAGAAATTCCTGCTATGCAGGAGAGTAGCGCGCCAATAAAAAATGGAAAAATATGTGTCTGCGTAGAGAAATACTGAATCGAGAGATTCTCGGATGCAGGAGCACCTAGTGACATTTCTAAATATGCAGCCACCAAGAGTACAAATGAAGCGCTTGCAATTTTTAACTTATAGCCAGAAATAGTCTTACTCGTACGGGATATAAGCCATGCAGCAAGACCCCATAAGATATAAAAATGCATTTCAACTGCAAGACTCCAGGTATGAAGATACACATGAGGAGCAAATTGATTCTCGTAGCTACTACCCAACATAATCTCAAAATAATTAGTGACAAAACCTAGGGCCGCAGCTATTTGATACTTAATCCCAGAAAGAAAATCGTTACGAAGTAACAGCATAAATGGCGTAACAACCAAAATCATAAACACTAAAGGAGGCACAATTCTGTAAAAGCGCCTACGCAAAAATCCTGCGTAATCAATATCTCTATAACGAGCAAACTCATCAATAAGCAGCGCAGTAATCAGATAACCAGAGAACGTAAAGAATACGTCTACACCAATAAAACCTCCTGGTAGAGTATCCTTAAAGAAATGATATATAAGAACTAAAATAAGTCCCGTTATACGTACAAGCGAAAACCATTTAATTCTCACTCTGATAAATCCCTTGCTTAAAAGTTCCCTCATACACAATGTTATCTTGTGTAGTCAGCGTTCCTTGACCGTCTGCCTTACCCTTCACAAACTGACCCTCATATTTCCAGCCATCTTGAGAAGTATACGTACCTTGTCCGTCAAAGTAGCCATCCAAAAAACCACCTTTATAGGTATCCCCATTATCAAATGTCATGGTACCTTCACCGCTCATTTTTCCCTGAACAGTCATACCACTATAGGTAACTTGATTATCCCCAAACGTAAGTGTTTGTGTTCTCGGTCTGGTAGCAAATACCAGTGCAAAGAGTGCCACTACAACTATGACAACAGCACTCAAAAGTTCAAATCTTTTTCTAACAGGTGTTACAGGCCGAGAAACTCTTTGTTCAGGTTCAGGATCTCGCTGAATACGGACTTGCTTCTCAATGTTTCTTTTTTCACGAGAAGGGCGATCGTCTTTTTTTACCTTCTCTTTTTTGATTGAATCCTTGTACAACTTTACGGATTGAATTTTGTGGTCCTGTGCACTTTCAGTACCCTCAACAAGCGTACGTACTCTAGATGTAACTTTTGCAGTAACGTTTTCTGCCTGCCCAGAATCTTCTGAACAAGTAGAGATAGCCTTTTTTACAGGCTTCTTAGCATGCCCCTGCTTATCCTTATGCCGAGCATTTCTTTGTTTAGCAGAAAAACGTGTTGGTGAACTCACTCTTTATCTCACTTCATAAGTAACGTACCCTTTTATTTTACTTATTTCTGCACTATTTTGAATTGATATTCGATGTACACACTTTCACCAGATTCACAGGTATGTAGGTGTTTTTTCTCTGATTTTCTCGACTAATTGAAAGTTTTTAAGAATAAACTTAGAAAGAAACCACATACTTTGATACGCATACGTGTCATTGTGCTGTAATTTAATATTGCAACAAAACCGCCAGCAAGGAGGCGAAGATGTCTGAAGCAATTCGTAAGGTCAACATTATTGGCCACCTAAATCCAGATACAGACAGTATCTGTGCTGCAATTTCATACGCATATCTTAAAAATCAAATTGATGATCCTATCTATGAAGCCCGCCGTGCAGGCTCTCTTAATCGTGAGACGGCTTTTGTACTTAATCACTTTGGATTTGAAGAGCCGCCACTCATTACAACGGTTACTCCACAAATCAAAGATGCAGAAATCCAAACTCAACCAAAAATAGATGCTCACATGAGTTTGTACTCTGCCTGGCAGCTTATGCAAGACATTAAGCTTGATACGCTCTGTGTAACAGACGAGAAAAACGATTTAACTGGTCTTATCGCAGTTAAAGATATTGCTAATGCAAATATGAGCCTTTCAGAGCCAAACCTGCTTTCTAAGGCATGCACCAGTTATGCAAATATCGTATCTACTCTAAACGGCACTATGACACTCGGCAATCCTAACGATACTGTTAAAGATGGAAATATTCGTATTGGTACCAGCGCTGCCGCTCTTTCAGAAATTGTTTCCAATGGTGATATTGTTGTCGTTGCTGGCAATCACGAAAACCAGACCGTCGCTGTTGAACATGGAGCCTCTTGTCTGATTGTCTCCTGTGACGCTGACGTTTCCCAAGACGTTATTACTCTGGCAAAAGCACGTGATTGTGCAATCATTTCCACCCCTCGTGATACGTTTGAGGTTGCACGTCTTCTTATCATGTCTATGCCTGTCCGCAAAAAAATGCTCACTGAAGGCATTCTTAAATTCAGCGTTAACACTGCAATTGATGATGCAAGAAAAGCAATGGCCAACTCCAGGCACCGCTTCTTCCCCATTATCAATGAGAATGGCACTTTTGCAGGCCTTATTAGCGGACCAAGTCTTCTTAAAGTGCGTAAAAAACATGTCATTCTTGTTGATCACAACGAACGCACACAAGCCGTTGATGGTCTTGAACAAGCAGAAATCATGGAGATTGTTGACCACCACCGTATTGGTTCTATTGAAACAACTAATCCAATTATTTTTAGGAATGTTCCAGTTGGTTGTACCTGCACTATTATCTTTGGTCTCTACCACGAATATGGCGTTAAAATTCCAAAGAATATCGCTGGCCTTATGCTTTCTGCAATTCTCTCGGATACACTTGCATTCCGTTCTCCCACTTGTACTGAACGTGATGTTATTGCTGGTAAAAAGCTCGCAGAAATTTGTGGAGAAGACATTGATACCTACTCTGAGGCAATGTTCGATGCGGGCGCAGACCTTTCTGGCCGAACTGCAGAAGAAGTTTTCCACGGCGATTACAAAGTATTCAGCCGAGGTGGCGTAAAGTTTGGCGTTGGCCAAGGTTCCTTTATGACTGAATCAAGTCGTAAAGCCGCAGAGAAACTAGTTGGACCATTCTTAGAAACCGCTGCAAAAACTGAAGAACTGCCTCTCGTGTTCTATATGTTTACTGATGTGAAATCCCAGACAACAGAGATGCTCTACTATGGTGCTAATGCGGAATCTGTTCTTGAACGCGCCTTTGATACCAAAGTAAAAGATGGCATTGCCACACTTCCGGGAGTAGTAAGTAGAAAGAAGCAGGTTGTTCCTTCACTTATGGCAACTCTTCAAACTCTTGCAGAAGAGGACAACTAATCTTCCCCTTCAATTACTTTCAAGAAGATTATCGGTCTTAAAACTTTTATATATACAAAACGTCTACCAGTACATTCGCTGGTAGACGTTTTTTGATTTGCTTTTGATAGACTTTCTCGACATGTTCTTTCATAGCGTTCACGTGCGAAAAACAATGCTACTTAAACTGCGAAACAACTTTTCCAAGTCTCTGGTGAATAACAAGGTTGGCACGGCTATCATAAGGCGTTGGCTGATCATTAATAATGGCCATTTTGCTACCTTGATAATAATCGAGAAGTCCTGCAGCAGGCTGTACAACTAAAGAGCTTCCCGCAACAATTAATACATCAGCTTTTGAGATTACTTCTAAAGCACCGTAGTAGATATTCATATCAAGACCCTCACCATAAAAGACAATATCAGGTCTAATGACTGCTCCGCATTGACAAAGTGGCACCACCGAAGACTGAGACTCGATTTCTTTCAATGTATATTTGTGTCCACACTCAGAACAATAAAATCGTGTTTCATTACCATGTAGTTCAAATACACGTTTACTGCCCGCAGCTTGATGTAACCCATCAATATTTTGTGTTACTACCGCTTTGAGTTTTCCTTCTTTTTCTAATTCTACAAGCCAACGATGCGTAAGATTAGGCTGAGCCTCACCCAAATGATGAGAATTTCTAAAATAGGTGTAATACGCTTCCGGATAATCTAAAAACACCTCAAGCGAGAAAATCTCTTCAAGTGTAAAGTCCACCGATTTACTGCGAACATATGATTCTTCATACGGTTTTCCAGAATTTGAATCAATCGTCACACCATTTCCTGATTTATACCTTTCTTGGCTTATACCTATAGTCATATTTTCTACTTTGATGCCATCTTGCCGGTAAAGGCCATTAGTACCCCTAAAATCAGGAATTCCACTTTCTGTTGACACTCCAGCTCCACCAAAAAATACAATATTATCTGAAATATCAATCCACTCTTTTAACCGTTCAACATCAGTCATAAAATGCTCCTTGATGTAAAAGAAACCATTTAAAACTGGACTCTTCGTTTCAAACGCCAAAGCTCTGGCACTGAAAATGCTAGTAGTCAAACTCTATAGGCTCATACTCTGTAAGACAGGAATCAAGTCCCGCTTCAATCTCATTACGATTCATATGACGTCCAATAAAACAAAGTTTAGTTTGACGATCGCCCAGCTCTTCATCCCATTCTGAACGCAGCTCGGGTTTCTCGTCAAAAAGAGTTTCTCGCTCATCTTCTGGAAGAGAAACATAAAACAAACCATTCTTATAGAACTGAACCTGCTTGCCGACCTGTTCAAATACATAGCTCGTCTCTGGATCTTGAGCGGCCCAGATGCTCCCCTTTACACGGATAATACTCTTCGGCCAACTTGCAACAAACTGATTGAGTTTATCTAAGTCAAATGGCTTACGGCGTCGATACACAAACGTTGTAATCTCATATTCCAAAACCTCAGGGTCTTCATGTTCTTCAGGATGTTCCATAGCATCTACCCACGCAGCCGAAGCATATGCTTTATCAAAGTCAAAACGGTTTGTATTCATGAGCTCGCTCATAGGAATATCGCCATTTACTGCTTCAACAATAACGGCATCCTTTTGCAGGCTACGCACCAAAACTTTAAGTTCTTTAAGCTGTTCTGAAGTAACTAGGTCACATTTATTTAATATCAGCGTAGAACAAAACTCAATCTGCTGAATAAGAAGACTCTCAATATCATCCTCCTCAATGTCATTAGCGAGAAGATCACGTCCGTTGTGAAACTCTTCAAACATGCGTGCACAATCGACAACAGCAACAATATTGTCCAGATTTAAACGGGAACATTTAGCCACCTGCTGGTTCTGGTCACAAAATGCAGAGATGTTATAGGTAATAGGAATTGGCTCACACATACCAGAGGCTTCAATAATGATGTAATCAAATTCCTCTGTATCAGCCAAATCACCTAACTGGCGCGCTAGGTCATCAGAAAGTGTGCAACAAAGACATCCGTTTGTTAGAGGAATAACATTTTCTCCTTTTGCGTAACCTCCGTCTTTAATAAGGCTTACGTCAACATTAATCTCGCCAATATCATTTACGATAACAGCCACTCTCATGCCTTCTGCATTTTGGAGAATATGATTTACAATAGTTGTTTTACCAGCACCAAGATAACCAGTAAGTAGCACGATTTTAACCTGTTTTTGTTCAGACATTGTAAACTACCTTATATTGACTCAAGAAGCATTAATTTTTGTCCGATATCCATGATAAGGTTTTAAAAACAATCAAAGGAGGAGTTGTGTTGAAAAATTCTTCTACATCATCTAGTTTTTTTGCTCTGATTTCTAGAATGCGCTACATTGAACGCTGGTCGCTCATGAGAAATTCTCGCTCAGAAAGCCTTGCAGAACACGCACTCGATGTGGCAATTATTTCTCATTGTCTAGCTACTATCTCAAATGTTCGCTATAACAAAAATCTTGACGCTGAGCGAGCAGCCCTTATAGGCTTATATCATGATGCCTCAGAAATTATTACTGGAGATATGCCCACTCCTGTTAAGTACGCTAATTCAGAGATTAGAGATGCATATCACCAGGTAGAAGAACGTGCTGAAAACACCATTCTCTCTACCCTTCCAGAGGATTTACAAACCGCTTATGCAGATATCCTTACACACGGAGGAACAGAATCTGAACAAAAACTAACAGAGTCTGAACGGTATCTCAGAAAACTCGTAAAAGCTGCAGATAAAATTTCTGCACTCATTAAATGCATTGAAGAGGCGCAGTCCGGCAATGCGGAGTTTATTACAGCAGAAACTTCAACTCGCGGAATTGTTGAAGATTTAGCAAATTCTCTTCCTGAAGTTCAGGATTTTATGACAGAATTCCTACCTTCATACGGAGAAACACTGGATCAATTGCTCTAATACAAAGTGCATTGTTCTCGTATTTTATCGTTTATAAAAGTTTGTTTTGAGGAGTTATTTTGCGTGCGCTACATGCTCGTTTACCTAAGCACTTTAATTTAGAAGAAAGGCTTGAGAAGTACCAAAGTGTCATCGAGCCTCAACCAGAAAAACTTAAAGGTAGATGGGCAACCGCATGTGCACCAATTACAAAAAGCGGATTGAAGCCATATAAAGAGATACGCGTTGACCTTGGTTGTGGTAAAGGCTCTTTTACTGTCTCTGAAGCTCGAGCAAATCCAGATATTCTTTATATTGCTATTGATACAGAACCAATCTGTATTGCATACGCTGCAAAAGCTGTCTTTGAGTCACAGGTCCCCAATGCGCTAATTGTTCCAGGCACCGGAATGAAAATTGATGAATATTTTGCACCAGAAGAAGTATCAACTATTTACCTTAATTTTCCAGCTCCCTTCCCCAGAATAAGACAAGCAAAGCTTCGTTTAACTGACGCAGAACGTCTCATGCAATATAGAAAAGTTCTAACCAAAAAAGGCGTCATCAGACTCAAGACTGATAGCCAGCCACTCTTTGATTTTTCTTTAGAGCAGGTAGAGCGTGCTGGTTATACCTTTATTTGGAAAACTTGTGATACCCAAAAAGAATTTCCAAACGATATTCCAAGTGAGTATGAACAAAAACTTGCCGCTCAAGGAGCAAAAATTCATGGATACTTAATTGCTCCTGGTAAAATACCTGCTGACTTTACACCAACAGAGCCAAAAAGCCTTGTTGACTATTTACCAGAAGATTTAGAGTCCTTTTCGTATATTCCTCACGGAATGGAAAGTACAGTACAGAACCTCAGAAACCGCGCTCGTAAACTACGCAATAAGAAATAAAACGCATCCTCTATGATTGGATGGTGTACGTAGGTAGCACTTACTTTTAGCAACAGGCAATCCTGTGAATAACTACAGAGTCTTTACTCACTTAATTGATTGAATATGTAAAGCTCGTGTTGAATTTAAAACCGCCAACACCATAACGCCAGTATCACCAAATACCGCGAGCCACATAGGTGCTAAACCAAACGCTGCAAGTATCAAAATAGCAACTTTAATACCAATCGCAAAAACAATATTTTCTCGAGCAATAACAAGCGTATGGCGGGCAATCTTGACTGCCTTTGCCAGCTTAGAGAGTTTATCGTCCATAAGGACCACATCAGCAGCTTCAATAGCAGCATCAGAGCCCAATACACCCATAGCAACACCGACATCAGCACGAGCAAGAACTGGCGCATCATTGATACCGTCACCAACAAAGGCAAGTGTTTTTCCAGCTGCTTTCTGAGACAGTAAGTCTTCAACAACAGAAACTTTATCTTGTGGAAGAAGTTCTGCACAAACCTGAGTAATTCCCATATGCTGAGCAATATCTTCTGCAACTTCGCGTTTATCGCCTGTAAGCATGACGACCTGAGAAACGCCTACTTGCTTTAACGCATTAATAGCAGCAGGCGCATCGGCTTTCTGATGATCAGAAATAACAATATGGCCCATATACGAACCATCAACACCAACGTGAATAATTGTTCCGACACTGCTGCACTCATGCCATGTAGCACCAACGGTTTCCATAAGCTTACAACTACCAACAGCCACGCTCTTACCATTAACGTTAGCAACAATTCCTTGGCCGGCAATCTCTTTAATATCGTTGATAACACAACCATCGTCTTTGGCAGGATATGCTGCTCTCAGAGCCGCTGCAATTGGATGCGTAGAATGCATCTCAACATGAGCAGCAAGGTGAAGAAGTTCCTTCTCGCTAATAGTACTTGGGTGAACCGCCATTACTTTAAAGACACCTTCAGTCAGCGTGCCCGTCTTATCAAACGCAACCGTATCAAGTGTAGAAAGAGCATCGATAAAAGAAGAACCCTTAACGAGAATACCTTCTTTTGAGGCGGCACCAATTCCACCAAAAAATGTCAAAGGTACAGACACAACCAAAGCGCACGGGCAAGAGGCAATGAGAAATGTCAGTGCACGAATAATCCAGATTGAGGCATTTCCCACAAAATCGCCCGAGAAAAGCGGCGGCAGGACAGCAAGTACTATTGCGCTATAAACAACAACTGATGTATATATGCGAGAAAAACGTCTAATAAAACTCTCGCTCTTGGACTTGTTTTGATTTGAATTCTCAACCAGCTTAATAATGCGCGAAGCAGTTGAATCTTCAAATGCACGGGTAGAACGAGCCCGAATGACACCAGAAAGATTGACACAACCAGAAATAATTGAATCACCCGTAGATACATCACGAGGTATACTCTCACCCGTTAAAGCAACTGTATCAAGACTCGTAGAGCCTTCGATAATCTCCGCATCAACGGGAACACGATCACCTGGTTTCAAAACGATTATCTCCCCAACCTGAACCTGATCAGGACTCACCTCTACAAGATTGCCATTGCGCTCAACAGTGGCGCTATCGGGACGAATATCCATGAGCTTAGCAATTGATTTTTTGCTGTTATCAGATGCCATGTGTTCAAAAACTTCGCCCACCTGGAAGAACAACATAACAAAGACTGCTTCATCAAACATGGGCGACCCATTAGGAACAAAACCAATAAACAATGCACCGAGAGTAGCAATAGTCATAAGCAAATCCTCATTAAAACACTCACCCTCAGTGATACTCTCCAAAGCCTCAAAAACCACATCGTATCCTGCAACAAAATAAGGAAACAAATACATAAGTAATGCCTGCCAAAGTTGCAAATGAGCATTGCGCTCAATTACAAAAGCAATGACTAATAAAATAGCTGCACAAACAATACGAGCGATCTTTGTCTTTGTCTTCAAACTCATGGTTTCTCCTCTAAAAAGGTTTCTACCATTAGTGTACTCCACCAATTTATATATGTACATATATTCATATAATATTATTTAAAACGCTTCTTGTTAAGAAAAAACTCTACGAGCAAGAAACCCGTAGAGTTTACAGCCAAACTTTTAATCTACAAAAACCTAATTTATAAGCGACTTAGGCTCAGGGATAAATCCTTCAAAAATTACTGGAGCTCCCTCAAGTTCAGACGCAATCATATCTTCTTCATTTTTTATTATCCAGGTAATCAAATGAGCGCCCATGGTATCACAAGCAAGCTTTACAAATGGATTTTTCCTATCTTCAAACTTATATGCAATAAAATCAGGACGACCAACCGAATTACCAAAGAGTGCGGTTGCCCCAGCACGAGTAGCAATATTCATGTGAGAAATTTTTCTATCAACCAAGAAGTTCTCGGAAAGCTGACCACGAAGCATGGCAGGACGATTCTGGCGCAGCCATTTTAAAACACGAGGATCAAAGCTTTCTATACAGGCTCGAACAGGACGAATATCTAAAGCTTTCATTACCTGAGCAGTAAGCTCTTCTGCATTATTCTGACGTGTTTTAACTTCAATAATCAAAGGAGCTGGTAAATCACCTGCACCACTCCATGAATATGTCTCAAGCACTTCCTCAAGCGTTGGAATCTGCTCATCTGTACCAAGAAGCCTTAACCCGCGAAGTTCGCCAAGCGTGGACTCCTCAACAATTTTTTGAACTCCACACAAGCGATCAAGTGCAGAATCATGAATAACAACTAGTTTTTTATCTACGGTAAGATGAACGTCTACTTCAGATCCAAAACCCTTCTGACAAGCAGCACGAAATGCCAAAAGAGAATTCTCTGGAATGTCAGCCTCATTATTAAACAATCCTCGATGTGCATAGCGATGACGAGCAATCTCATGCCAACGCTCTAAAAGCAGACAATCATTTTGCTTACGAGGGGCTATTGAATATGCAGAAAATGCTGCCAATCCTAAAGCGGTACCTGCAACAACACCACTAGCAATTGCTACCTTTCTGAGTGTCTTACTCTGCTTTGTAGGAACAACTGCAATATCTGAACTAGCATCAATATAAGCAGCAGCAAGCTGATCTGCATTATCTTGCACGGTAATCTCTGTAGCCGTCTCTTGATGATCAATAAGATTTTCTTCCATCTCTTCTAGCGACTGAGCAGTCTTATCCAGCTCTTTTGAAAGTTTTACTTTTTGACGAGAAAAACGTTCTGCTAAATTAGATTGCAAATGAGCTTGAGCATTTTGAACCGATGTTTGAGCAGCTCGGAGAGCAGATTGTGCATTTGCTACCGACGTTTGAAGAGATTCAGAACTCGGTAATGCATACTTAATGCGATTATTGAACCCACTGACAACCTGTTGCTTTGCAAAATTACCAGCCAGCTTCGCAACATTAGTTGCCGCAGAAGACATTAAGCGTTTTCCCGTTTCAGAATGAAGTGCTGCTTTAGCAGCGTACTGAGTAATTGCAAGTCCTGCAGCTTTAACTGCTGTATTCTTGATAAATCGGCCAAACATAAAGCCTCCTTTAAACTATCTCTATTCTAACAGCACTCAACTTGTAATACCGAATTTTTATAAGTTACTTCAATGTAACTTTGGGAATAAATCCTATGATAAAACGAGTACTATGTAGTTCCTTACCTATTTTTCTAGGAGAATCATGGCCGCTATAAAACAAGAACACGCACTCTATTTATATAAATTACTTAAATCAACCATAGGTCTTTCTAAACAGACTCCTCTCTTAACCGTCGAACAAATACTTACCAATGACAATCTAACTCCACAAGACTTTGGTTTTGATAACATTCGCACTCTTATGGAAGCATGCGCTGATTTCATCAAAGTAACCGCATTTAAAAAAGGGTATGTATATGCAACTCTTTTATTATTTGATACTTTTGAAACTGCACTTTTAGCTGACGAGAAAAACGTCAAGATAAAAAACAACGGAAAACCTTGGAAGCGTCATCGTAATGCCAAATCAATACGGGCCATCAAGCCAAAACATCTTGTACCAAAACCAAAACAAACTAATGACACCAACAAACTAGAAAACATAGAAAGCACGCCGGAAGAGCCCGAAGAACCACAAATAATCGAGCAAGAACCAGCTACTCCTGAACCAACCATTTCACTTACGGTTACGTATAACCCATATAACGGTTCAAATGAAGAGAAAACACTTAAAGCTGCTCCAGAGGCTCTACAATCTACTGTCCTAACTTCAGACTCAGATAATTTCCAGCACCCACAGAAGCAAACTCAAGATGTCCAATCAGTCACTCAACCAGTCGCAATAAAAAATACCCATCCTAAAATTTTTGAAGAAGAGGTACACATAGACCATGAACTCTTAGATAATCTGTATCAAATGACTCCTATGGGCACCAACGTAATTCAACAACTCGAAGACGATTTCAAACTTGCTCAATCTTCTCACACATTAAAAGAAACTGGTGGCATACTAACTTTCCCGATTCGCTACAAAAATCCCCAGAATAATGAAGTTATTTATGCAACTATAAGAAAATCAAAACGTGGACTTTCTCGCCCATGGACGCTTAGTAAACTCTCCATTTCCTCTGAAATATTACGTGCACAATCTATTGATATGATGACCGGGCTTCCTAAGGCAGGTATTACTCCGTGGGAGAAACTTCCTGCAGCACCTCGAAAACTCCCAGTTAATCCAGTAGAGGTGGTTATGAAAGAGGTCCCTGTCTCTGATTGGACATTGCTAGCTGCTCCTCTACTGAATGAAACCTCTTCCATCCAAGTCGCTCAAGCGTGCCTCTCAACGGCATATGTATTCCGAAAAAATAATCAACAGCTTATGCATAACAACTCTGATTTCTTACTACCCGTTCTCAACCAGACTCCTCAACTCTTTGACGAAAAACGCAATTTTGATAAGGAATCTCCTCTTGTAAAAAGTGCACTTCAATTTGCACAGAAGGGCTGGCGCATGGCTGTTCAAATCTATAATCCTTCGCAGAACTGCACCTATCTTGCCCTTCCCGCTTCTTATGACGAGAAGCTCGTTGCACTAGTTTTTGATAAATCAGAAGAGAGCAAGCTATATACTGTTATTGAAACTTTAAACATTGAAGAAGCCTATCCACTTGCGCGAATCTTTTCTGATGGCTTACCTCAGTGGATTTTACCTAAATAAATGACCTTATGTAAAAACCGCGCCGTTATATGACGCGGTTTCTCCAGCCTAAAGTATACTTTGAACAGCTCTTAGTCCTTCCAAGGTTCAACATTCCATGAATTGCCGGTGGGACTCCAATTATTCATATCGCTTGCATCGCCGTTAATCACAAATTCTTTAACGCCAATATCTCTCTTACTATTTGAAAGAGTCTCAATATAGTAGCGTGGACGCTCTTGTCCTGGCTGCAGTTCATCAAGTGGAGTTGTGTAGCCAGAAAGTGTCTGCTGATCAGCTCCCATGTCTTTAAGAGTTTGAGACAAAATATCATAATGCCATGCTGGTGCATCTGAAATCTTCACAGGAGCGTTGGCTTCTTCTGATGTCTGCCCTGCGGGTTTATACAGAATTGTTGGTGCAGAAGGAACTTGAATATCCTGGTCAGTTAAATACCAATCACCATGGTCAGCTGTAATAACAAACGAAGTATTTTCATATAGTCCAAGACGTTTTAATTCAGCAATATACTGCTCAACAATTTTAAAAGCACCCATAGTTTGCTCGTCAACATTTTGTTTATCTGGATCATCAGTTCGATTGACATTACGATCAAGAATAAATGGTGGATGAGAGCCCATCAAATGGATAAATCTAAAATCACCCTTTTGACCAGCAGAATCGTCAACAGTTAAACCATAATGTTGTAATTCTTGATAATACTTCAAATCGTCCTCTGTATATGGTTGTGATGAAAGATCAACTTCATCAAGATTAACCTTTCTACGCATGCGCATATTGAGGTCTTCTGTGTAGTACCAAAAGCGTGGCTTAACAACCCACGGCATATCTCGACAAAGTGCAGTTTTGTAAAGAATGCGAAGAGCGCCATATATATCAAGTTGATTATCAACACCTCTACCACGAGGCTCATGATAATTTATGGAATACTTCTGCGCAGTATCTCGATAGTGAGAATAATTAAGTTGATCTGTGTACAAACCAGACTGATAACCAGCATCTTGAATATCCTTCAGATATTGATCGTGTTGTGCCCAATCATATACAAAATCGTTAAAATTCTCTCCTGCTTGAGGACGAGCGCCAAACAACAAAGAAGGAATACCATAACGAGTTGGAATCATTGAACCAACCGTATTGGTATACCAAGTAAATCCAGTAAGGCTTGCAAACATTTCTGGATGAGTTTCATAAAGCCTTTTCATAAACGCCGTATCAGTGGTGTCGAGCACAAACACCACAACATTTTTCTTAGAGGAGACGTTAAAGAGTCCTTCTTGTGTAGCAACAATCTGGTGCTCTGAAGCGTGTGTTTCTAAGTTTGCTGCAATAGCTGGTCCCCAAAGGCTTGCTACTCCTACGGCCTGAATAACAATAAGTGCTAGAGAGGCGACAATTAAAGTTATACGAAGTTGTCGTGCACGTCAGACAGAAAAGAGAGCTATGCCAATAAGGATAGCTATCCATATAAGAGAAGAGGTAATCATTTGAGGTATAAAGTGGGACCAGATAACCTCATGTCCATCAGCTAAGGGCATACCACCGTTTAAAAAGACAACTTGTACATATGAGGCAAGACCAAAGGCTCCTGTAAGAGCTACTAAAACGTTAAAGAGACGTCCCCTAAAAAGCGAAAGTATAATCGTGAGTATAAGGGTTACAACAGCTCCAGCAATAAAGATGGGTGCTGCTACATCAGAAAGAGAAAAGGCTAAGTCTTTTGCATTACTTGCTACAAGCTCAAGCGGAGCTACCACAAGGACTGTAAAGACGGTAAAGAAAGAGATTATAAACGCAGTTGCTATACGTCCTTTGGCTTTAAGCCTTCCTTCTCGTCTTTCTTTAAGACGACGTGTCTCTTCAGAAAGTATCTCTTTCATATGTGCATCTGCTTGTGTAGCACCTAATGTATCTACCCTATGTACTGCTCCCTCTACAATCTTGTCTGCATTCTCATCAATCTTAAAAAGGCGAAACAAAACCTTACGAGAGCGTCTAAAGGCAACACCAAGTACTGCAGATAGTGCCACTACTACTGCCGCTAGTGCTTGTATGGTGTAGGTCATAACTGAAGGATCTACATATGCTTGAGCAACACTTGGTATAAAACCCCACCAGAGTATGAAAAGAAGGACAAGGTAGATGAAGCGGTGAATGTAAGAAACAGCCGTGCGTTGAACACAACATGCATCATTCCATTTATTCAGCATGGTTAAGCTCATTCTCTACAAATTCTTTACTGTGTTTACCTATAACATCACTAGACTCTCGAGAAGAATTTTCATCTTGATGAGCAAGCACACGCTCAAGAATAAATTTACCTGCCGCTTCCCCACCGTGGCCCAAATTAAAAATCATGTTTTTTCGAATTTCTTCAATCGTGTGCGACCACTTATCACTCTGTTGCAACATTTCTGCAATAGCATCACCTAGACCATCCAAATTCTTTGGATCAAAACTACGGCCAATTTCATTTCTAAGCGTAATATCACACGAATCAGAATTAATCTCACGCCAATCAGGATTATTTTCCTTCATTGCTGTATCAATAAAAACCGAGGGCTTGAGCGTGGTGAACGAAAACTCTTCAGCAACACTTGACCAGTCAGTAAACAACAAATCTGCAGAAAGAACTGAGGTGTTAGAACTAAAATCAGTCTCAAAAGTAAGTTCTTCAGAATCGGCATCAGCATATCGAGCAAGAATTTCTTCCATACGAGCAGGATAGCGCTTCACATACTCAGGATGAGGACGAACCACAATACGCCAACCACGGCCCATAAGCTGCTTGAGCAAATCATCGAGACAACTATCCATAATGTTGTCATACTGCCATGAAGGTCCAATTAACAAAAGGGGCTTCTCGCCAGGCTTACGATGACCAAGCTCTTGTTTCTGATAGTTTTTAATTGATCTATCTAAAAGATCATAGCCAATTGATGGTTTTCTTTTTTTCTGCGTGTCATAGTACTTCTCTAGAAGCTCCAAATCATGCTGCTGATGTGGGCCTACACAAAGAACGTCATCATAGTAGGTGTATTCATTGCGCGTTGAAGTAACAGTCATAGAGGTCATGTGGTGGGGCATATATATGTACTCTGCGTCTTTACGTACGTAAGAGCGCTTCATATAAGAACTTTCAAGGTCTCCCAAGGTGGTTACCACAACATCTGCATCCATCTTCATAAACAGCGTGATGAGTCTACGCTGTCCCAAATAATATGGAATAAGTCGGGGCTGCTCTTTTGAAAGCTCAAATACCTGGTCATTTGGATCAGAGGTAACATAATGAATATGAACATCTGAATGAGCGAGAAGCCACTCGATAGCTCCCTGAAAATATTTATAGAATCCGCTTGCCTCAGAGTAAAACACAAGATGTTTACCGATGGTATCAAAGAATCGCTTGTAGTCTTCTTTTTCACGTGCAGCATGAGGATCACGCTGGAACCACTTATGCGTAGATTTAGTAGCAGAATCCATAGCTTCAAATTCTGAACGAGCTTTATTGAGATCTTCATAGTCAACTTGCTTACGTGGGTCAATGATGATGTTACAAACAACCTGAACCAAAATAGACAACAAATTAGAACAAACCCAATAAAATGCCATACCGCAAACAACATACACCGCAAGCACCAACGACATTGCAATAGATAAACCGTTAGTAGTATTTTTTTCTGCACGAGACTGTTCTTTTTGCAGTGGATTAATCTTATTGGACGCAAGACCAAGTGCAACAGAAGATAGTGCTGCAGCAATGGGCATTATCCAAGTAATACCACCATCAATGATTGGCGTCATGCCTAAAAACTCTGTTCCTGGAGCACCAGAATCAGTAATTCCATGAATAACATCTACCAATCCAAAAAGAATAATCACTTGAATGGCAAGAGGAATAAGGCTAAGCAATGGATGATAGCCGGCCTTTTTGTTGAGCTCATTGGAGCGCTCTTCAATTGTTTCTTTATCACCAAAATAACGTGTTTTAAGACGAAATGTCTCTGGCATAAGCTTGACCATTATGATGGAATTCTGCTGTGTCCAAAGCGCGAGTGGCATAAGAATAATTTTTGTAGCAAGTGTAAAAAGGAAAATTGCTGCCCACCAACTTCCCGTCAAATCATAAGCTGGCTGAACAATTAATGAAAAAAGATGCGCAAGCTGTTCCATAATCATGAAAACTTTCTACTTTTAAATGAATCGAGCAGATACATTGCATAAACCTATTGTATTTTAGCAAAGTATGTTCGATAAAAATAAATATCCTAATGATGTACAAAATAGTCAAATAGTAAAACAAATATATCTTTTATTCTTTTTTGACTTGTAATCAGGGTAATGCTGACTAAAATACTTTCCATGTAGTTTTTTATATAAAACATGCTAAAACGCTCATGAAATGAGGAGATTTTATGCAGCCCTCTATACATCAACTCAGAGATACATACGCCCAAAAAATATATAGCGTATTTTCAATTCACCGCCAACAAAAAATTGCCGATTCTCAAGTTACTTTTTCACTTGCTCATTCCCTTTTTATTCTTCCCATGAGTGGAGCAGCTGAAATCATTGTTGATAACGAGAAATTCGTTTGTGAAAAACACACCATAATCCACGCTGCAACAGGACACACTATTACCTATAGGCCTCTCTATGGACAGTCTTTTGAACACCTTAATATCTATTACGATGGAATCAAAACCAAAGATGAATCTAATGCAATCTTTAAATCGTATGCAGTTGAACCACAGGGATTTGAACGCATTCTTGATAAATCGTTAACGCTTGATGAGCTTAATCACACACCAACCCTTGACAATCGTATTGCACAAATTGTTCAGGGAACTGAGCTTATTAAATCCATGTTTTTACTTACGAATAGCCAACAAATGCAAGAAAAAATGGCTGAAGCTCGAACGTATATCGAATTACACTTTGCAGAACAAATTACCATTCCCGACCTTGCTCAAAAAAGTGGTATGAGTACACAACGTTTTTCAAACAATTTTGTTCAAACGTTTGGTGTCCGCCCCATGTCATTTATTATTACTAAACGGCTTAATCATGCACAGCAACTATTACAATCTGGTCTTTCTGTTCGTGAGACTTCCAAAGCAGTTGGTTATGATGATCCATTTTATTTTAGCCGGCTCTATAAAAAACATATGGGTATCACACCACAAGATGTTCACGATAATTACGAAGGAAACGCCCTCATTAAATAGGAATAACGCATTAAGCCAACTGCTTTTTTAAAGAGCTTTAACAAAAAATGCTCCCAAGACCAACGTCTGAGGGCATTTTATTTAGAAACCTATGCAATTAAATACCCACATGAAACCTTATTTAAATTTCTTTGCACTATTTCAAAAGTTAGACATAGCTAACTTTTAGGAATAAAATAAAGAAAATATCTTCAAGTCTATTTTCGCACATAGAAAGAGGCCAACATGAAACATCATATTAATCCGAATAAGTTACACGCAATTACACACCCTTACGATTCCCAATACTCTTACACTACCCCTATATCACGTAAAGAAGCATTGGCACTATTTGGTGTAGGAGTCGTTAGTGTTCTTGTCCCGCTTACTAGTTGTAACGCAACAAACTCAACAGACAACCAAAATTCTTTACTACGCCAAAACTCTGACTCTCCTCTCGTCCTAACTACCTTCACAGTCATTCAAGATATGGCATCGCAAATTGCAGGCAATTTTTGCCAAGTAGAATCTATAACTAAAGCAGGTGCGGAAATACACGATTACGAACCCACACCAGACGACCTCAAGCGTTCGCAAAAAGCTCAACTTATTCTCAACAATGGTCTCGGGCTTGAACGATGGTTTGAACGTTTTGTTGCAGACTCACCAGCCCAACGTGCTGATTTGAGCGAAGGTATCTCTATCATTCCAATCAATGAAGGTGACTATCAAGGACAAGCCAACCCACATGCATGGATGTCACCAAAAAACGGTCAAATCTATGTCGATAATATTGTTCGTGCACTCAGTAACCTTATTCCTAATCATGCTGACGATTTCAAAGCAAACGGAGATGCCTACAAAAAAGAACTTGAAGGCATTTCTTCACATCTTATTGAAGAATTAAGCACTCTACCTGAAAACCAGCGCACGCTTGTGACTTGCGAGGGTGCGTTCTCATATCTATGCCGCGACACCAACATGAAGGAGCTCTACCTCTGGGCAGTTAACGCCGCTGATGAAGGCACTCCGCAGCAGATTGCCAAGGTCGTTGAGGCCGTAAAATCCCAGCAAATTCCTGCGGTATTCTGCGAATCCACAGTCAGCTCTAAACCAATGCAACAAGTCGCAAACGAGACAGGTGCCTCCCTCAAAACCGATGAAGAGCACCTTCTTTATGTAGATTCTCTTTCAAAAAAAGATGGCCCTGTTCCCACGTATCTTGAACTACTCCAACACGATGCCAATGTAATTGTTTCCGGTCTCATGGGAAGGTAGTAAGCTCATGATCCTTTCTGTTTCTCACCTCTTTGCTTGGTACGATAAAAACGATTGCGAGAAACCCATCATTTCTGATGTGAATTTCTCGCTTTCAAAAGGAGATCTCTGCGCACTTGTAGGTGCCAACGGAGCCGGTAAGTCAACACTCTTTAAAGCACTCATGGACACTATCCCCTACAAAGGATCGATTATTTGGAATGCGCAACCCATAAACTTTTCCCGCAAACAGGGAAAAGTTAGTT
>JABZIF010000046.1 GCA_015258485.1 Atopobiaceae bacterium | reverse complement strand
TTGCAAGCCTGAGGTCAGGGGTTCGATCCCCCTATTCTCCACCAAATGTTCAAGACCAGAGATTTTTCTCTGGTCTTTTTTATCTCGTTTATATAACCATCCGTTTATCGAATAGTTAAGGCAATTTAAGATAAGATGAGTAAGATTAATGTAAGTATGTTTTCTTTTCATTAAGGCTGTGGATATCCACAAAAAGAGAAAAGAGTGTTTATGTCTAACCTTACTCGCCGTAGCTTTCTTAGTGTTAGTGCAGCTGTAGCAGGATTAGGCCTTGCTGCCTGCAATAAAAATGATTCAGATAAAGATGATAACAACAAAGAAAGTGCCGATGTCAATTCTGTAGAGACCGTTGGAGCTTCAGAAGACCTTGTGAAAGCCGCAAAAGAAGAAGCTAAGCTGATAGTTTACGGTTCCTGCGAAGAAGAGTATCTAAATGCCGTTTGCAACAACTTTAAAAAGTTGTATGGCATTGAAGTACAAGCTCAGCGTTTATCAACTGGTGAGGTAGCAGCAAAAATAGAGGAAGAAAATGGCCATCCATCAGCGGATGTTTGGTTTGGTGGTACTACCGACCCTTATAATGTGACTTCTGCAAAAGGTTTGCTTGAGCAGTATGAGCCCAAGAATGCTTCGCATCTTATCTCTGATAAGTTTAAGAGCTCTAATAATGATTGGTACGGCATTTACAAGGGTATTTTAGGAATTATGTACGATAAAAACGAGCTTGAGCGCCTTAAACTCGACCCTCCTAAAGATTACAAGGATCTTGTTGATCCTAAGTACAAGGGTCTCATTTGGTCTTCAAATTACAATACCGCTGGTACTGCAAAGTTAATCATTAATACTGTTATTCAGAAGTACGGTCACGATCAAGGTGTTCAGTATCTTGTTGATCTGGATAAGAACATCGCACAGTATACCAAGAGTGGTTCTGGTCCTTCTAAGGCTATTGGCACAGGAGAGTGCACTATTGGACTAGGAATGCTTCATGATGGTATCTATCAGATTGTTGATCAGGAGCACGATAATATTGGTCTGCAGATTCCAAGCTCTGGCGCATCATATGAGGTAGGTGCAACAGCAATCTTTAAGGGAGCCGCACATTCAAATGCAGCAAAGCTTTGGGTAGAGTATGCTCTTTCACCAGCGTGCGTCAATCTTGCTCAGGAAAACGGCTCGTATCAGTTCCTAGTAATTGATAATGCCAAACAGCCTGAGATTGCTACAGAGTATGGGCTTGATCCTAATAATGTTATGGATTACAACTTTGATGATGCCAAAAAGAACACCGAGCAGTACGTCAAGGACGTTATGGAAGCCTTAGGTGGTGGAGATAACCGCTTTAAGACGGAATAAGCGCTATGTAAGATGTGTGACAGTCAGACAGATTGGCTGTTATTTTGCTTTAAAAGACAGGTTATACTAGGTAGGCAATAATTTGCCTACCTAGTTTCACGTGTAAGTTTATATACAGGTTTTGTGTTTCAGAGTTAGGACCAGTATGGCAAAAAACCAAAGTGCCCGACTTGAACGAAGAAAACTTTTAGGCGATCCAATTTTAGTGTCGACCATTGTCGTTCTTGTCGCCTTCCTTACCCTTTTCATTCTGTATCCTCTTGCCATTCTTATGGTTGACTCTGTGGTATCAGAGCAAGGAGTTTCGCTTGATGTATTCTCGCGAATCTTAGCTATGCCCACATTTAACCGCGCTATTACTAATACGCTGACAGTAGGATTTGCGGTTGGTATTTTATCTGCGCTTATCGGGCTTCTTTTTGCGTATGTTGAGGTTTATGTAAAATTGCGCACACGGTTTATGACGGGTCTTTTCCGCGTGGTCTCTATGTTACCTGTTGTTTCTCCACCTTTTGTACTGTCACTTTCCATGATTATGATGTTTGGCAAAAAAGGCCTTATTACTCGTGGTCTTTTGGGAATTTTTGATAACAATATCTATGGCTTTTGGGGCATTTTTATTGTTCAAACCATGACGTTTTTCCCTGTGTGTTACATGATGCTTAAGGGTCTACTTAAAAACATTGACCCGTCCTTAGAAGAAGCGGCTCGCGATATGGGAGCAAGTCGCTGGAAGGTATTTACGAGTGTTACGCTACCCCTTATTCTTCCAGGTTTAGGTAATGCTTTTCTCGTTTCTTTCATTGAATCTATTGCTGATTTCGCTAATCCGATGATTATCGGCGGATCATACGATACGTTAGCAACAACCATCTATCTACAAATTACCGGAGCATACGATAAGCAAGGTGCCGCAGCAATGGCGGTTGTATTACTTTCAATTACGCTGCTCATGTTTGTCATTCAAAAGTTTGTCTTAGAAGCAAAAAGTACTTCTACACTTTCAGGTAAGGCAACTCGCACAAGAATGCTCATTACGGATAACTCCGTGCGCATTCCTCTGACAGTTCTCTGTGCCGTAGTGGCTTTGTTTGTTGTTGCTATGTATCTCTGTGTACCATACGGTTCATTTGTTCGTTCATGGGGTTCTAATTACGGACTGACAACTAAGTGGTTTACGCAGGTATTTACTAAATATCATGGACTGCAAGCGTTTAGAGATTCATTTATGTTGTCGTTGATTGCGGCTCCTATTACGGCATTACTTTCAATGATTATTTCATACCTGGTAGTAAAGCGACGCTTTCGTTTTCGTGGTTTTATCGAGGCAGTTTCTATGCTTGCAATGGCAGTTCCGGGAACCGTTCTAGGTGTTGGTTATATTCGAGGTTTTTCGAGCGGCATTATGCATACCGGGGTTTTGCAAGGTTTGTACGGTACGGGAATCATTTTGATTATCGTATTCGTGGTACGCTCGCTTCCCACCGGAACCCGCTCGGGTATCTCGGCACTTCGCCAGATTGATAAGTCAATTGAAGAATCAGCTTACGATATGGGCGCTGATAGTTTTAGGGTGTTCATGACCGTTACGTTGCCGTTGATTAAAGATTCATTCTTGTCCGGCTTGGTAACAGCATTTGTGCGTTCCATTACTGCAATTTCTGCAGTTATTCTTTTGGTAACACCACAATTTTTGCTTATTACCGTTCAAATTAACGAGTTTGCGGGCAAGGGTTCTTATGGTATGGCCTGTGCATTTGCAACAATTCTGATTGTTATTACCTACGGCTCGGTCTTGCTTATGAACTGGGCTATTAAACACTTTGGCACCAGCCGAGCACTCAAGGAGGAGTAGTACATGGCTATCGAGAAAAAAGGCGTTCGCCTTGAGCATCTTTCTAAAATTTATCAGGATCAGAAAACTGGTAAAGATTTCTATGCAGTTCAAGACGCTAACATTACTATTGCTCCCGGTGAGTTCGTGACACTTCTTGGTCCTTCCGGCTGTGGTAAGACAACCATTTTGCGTATGATTGCCGGTTTTGAAAGCCCCGATGAAGGGAAGATTTTCCTTGGTGATGAGCAAATCGACGAGCTCACACCCAACAAACGCGATACTGCCATGGTGTTCCAAAGTTATGCACTGCTGCCGCACTACAACATTTTTGACAACGTTGCATACGGCCTTAAGCTGCGCAAAATGGATAAGGCTACTATTCGCGAGAAAGTCCTCCATATTCTTTCGCTTGTTGGACTTGAGGGTATGGAAGAACGCATGACCAATCAGCTTTCTGGTGGTCAGCAGCAGCGTGTTGCGTTGGCGCGCGCTCTGGTTATTGAGCCGAGCGTTCTTCTTTTTGACGAGCCACTTTCTAATTTGGATGCAAAATTGCGTATTGACATGCGTAATGAGATTAGACGTATTCAGCAAGAAGCTGGCATTACTGCTATTTATGTTACACACGATCAGTCCGAGGCCATGGCGCTTTCAGATAACATTATTGTTATGAAAAAAGGTGTTGTTGATCAGGTTGGCGATCCTGAGACAGTGTATTACCATCCCGCAGACGAGTTTGTAGCTGACTTTATTGGCGAATCAAACTTCTTACATGCAACGGTTGAGGATAAAATTAATACTGATACAGCACTTTGTTGCTTTGAAGGACAAACGTTTGAGGTTGGTGGATGCTCCCATATAGAGAAGGGCGGCGCATGTTGCATTGTCTTGCGACCTGAGTCTGCTCGTCTTGCTGATACAGGTGTCCTTTCTTGTGAAGTAACGCTGTCTCGATTTATGGGACACTATCAGAATTATCAAGTTATGGTTGGAGACACGCTTATTAAGATTACAGATTTTAACCCGCGGACTCATAAAATTTATAACGTTGGCGATCATGCATTTGTTAATTTCACCAAAGATGAAGTGCATGTTTTGTAGGTGGGTATACTGAGTTCGAGATATTGCTGCGTAAGATCAAGGATCAATTTTCATAAGAGGCTGAGGAAGATTTTCTCGGCCTCTATTTTTAACGGATACACCAATATGACGAGAAAATCAGCAATCTTGAAAGATAAGCCTGAAAAGTGCAAAGAATCTGTAGATTTGACACAGATCCTTTGATGAAATCAGGCAAAATCACCGAATCTTTGACGTTTCAGGCATAAAAGTTTTAACCATCAAAAAACGGTTCATTTTTCTTTGCGTTTGAGAGGTGCGGCAAGAAAATCCTACAAAAACACGAATTTCTCGCCTAGGCTTATATGACGTTGTATGATGATAGTTCTTTATGGGATAAAAGGAGTGATATGGCCGAGCTTAATGAACGCAAAGATGGCATTTCTCCAGAGCTAGACGCTCTTTCTTCCGAGCTGCTTGGAGAGGCATTTGACGTGCTTGCAGACGGTCGATCGCTAAATGTTGTGTTAGTTGTTGAGGATCAAGCGGGGCATATTGCTAGCTACGAGTTTTCAGACGATGGTCCGGAAGAGCTTTTGCAAGGAGCACATAAACGCGTTCAATCTTTGGTTAAGCACAAAGGCGATAAGGACGAAGGCCTTCAAGACCCCGTCCGTTATGCCCTGGTATACGAAGGCGCAATTGCACTTACAAATAATGATGGTTACAAAGATGCTGTTCTTCTTGAATTTGGCGAGAAGGGCTACAAGAGTTTCTCGGCATATTCTTTTGTAGCAGGAAAAGGAAAAGGCGAGGAGTTTACGTGGTCTGAGCCTGCGCCCGCAGGAGAGATAGAACCTCTTTTGTAGTTTTTAGGTATTGCAACGTTAGCTTATAGTGAAGAAGCTGCGTTTATTCTGAATTTTCTTTACAACACAAGACCAATTGCACTAAAGTGCTATGACTGAATAAAATAACGTAGGTTTATAGTGTTATTACGTTCAAACATATTCCTTCGAGAGATAGAGATTTATGCGTCAAGACAACATTAGAAATATCGCCATTATTGCTCATGTAGATCATGGTAAAACCACTTTGGTTGACCAGATGCTTAAAGCAACTGATGCGTTCCGTGAAAACCAGCAAGTTCAAGAGAGAATCTTGGATTCTAACGATCAGGAACGTGAGCGTGGAATTACTATTCTGGCGAAGAATATTTCTATTGAGTATAAAGATGTCAAAATTAATGTCATTGATACTCCGGGGCACGCAGACTTTGGTGGAGAAGTTGAGCGTGTTCTCAAAATGGCTGATGGTGCACTTCTTTTGGTTGATGCGGCTGAAGGCCCAATGCCTCAGACTCGTTTTGTTTTGCGTCACGCAATTGATGCCGGCCTTTCTATCATGATGGTTGTCAACAAGATTGACCGTGATGGCGCTCGTCCTGAGTCCGTTGTTAATGAGTCGCTTGACCTTATGATGGATCTTGGTGCAACTGATGAGCAGCTAGAGTTTACTATGGAGCACGTCGTCTTTGCTTCAGCTGTTAATGGCTATGCTCGTCTTTCTCCAGATGATAACAATGACAATATGTTACCTTTGCTCGATATGATTGTTGAGGGTCTTCCAGCTCCTGACGTTGATATTGATGGACCTCTTGCAATGCAGTGCGTGACTATTGATCACTCTGACTATGTAGGCCGTATTGGTATTGGTCGTGTTTATTCGGGGACGATTCACACAGGCGACAAGATCCTTGTGGTTAAAAACGATGGTTCTCGTACTATGAGCCAGGTTAAGCAGCTCTTCACCTTTGACTACCTTGGCCGCAAAGAATGCAGTGAGGTTGATGCCGGTGACATTGCTGCAATTGTTGGTGTAGATACTACTGATATTGGTGATGTGTATACCGATCCAGAAAATCCTGTTGAGCTTGATCCAATTGAGATTGATCCGCCAACTTTATCTATTATTTTTGAACCTTCTACCTCGCCACTTGTTGGACGCGAAGGAGACATTGTTGGCGGTCGTCAGCTTAAGGAACGCTTGATGGCAGAGCGTGAGAATAACGTCACTATGCGTATTGAGGAACTTCCTGATAAAACGGGTATTGAGGTCTCTGGCCGCGGTATTTTACATCTATCAGTTCTTATGGAAACCATGCGTCGCGAGGGTTTTGAATTCCAGGTAGGGCGCCCACGTGTTCTGTTTAAGAAAGATGAGCATGGACACACACTTGAGCCTGTTGAGCAGGCAGTTGTTGAGTGTAATCCAGAGTATTCTGGTAAAGTTATTGAGGTCTTTGGTAATGTTGGCGGAACCATGACCATCATGGACACCGGTGAGACTCAGACTCATCTTGAGTTTAAGATCCCAACTCGCGGTATCATGGGCCTTAAAACTCGCGTTTTGAATGTAACTCACGGTGACGCCGTCTTCTATCATACCTTCCTCGAGTATGGTCCTTTTGCTGGAGATATTGGCAGTCGTCAAAATGGTGCAATGATTTCTATGTCTACCGAGAAGGCCGTTGCATACGCTTTGGGTACTCTCCAGGAGCGTGGGCAACTCTTTGTTTCTCCAGGCACTGAGTGTTATGAAGGCATGCTTGTGGGTGAGCGCTCTAAGCCAGGTGATATGGTAGTTAACATAGCTCGTACCAAGTCTTTAGGTAACCAGCGCTCCTCAACTGCAGATATTTCTGTTCAGTTGACTCCGCCACGCACGTTCACGCTGGAAGAGGCGTTGGAGTACATCATGGATGACGAGCTTGTTGAGGTTACTCCAGAAAATGTTCGTATGCGCAAGCGTATTCTTTCTGAGACTGAGCGCCGCAAATGGGCTGTTCGCAACGGCATGGTTAAGAAGTAACGTCACTGTATACGTCACTGCATATAAGTGATATAGGCAATAAGCTAGACAACCGTAAGATAACATTTTATTGTACTGTCATTTGGCGAGAAACTCACTTTATTACGGGGTTTCTCGCCAGATTTATTTTGAGGCTTTTCCAGGTTTTCTTACACTTCGACGAAGTTTATGGACACGTTTCATGACATGAGGCGTGAGGTCAACATCAGCGGGGGAGAGTACATTGTATTTGAGAGACCATCGCCTGAGTCCTACAGTCACCATAACGCAAATAATTGCTGCCCAAACTTTGGTAACACCAGCGTGCGAAACAAGCAAATAGTATGAAAGAGAGCCGGCAACTGCACAAAAGGCATAGAGGTTACTGCGTTGAAAAATACGAGGAATGTCTCCTAAAAAGACATCTCTTAGCATTCCACCGCCAACCCCAGTGACACTTCCCATCAAAATGATAGAAAAAGGAAGTAAGTGGAATATCAAAGCTTTATCGGTCCCGACTACAGCGAAAAGACCAACCGAGATAATATCAACCCACTCAAGCATTCGTGGGAAGCGGTCAAGCGGTTCTGGAAATATGAACAACAGTATTGCGGCTGTAACAGCGGCGGGGATTGCATAAGGAGAAGCCAACATATAGACGCCTCCTTGCTGCATCATTATGTCTCTAATAAGGCCACCGCCAAGGCCTCCTAAAAGACCAAGGCCAATGAAGCCCACCAAATCAAGATGTCGTTCTCGCGCAACTAAAATTCCAGATATTGCACCAACGATTACCGTGAGCAAATCAATCCAGTAGGGAATGCCTACAGAAATTGCATCTATGCCATGAGGCGAGAAAAACGGTGGCATCCATACCTCCTACTGGTGTTTTTACTTTTTATTA
>JABZIF010000045.1 GCA_015258485.1 Atopobiaceae bacterium | reverse complement strand
TGGTGGAATTCATAAAGGTGATGTACTTGCCGTAGCTCAGGTAGCTGGTATTATGTCGGCAAAGCGAACCTGGGAAATTATTCCCATGTGTCATCCCATCCAGCTTACCGGGGTAGATATTTCATTTGCGTTTGAGGACGACGGTATTGCGGTAGAGGCATGTTGTCGGTGTACCGGAGAGACGGGCGTTGAGATGGAGGCCTTAACGGCAGCGTCAACGGCGTGTTTGACTATCTATGACATGTGTAAAGCACATCAGAGGGATATGGTTATTGACCAGATTTGCTTGCTTGAGAAAGACGGAGGAGCATCAGGTCATTTTGTGCGAGAGGAACAGAATAAATGAGTGTTGGAGCGACTGAATCTGCTAAAAGAGGCACGGTACTGTCTTGTTGTATTAGCGTGAAAAAAGGCACGCGAAAAGTTCCTGTAGATGCTATCGAAGTGTGCGTAGGGGAAGGTATCAAAGGTGATGCTCATGCTGGAAATTGGCATCGACAGGTAAGTCTTCTTGGTAATGAGTCCGTTGACATTATGCGCAAAAAAGGTGTGGAGTTACATCCTGGAGATTTTGCAGAGAATATACTAACTTCCGGTCTTGTGTTGCGCGAATTCCCTGTTGGTACGGTACTTGCAATAGGAGATACTCTTCTTGCGGTAACTCAGATTGGAAAAGAATGTCATCACGATTGTGAAATTCGCAAACTGGTTGGTACTTGCGTAATGCCTACTGATGGTATTTTTACCGTAGTTTTACGTGGAGGTACTATCAAGCCTGGAGATGCCATTTGTGTAGTCGATGCAAAGGAGCTTTTGCATGAAACAAATTAGAACAGAAGACGCAGTAGGACATGTACTGTGCCACGATATGACTCAAATTATTCCCGGTAAAAGTGCTGATGATAAAACGCGTTTTAAGGGTGTACGTTTTGAGAAGGGACACGTCGTAGAAGAAGCTGATATTCCTGTGCTATTGAGCATGGGTAAGGAGCATCTTTATGTATGGGAGTTGGGAGAGAGCCAGCTTCATGAAAACGATGCAGCATATCGCATGGCAGCACTTTGTCATGGCGAGAATTGCCTTGTATCCAAAGAGCCTCATGAAGGAAAGCTTACTATCACTTCAGCAGTTGATGGTGTGTTTAGGCTTGATGTCCAGCGTCTTAATGCAGTAAATGCAGTAGATGAGGTAATGATTGCTACTCGTCGGAATAACATTGCAGTTAAGAAAGGAACTCCTCTTGCAGGAACTCGTGTTATTCCTCTGGTAGTAGATGTTTCAGTGGTAGAAGCCGCTGAAACTGCTGCGGACGTTGAGCACAAGGGTGCTCTTATGCAGGTAGCTCCATTTTGTATAAAAACAGCAGCTATTCTGGCAACAGGTTCTGAAGTGCAAAAAGGGCTTATTGAGGATAAATTTACACCAGTGGTTGAGAAAAAGCTTGCTGCTTTTGGAATTAAATCGGTGCATTATGCTAAACCAGGTGACGATATAGACGCGCTTGTTACTGCTATTCACGAAGCGCAACATTTGGGCGTAGACATGATTGTCTGTACAGGTGGAATGAGTGTCGATCCAGATGATAATACCCCAGGTGCTATCAAGCGCTCTGGTGCTCATATTGTTACCTATGGTGCTCCGGTTTTACCTGGTGCAATGATGTGTCTGGGATATTTGGACGCAGCCAATAGTTCTACTTCTCAAATTCCTGTCTTAGGACTTCCGGGATGTGTTATGTATAGTGCAACGACAGTATTTGACTTAGTGCTTCCTCGCATTGCTGCTGGTATTGAGCTGACAAAGCATGATTTTGTAGCCCTTGGCGAGGGTGGCCTCATAGTAAAGGAATAAATATGTCAGAAAGTTCTTACGATGCCACATCCTTTTCAGCACGTGTCATTACTGTAAGTGATCGCTCTTCTCGTGGAGAGCGTTCAGATGCCAGTGGCCCTGCACTTATTGCTTTTTTAGGCGAGAAGGGCTTTACGGTTGATACTCATGCAGAGGTTGTACCTGATGAGCGACAGCAAATTGCCCGTGCATTACATAAGGCAATTTCAGATGATATTGCGCTGGTGGTAACTACGGGCGGGACGGGTTTCTCGCCACGAGATATTACTCCTGAAGTTACATCCGAAGTATGCGAGCGCATGGTGCCAGGTATTCCAGAAAGAATGCGTGCGTCGTCACTGCTCATTACTCCTAAGGCATGTCTTTCAAGAGAAGTAGCAGGCATTGTTCAGCGTACTTTAATTATAAATTTGCCAGGAAGTCCTAAAGCTGCAATTGAAAATATTGCAGCTGTTATGGATGTCTTACCTCATGGACTTGGAATTTTAAGAGGCACTATACTTGACGGTTAACAAATTCCCTAACAAACAAGTTTGTTGGGGAATTTGAATAAGTACTTCTATGTAAAGTTTGCAATAAGTTAAGCACTTGCCCCAGAGGTTGCATCAACGTTTGAATTTGATCCATCTGTATTACCACTTGGTGCTCCTGTAGGAGGCATGGGCATTCCCGTTCCGCCGACAAGGCGCTGGCCAGTAGTTTGTAGATACCAGTCAAGCCATGGCTTAAAGTTAAAGACAAGCTCGTTAATACCAGCGTATGAACCATCTGGATAGTACATTGCTTGATAGTTATGGGTGTTGATAATAGTTTCTGGTGTACCAGGAACAATAGTACGGACGTATTCTTTGTCTCCATTGCGGAGTACACCAATGACATATTCAACGTTTTTCATGCGGTCTTCAGGAAGCGAACTATGAACCGTGGAGAGACGGTCACCCGACTGCTCAGGTACGCGTTTTGCCAGCATGGTATCTGGATTGTCGTGAACGTTGTTGTAGTAAAGGAATTGGTTATTGTCGTCTGCGTAGGTAAGTTCAAAAGGCATTGCTTTTAAGAACATGTCAATTTGTTTAACGGTTAAAATACCATGATCAAGCTTTACATACGTATCGCCCGAGACTGCGCCAACAAGTTCAGCGGCTTTCTCGACCCAATCAGGATCGTCTGGATCAATACCCTGGATAGTAGTTTCAATAGGATTAGTAACATCAAGATCTTCATGTTCAATTGGCTTTGGCTTTTTCAACTTGGAAACCACATCTACGTACTTCATAAAATTGTCTAGGCAGAGTCCAAGGAAACTTATCGTACGTTCGTCAATAATGTTGCCGTCTTCGTCAAAGGCCTTTTTAGCCTTTCCGAGTAGAAATTCGTTACCGGGTAAAACATAAGCATTAACGCCAGGAGCGTCGAGGATTTTTCTTAAATGAATCTGTGAGCGAGAAGTTCCCTGATCGTAGTAGGAAGCTCCTACAATCATGACAGGTTTGTTTTCAAAAGGATGGACGTCATATGAAAGCCATTCAATAACGCTTTTTAGTGCGGGTGAAATGGTGTGATTGTGTTCTGGAGTTGCGATAATTACGCCATCAGCGCGGGTAATCTTGTTGTAGAGCAGTCGAAGTTGAAAGTTCTCATCCCATTTTTCATCTTGATTAAAAAGAGGGATGTTATCGATTTCTAGGATTTCGAGTTCAAACTGTTTTGCAAAATGCATTTTGATGAAATGCAGCAATTTACGGTTATAGGAAATCTTTGCATTTGAGCCAACGATTCCAACAAACTTCATAGTGACGATTCCTTTCAAACTTTAAAGATTTTCCCAGTCAAAGTTTTCGGCTTCTTTGCGAAGGAGTTCTCTTGATGCAGCCATTTTCTCGTTTAATTTGACAAAGAGGCGGAAGTCGTCAAAAAGGGCGTCAAGCTTTTTTACGATAGCCTTATCTTTTAAGTTGCCCTTCTCGTCAAATGCCTCAAGAGAGCGGCCTAGTAAGAATTCAGAACTGGGCATAACGGCAGCTTTGAGTTCTGGGGCATCTAGGATTTGTCTTAGTTGAAGTTGTGCACGAGAAGATCCAAGTGTGCCGTGAGAAGCGCCTACAATCATGACAGGTTTGTTGACCATAGGAAAGATGCCATAGGAAAGCCATGCCAGAGCGCTTTGCAATGCTGCTGGGATGGCATGGTCGTACTCTGGAGTGGCAATGATAACGCCATCGGCTGCTTCAATTTTATCTGCTAATTCAGCAATAGCTTTAGGTACTCTCATTTTTGCTGGTTTATTAAACAGAGGAATGTTATCGATTTCTACCAGCTCAATGGTTGCTTTATCAGCAAAATGCTTTTGTATGAATTGTAGAAGTGTTCGATTAGTTGACTCTTTTGAATTGGTACCTATGATGCCAATAAACTTGAGCATTGTAAGTCCTTTCTGGGTTTAAAAGACTAGTTCGGGTGCAATACCAGATGAATGGTAGACACGATTTTCTTCCGTGATAATAAACGCATCGATGCCTGATTCTTTTTCAACATATTCCAGGATGTCGTGTGGTTTCTCACCAAATAGACGTGTAGTCCAGATTTCTCCGTCAAGTGAAGTATCAGAGACAATAGTGAGGCTTGTTACTTGAGTTTGTGTTGGATAACCTGTTTTTCTATCAAGAATATGGTGATATGACTTTCCGTTTACCTGTAGTTTCCTTTCATATACGCCAGAGGTCACCACGGATTGGTTTTGGATTGGCAAAACCGCTAGGTTGGTTCCCCGAGGTTTGAGCGGATTTTGGATACCAATGCGCCAAAATCTATTTGTTAGTTCATTAGTACCAATTGTTCTAATAGTACCGCCAAGATTGATGATTGCGGAAGTAACTTTTTGATTTTTTAGATAATCTGCAAGTTTGTCAGCAATATATCCTTTTGCTAAACATCCTAAGTCTAGTTTCATTCCTCGTTTGTCCAGGAATACTGTGCAGTTTGAAGCATCAAGTTTAATATCAGTTGGGTCAGTGAGTAGCAGTGCTTGTTCTAGTTCGGTCTGGTTTGGGATACGAGCATCGGAAAAACCAATTCTCCAGGTTTGCACAAGAGGGCCAAGGGCAATATTCAGATGACTTTTTGGATGCAGGCTATGTGTTTTTCCGATTTTGATAAGTTCAAACAGTTCAGGGTTTACTTCAATGGGTTGTTTTCCTGCAGCTAGATTAATCTGCATAAGCTCTGAGTCCATGTCGTTTGCACTGAATCGTTGATTATAGATTTGAAGTAAATTGAACACTTTGTCTAAAAGATGTTCGGCATAGGCAACGTTAGAATCGGCATTTCTATCAGTGAATTGCGGTTCTGCAAAGGTAGGTACAATGGAGATGGTGATGGTCGCACCCATTAGATGTGTTGTTCTGGAAACAAAATCCATTTTGGTCGCATTTCTCTTAGAGCATACAGATTCTATTAAGAAGTTTAGCGATAAAGTTCGATTCTATTCAATTATATAGAACAGTAGCTTCATTCAGTGTTTTTTTGCCAGCTATATTATATAATTTTGTTAATGTGTTTTTATTCCTAATCCATTACTATGGAGGTTAAGAGTACATGCGAACAATTTTTGATGACAGACAAGTATCAATTAGTTGTGACAATAAATACTCCTTCACTGTTACTAAAAATGATATGCATTATGTTCCAGGAAATGGAAAGCCTGAGATTGCAGTTCCATTTTCTGAGATTGGTGCTATTCATGTAATGAATTATGGAACTTCTAACGGTCCGTATACTATTTTCTTTAGAGACCTTAATGGCGTGAATAAGTATGAAATCGATACTGATGTAAAAGATAGAGGAACTGGTCACAATATTCTTGAGACTAAGTCTATTTTAATAGCCTTTGCAGCTAACAAGCTTACTGACGAGTTTCCAAATAACTTAGATACTCTTGGGGTAACTCTTGGATTTAATTTGAAAGAGAAACAAATCTCGCTTGATAATGGTGTTATTACGGGGAAAAAGCATCAGATTAAACTTGCAGATATTAAGAGAGTCCGGTGTGCAGCGGGAGGCGCAATAAATACTCTTGGTATTTATACAAAGGAAAAAGGTGGATTTTTTGATAAGCCTGATATGGTAGTTCCTGCTAATGAGTTGACGCTTCCTGTACTCGAGGCAGTAATAACAAGAAATACTGGCCATGGTATAGATTTTAGTAAAGGCAACAATTGGGATCAAAAAACTGGAGAGTTTATTATTGTTCGCTATATGGACTCTAGTTTCTTTGAATCAGCACCTGGTATCTTCCAGGAAGAATGGCAAAAGATTGCCTATGATCGCATTAAATCGTACACCTATGATGTACAGGATTTACTTGAACAATAGACTATTGCTTACTTAATTACGTTAATAAAGAACCTCTTATTTGGCTGTTATATCCACTTGCTTACTTTGCATATATTGTTGTGCTAGCGACCTGTTTTGGCGTAAGTGTCAAAGAGAATACCCGCTGGCCATATGGTTTTATGGACTTTGATACATTAGGAGTTCCCACAGTTCTTCTCACTATTGGGATTTTAATTATAGTATTTGTTGCTCTTGGATATCTCTATGTATTCATCGATAAAAAACTTAGTGAGAAAACAAAAGCTGCAGAGTAGAAGTAATTTATAGAGCGTAGTTTTAGGTTTAGAAATTGTTTTTATTTAGTGAATAACTGTTAATAGCAATGCTCCAACTAAAAGACCAATGGAGGACCTCAGCGCTGCCTGAGCCTGCCTTTGGAAAAGCTTTTGTACATACGACCTAGAGTTACATTCTTGTGTTGAATTATTACGCGTCTGCATCAATCCTACTTCTTTTTCTTTAGTATATTCCAAAAAGTAAGCTTTGGCAAATTTTTAAAAATAAAAATAATTAGAAAAAATATACCGAGTGTGAGTCCAATTATTCCGCCTGAAGAAGCATCCAAATAATAACTGTTGGTGATTCCAATAAACACACTAAGAGTGGCAATGAGGGGAGAAATCCAGAGCATATGTCTCATTTGTTTGGTAAGGAGACGAGCACAAGCGCCAGGCACAATGAGGAGCGAGACGGATAAGATGACTCCAACTGCTTGAAGGGATATAACAATAGCGAGAGATAAAGCAATAAGTAAGAGAGACGTGAGCGTTTTGATAGACAGGCCAATTGCTCGTACTTGTGTCTGATCAAATGAGAGTAATGTTAAGTCTTTATTTTTTAAGAGTAATAAAAGTGCAATGGGAAGGCCAATGCAAAGTACTTGTAGCATATCTGGTGTAGTGACGCCTAAAAGGTTTCCAAAAAGAATATGTGACAAATTAATTTGACTTGGAATCTTTGAAATAAGAACGGTTCCCAAAGCAAAAAACGTAGTAAAAACAATGCCAATAGCTGTATCAGGTTTCACGATTTGAGTTTTCTTAATTTGGCCGACCATGACTACAGTAATGAGGGCAAAGACAAGAGCTCCTATGAGATATGGAAATCCGAGTAAGTGGGAAATTACAACGCCAGGAAGGATGGAGTGTGAGATGGCGTCACCCATGAGTGACCAGCCCATATAGGTAATCCAGCAACTCAAAAGTCCACAGACTAATGCAGTAGCAACACCTGTAATGAGTGCTCGTTGCATAAACGCATATTGTAGGATATCTACCTCAGGCATGAAGTACCTCCTCAACGTGAACGTTTTCTGAAACACCTAGATTCTCTATGAAAGCTTGATCGGTAAGAATGTCCTTTGAATATCCCTGTGCAGTAATGGTTCTATTAATAACCAAACAAAGTGGGAATTTTTGTTGAGCCAAATTGATGTCATGAATCGAGACAAGCAGAGTTTTGCCCTCTTTGCTCAGATTGTTGAGCTGTTCAATGATGATAGACTCAGAGCGGGCATCTACACCTGCAAATGGTTCATCAAGAAATAGAAGCTCTGCGTCTTGAGCAATTCCACGTGCGACAAATACGCGCTTTCTCTGTCCGCCAGAAAGTTGGACAAGCGGTTGGTCTGCAAGATGTTCTAGATTAACGCGCCGAAGAGCTTGAGCTACTAACTTTTTGTCTTGTTTAGAAGGAATACGCATCCAGCCTTGATGGGTATATCTGCCTTGCATAACAACGTCTTTTACCAGAAGAGGAAACGTTGCATCGATTGTTTCTGTTTGGGGAACATAACTAACTTTTCCCTGTTTGCGGGAAAAGTTTATGGGTTGCGCATTCCAAATAATTGATCCTTTGTAGGGGATAATGTCCATGAGTGCTTTAAAGAGTGTTGACTTACCGGCTCCGTTGACACCTACAAGCGCGCAGAGATCTCCTTTTGAAAGCGAAAAATTCACATCAGAAATGATGGGTTTCTCACAATCGTTTTTATCATACCAAGCAAAGAGGTGAGAAACAGAAAGAATCATGAGCTTATTACCTTCCTATGAGGCCAGAAACAAT
>JABZIF010000044.1 GCA_015258485.1 Atopobiaceae bacterium | reverse complement strand
TTTCCAGAAAGAACCAAATTAGACTATGAATTCCCCAAAAACAGGGTAAAAATAAAAAGTCAGAACTCTTATAGGAGGTTCATCATGGCTGAAAACGATATCCAAAACTCTAACCCTGAGGAATTGGACACAATAAATTCTCAAGCAACAACTTCCAATGAGCAGAATGAATCTGCAAATACAACTGGAACCAGCAAATCTCAAGACATCCAAAAGATTGCAAAGGACACTACTCAGGTAGTAGCAAAGGGCGTAAGCAACGCATTTGAGAACGCTACAACTGCTGTTGCAGAAGGTTTCCAAGCCACCAAAGAAGTCCACAACGCCGCCAAAGAGACAAGCTCTGCAAAGCATGAGCTTAAGCATATGCAAGAACACCTTGCTAAAGACAAACAGGATCTTGAGCATCGAGACTACGTGCGAGACTCATTTGATCAGATTATTGCTGAGCAGGAGCAAATTCTTGCAGAAACAGCTAAGGTCATGAGTGATCAATCTACGCAAGTGGATCTTCTTACAGTTAAGAAAAATCAGCTTATTCAGAAGCTTGAACAGCAAAAAATTGACGACGAAACAAAAATTAAGCCTTATAAAGAGGTTACCGCCACTGCAAAGGGCAGACTTGACGATATCTCAAAGACTATCTCTGAGGCACAGCGTGGCGTTAAAAATGCTGAAGCTCAACTTAAAGAAGTTACCGAGAAACGCGACGCAGCTGTAGCATCTGCAAATAAAGCACTGGAGAACTCCCAAGCAAGACAGCTTTCTCTGAGAGAAGAACTTGCTGGTCTTAAGACAGACCCCGCTGCCAATCACGATGCAATTGTTCGTTTGGAAGAAGACCTCAAGTCAGAGCTTACCCGCGCAGAACAAGCCAAAAAGCAAGCTGATGAGCTGCAAAACTCTTTCCAATCTTCTCTTGAGATGGCGCAAACACATTACTGGACACAGGGTAAATCGTTAGAGTACTCAGAATCCTCTATTGATGCCGCTCGTAAAGATTATGAACAGAAGCAGCAAGAATATGATGCTGTAGTAGCTGAGGCTAATGCCCGCCAAAGAATTCTTAGCAAAGACATAGAGAACCTTGAAGAAAAAATTAAGACAGCAAAAGAGCTCTTTAACAATGCAGCAGATAAACATGATGAAGCGCAATCAATTATTGATGATGCTAAAGAAATCCACGCAACGCCAGAAATTACTGAACAGCTAAGAAAATCTGTTAACGAGCAAGTAATCAACATTAATGCTAAACAACACACGCTTAAAGAGCTTATTAATGGCGAGAAAATCCTTCGAGAGACAACTCGTGGTCAGCGCATTGGCTTCATCATTGTTATCCTTGGCATGATAGCGATTCTTGGAACCTTTGTATGGCTGGTTTTTAACTGGTAATACAACCATTACCCCAAATAAGATAACGTATGAAAAAAGTGCTCACAGTAATGTGAGCACTTTTTATCTAGAACTAAACTCTCAAACTGAACGTGAGGACCAAGCTTACTAAATAATGATCATAGCGTCACCAAATGACAAGAAGCGGTACTTCTCATCAATGGCATTTTGATAGGCATTCATAATCTGTTCGCGCGTTGCAAAAGCGGAGACAAGCATCATCAAAGTGGAACGTGGAACATGGAAATTGGTCACCATAGTATCTACCACGTGGAACGTAGAGCCTGGCATCAAATACAGATTAGTAGTTGCATTCTCTCGGGCAACCATATCACCTTTGTGGGTCACCGCAGCAGAATCTTCCGTCTCCTCAAAGCGACATGCAACAACAGGAGGCTCGTCTGCAGGAATCTGGCTATCCCAGGTGCTCTCAAGTGAGCGGACACTGGTAGTACCAATGGCAATGACCTTATGACCAGACGCTTTAGTAGCCTTTACTGCTTCAATAACTTCTGGAGCTACGTGATAGCGCTCAGTATGAATGATGTGCTTTGTAGGGTCATCCTCCGTTACTAACCTAAAGGTATCAATACCAACTTCAAGCTCAACAGATGCCCACTGAACGCCCTTTGCTTTAATGGCTTCAATAAGTTTTGGAGTAAAGTGAAGGCCTGCGGTAGGAGCTGCAGCGGAGTGCTCATCCTGCATAGCATAAACCGTCTGATATTTCTCTGGGTCTCCCTCATACTGTGTAATATAAGGAGGTAGAGGGACGTGACCTGCCTCATGAATAGCTTCATCAAGGGTAAGCTCTCCCTGAGCTTCAAAACGCACCAGGCGTCCTCCCCTGTTGTCATCAACAAAATCCACAATAGTGCCCGTGAGCACTACAGGAGCTGAATCAGGAGCATGCAGGCCACCTGCGCGATACTCAATTACTGCACCAGGCTTAAGTCGCTTGCCAGGATTTACCAAACACTCCCATACACTACCCAATGCATCAATGTCTTCTCGACGTTTTAAAAGCAGTGTTTCTGACACGCCACCTGTATTTTGCTTTTTGCCCACAAGACGTGCTGGCATAACACGTGTTTGGTTAACTACAACCAAGTCACCTGGCTCAAGATACTCCACAATATCGGTAAAGCGCTTGTGCTCTATGCGACCATCTTCTCTATGCAGCACCAACAACCTACAAGAGTCTCTAGGCTCAGCGGGAGTCTGGGCAATGCGTTCTTCTGGAAGATTGTAATCAAAATCGTCAGTTCGCATGACGTGCTGCCTTTCTTGCGTCACGAGCAATAATTTTGTCGATACATACCAAGCTCACGAGACTCTTTTGTAGCCTCTGGATAATACGGACGAAAATCTCTCCATACAGGCGTCAGCCCATGAGCATGCGCAATGGATACCAGCTCATCCTCACATACATCAAAAAGCTGATAGGGCGAGACGGCCAGTGTAGTAGAAACGTATTCAAATCCACGCTCTACCGCCACACGACAACTCTCTGCTAAGCGAATTGCGTAACAAGCGCGGCAACGACGGTCCCGCTCAAACCCCTGAGGAGCAACAGCGCGCTCCCACTGTTCTCGTGGATCTCCTGCCACAATCACCTCAACATGAGCTTCTTCTTTAGCCCACGTAAGTAGGGTCTGGAGACGCTTATCGTGCTCTTCAACAGGTTGAATATTGGGATTTGTCCAACAAATAGTTGGCTCAAAACCCTCTTCCCTCAGATGCTTTAAAGGTTCAAGTGAGCATGGTCCACAGCATGCATGAAGTAACAGCGGTGTTCCCGGCTCTATTGAAAGAGTCTCAATTGACTGAAGCATGTTTGAAGCCATTAGTTTTTCTCGCCTTGTGCTTTATAACATTTCCAACCTACTATGGCACAGGCAACAAGGCATACAAAAATAGTAACAACACTTGCTTCAATACCGTAGGCACCACCCGAGATAAATTCAGATGCCGCAGGATATGCTGTTAAAAGTGTAGTAGGAAGAAGCGTAGTAGTAACCGAAATACCAAGAATAGGACCAGTCACAAAGTTCCAAATAAAGTGCATGGCAATGGTCATGAGAAGGTTATCGGTAAGCCAAAAAACCAAGCCATAGAGAATGCCCATCAAAAAGACTGAAATTGTTGCTGCAACAGAGATATTTGGTGTAAGACCATACGTTGCGGTAAAGAGTACTGCCTGAAGTACAAGGGCCACTGGAAAAGAGCTCTTAGCTTCAACACCAGTTTGCAGATAACCCCTAAATAAGATTTCTTCAGCCGCAGACTCAATGAACGTTACCACAAGTAAAAAAAGAGCAACAAAAACGTTGTAGGAAGCATTGAAGTTAAAATTAAAACCTTCAATAAGCATAATAGAACCAAAGGTAAACAACACCATTAAAAAGCCAAAGGTAACTCCGCGCATAAAACCTGGCCACATACTTATGCGAAGACCCAAAGATCTAAAATCACGTTTATTTACACGAGTAATCCACACAAGAATTAAGCCGGCTACCAGTATGCTTCCTAGAAGATCTAACGCTGCAGGAAGAATATCGTTTGGCGGAAGCTCGCCCATAACCAGCAATGGAATATGGCACAAAAACATAAGTAAAAGCGCAAGGTCAGCCACAAGAAAGGGCGTCACCACAGACTTTGGTGGATCCTTTAACACAAACTCAAGACTTGTCTTTGGCTTTTTTCTTCCCACAAATTCTCCTTACATAATTTCTACTCACTATAGTATCGAGTTCTGAATCTATTCGTGTAGTGAATCAAAAAAGATTAGAATAAGAAGATAATTTATCTCGGGAACTGATTGCTATGGCTCTCCTATTGCAGAGGGCTATCGCAAAAAAGTTGAAGATGAAGGCTATGAAGGAACTATTCTCGATTACGTTAATCAAAACCATAACCTGCAAAAAAGCGCTCTTAACGCCTATAACATCTCTCTTGATTTCTATGGCGGTTCCGCGCTAGAGCCAGCTGCAAAAATTCACGAAGAAATGGCAGATAGTATTATGCACCGCCTCTATGAGCGCGGTAAACTCTCTAAGCTCTCTACCAAACAGTTCTATGATACCGAGGCTCAGACGTTCTTAAACGGCCGTCAGGTCAATGGACGCTGCCCTATTAAAGGATGCAAGTCAGAAAAAGCTTACGCCGAAGAATGTGATCTGGGCCATCAATTCAATCCAGAGGAGCTTATTGCTCCTGTTTCGCAACTCACTGGCACTACACCAGAGCTTCGTCCTGCACCAAGCTGGTATTTTGACCTGCCACAATACAAAGAGTTCTTAAACAATCTTGTAGAGAAGTGGAAGACCAATCCACAAATTCGCTCAGTTATTACTTCAACCGTTCAAGAAACTTTGACCGAGCCCATTATCTATATCCAAAACTCCTACCGCCAAGACTTTGACGGCGTTACTTCTTCCCTTCCCGCTCATAGTGTTATTGAGCCAGAAGGCAATGCGTCTTCCTTCTCAGTTGTCTTTAAAAATTGGCAAGACAGAGATGAGGCTCGCGAGAAACTCAAAGAGGCTGGAATTCGCTTTAGAACAAGCAAGACGCTTCTGCCTTACCGCATGACTGGCAACATTTCTTGGGGCCTCAAGTCTCCAGACATTGAAGATCTAAAAGACCTTACCATCTGGGTTTGGACAGAGTCTCTCTGGGCTCCTATCACATTCACTCGTGCTGCTCTATCTGAAGATGCAAGTAATGGTGGCAGCCGCTACTCTTCTGACGAGTGGCGTGATTGGTGGTGCAGCGATGATGCAGCTGTCTATCAGTTTATTGGTCAGGACAACATCTTCTTTTACTGCATTGTCCAGAACCCACTGTGGGATGCGCTTGATTGGGGTCTTATAACCGATACTCCAGTTGCCAACTACCACATTCTCTTTATGAATAAGAAGGCTTCCAGCTCTGGTGCTATCAAACCTCCAATGGCTGAGGAACTTCTTGAGTTCTACACTCCAGAACAGCTCCGTGCTCACTGGCTCTCTCTTGGCCTTGATCAGCGTGCCGTGTCCTTCTCGCCAAAGGCTTTTGATACCTCTGTATCCAGAAAGGGAAAAGATGGTGAACCAGATCTTCTTGTAAAAGATGACCCTCGCGTTGTTGATCCAGCGCTGAAAGAGTCTGCATTCCTCACTAACATTTTTAACCGTATGGCTCGTAGCTGCCTTTATGGTGCAGCTAATGCTTGTGGTGGTCACCTGCCTGTCAGCGAGCCACACCAGGAAGTTATCGACGCTTCTCAAGAGGTACTTCTAAAGTACGAGCAGCTTGCATACAGCTTTGACGCGCACTCTGCACTTGCTGCAGTTGACGAGTATGCGCGCACAGAAAACAAGCGTTGGAGCGAGGCTTCCAATGCTGCTCAAGGCAATGATGCGGCTTACGACCAGGCACTTGCCGATGCGTTTTATGGGCTCAAGACCATCACACTGCTCATGCACCCAGCTGTTCCAGAAGGCTGCGAGCGCATTGCAGATGCGCTTAACTTCTCACATGAAGAGTTCTTCTCCTGGGAGAACGCTTTTATGGGTCCAAAAGAACTTGCAGCAAAGCTTGGTCAGAGCGCAGAGGAGCACCAGCTTGAAGAGCTTCCACCTCGCTTTGACTTCTTCAAAGCACATCCAAGCCAGAAAAACTAAAACGCGCAGCTAGGAGCATACGTGGTCGAGTTTCCACCCGTCTATCGTCCAAAACCATATAGCAAGCCAACAGCACACCTGAAGAGCCATCTTCAGGTGTTGCTTGATGACGGTGCAGAAATTGCAACGTTTGTTTATACTCCCAACACCTCTGCTGACGAGAAACCCTGTAAAGGCCTCGCTTCAACTAAGGACTATTTAGCATCTGTTCCCGGCAATACATTTGCTGCGCCTATTGTGTTTCTCCACGGAAATGGTGAAGAGCATGGAATCTTTGGCTCCATCATTGATGAGGTATGCAACCGTGGCTATACCGCTATTGGTATTGACTCAAGAGATCAAGGTCAGAGCACACGTGGCACAGCTGCCTTTACCTACGAGCAGATGGCAGAAGATGCATACGTTGTCCTAAAACAACTTGGTATTACCTCCGCTCATGTTGTGGGCTTTTCTGATGGAGCCATCCTTGGTCTACTTTTGGCGCGTGACTATCCAGACATTGTTGCCTCTCTCGTGTCTATCGGAGCAAATCTTGAACCTGATACGTTAGGTGATATGACCTGGTTATATGAAAGTATCCAGGGTAATAAGCGCTGGGCAGATGAAGGCTGGGAAGGTGCTGTTCTAGAAGATGGCTATCCTGTTCCCTCACCTGCTGAAGCAGCTCGTATTGCAGAGCATCTTGAGCTTATGGTAGACAATCCTCATATTGACCCTGCAACCCTTAAACATATCTCTGTTCCTGTTGTTGTTATGGCGGGTGAATACGATGAAATTTATCCAGAGGAAACTCGCCGCATTGCTGAGGCAATTCCCACGGCACGTCTTCTCTTTATTCCAGGATGCCCTCACAATGTCCCAAAAGTATCTCCAGACGCAGTAGTACGAAGAATTTTTGCAAATCTTTCCTACTTTTAAACAAAGAATTAGTATTTTAACTAATCTACCTGCTTTTATTTCAAGAAAATAAAACTTCGGTACTTAATTGTTAAGTACCTTGCTATCTCAAAATTTTTGAGTAAAATACCTAACAAGAATTATTTCTGTTATGGGAGGTATTCATGCATCAAGCACCTACCTCACCTACTCAAGAGATGCGTATTATTCGCAATCTTGGCCATCTAGGTCATTACCTTTACATCACGCGCGGATGTCGTGGCGGTCAACAATTTATTTTGACCGTACTCTATCGTAATGGGGATATGACACAAAAAGATCTTCTCGCCAAGACAAAAAATACATCCGCATCACTTTCAGAAATGGTGAGCAAACTTGAAGCAAAGGGTCTTATTGAACGGACACGTGTTGATAAAGACCGCAGACAGACGCTTCTTTCATTAACGCAAGAAGGTCGTAAACAAGCTCAAGAAGTTCAAGAATCCATTGGGTCATTTGAAGCACAGGCCTTATCTATTCTTTCAGATAAAGAAAAAACTACTCTTTGCGGATATCTAAATAAATTAGTTGAATATTGGGACACATTTAACAAAGACGAGAAGGGAGAAACAACATGCCAGAAGAAGTAACTTCAACCGAAGAACTCGAAGACATGGTTGAATCAACCGAAGCAGATACTGCTTTGATCCCCTCAACATTGACCGGTATTGTTGACGTAAATAATTTTTCTTTTAAAGAAATTGCTACTGTTCTTTCAAAGAGCATTGGTGAGTTTAAGAAAGACACTATCCTCACACCAGTCTTTGTTATGGCAGAGACCATCTTAGAGGTCCTTATTCCCTTTAGAACAGCAGCTCTCGTTGATACTCTTCGAGCTGGTGCAGATCTCAACGCCATTCTCCAGTCGGGACTCATTCTTACCGCTATGGCAATATTGTCGCTGCTATTTGGAACGCTTTCTGGTATCTCTGTTGCTAAGGCATCTACTGGATTTGCGCGCAACCTTCGCCGTGATATGTTCCGTAACATTCAAAAGTTCTCGTTTACCACTATTGACGCATTCTCTTCATCATCTTTAGTAACACGTCTTACTACGGATATCTCTAACGTACAGATGGCATTTATGATGCTCATTCGCATGGCTGTACGTGCACCCTTTATGTTTATTTCAGCCTTTATCGCAGGCTTTATAATGGGTGGTTGGCTTGCAATTATTTTTGTTGCAGTCATGCCTCTTTTGGGAATTGGTCTTTACCTCATTATTTCTAGGGTCATTCCTATCTTTAAGAAAGTCTTTAAAAAGTACGATGCGCTCAACGAATCCGCTGAAGAAAACCTTGCTGGCATCCGCGTTGTTAAGTCGTTTGTAAATGAAAATTTTGAACGTCAAAAATTTAATAAAGCTTCAGAAGAATTACGCGAAGACTTTACTTCAGCAGAAAGACTTATAGCTCTAAACTCCCCTTTTATGAACTTCACCATTTACGTACTGTTTATTTTTATTCTTTACTTTGGCTCTTACCTTATTGTCTCTTCTCAGGGAACTGCCTTTAGTGTTGGCCAGCTTTCTTCCCTTATTACCTATGGCTTTATGATGCTTATGGCACTTATGATGCTTTCCTTTGTCTTTGCCATGATTATCATCGCAGA
>JABZIF010000043.1 GCA_015258485.1 Atopobiaceae bacterium | reverse complement strand
GCCTGCACGTCATAAGCATTCCATGGAATGTCTTTATCTTGGGTTTGCTTAGCTAGTGCCGTGCCGTCTTCAATAGTAAGTGGATAGACACTCACATGATTTACCCCAAGCGAGATAAACCTTGAAAGCGTATATTCCCAAGAACTCTCTGTTTGCTCAGGAATAGCGCACATAAGATCAACCGACACTTCGTAGCCGTTCTTTTTTGCAGCTAATACTCTTTCGTATGCCAGGTTAGCTGAATGAATTCTGCCAAGCTCCTTAAGCTCATTATCATTAAAACTTTGAACTCCCAAAGAAATTCTCGTTATTCCTCCTGCAGAAAGACTAGCGAGAAGTTCGTCAGATAGTGAGTCTGGATTTGCTTCCATACTAAATTCAATAGGATGTGTAATAGATGAGGTATGATGCGCCAGATCGACCGCACCCTGACCAAGTAAGCTGGGAGTTCCACCGCCCATATAAACTGTTTTTGTAACTGCTAACAAGCCAAGCTGTGCGGCTTCATCTAGCTGGAGTTTCAGGGTTTTTACGTAATTTTTCATACGACTGTCATCTTGTCTTGTAGACCAAGAAGAAAAATCGCAATAGAAACATTTTTGCGAGCAAAATGGAATATGCAGGTAAAGTGCAGAAACAGCCGCTTGATTATATTTAAACTGCCAGGAATTCATAATGAATCACTAGCTTAAAGACAGCTTGTGTTCAGATGCTTCTTGTTTGCCCTCAAGTTGTGTAACTGTTTCTTTAATTTCTAATGCAAGATCAATAAAATCTTGAGCAGTAACACATCTCACTGACTTGCCACGCCAATAAGCTGCATTTGGAATACCTCTAAAGTACCAGGTAGAGAGGCTTCTTGCACGAGCAATATGAATGCGGGCAGCATCGAGTAATTTTACGTGCATCATAAACGACGCAAGCATCTGGTCAACTGATGGAACAAAGAGAGTTTTACCCTCAAGTAAAGCTTGAGTGTTCTTGAAAATCCAAGGATTCCCGTATGTTCCACGAGCAATCATAACAGCAGTCACACCTGTTTCTTTAAGAGCATAAGCTGCTGCTTCAGCAGAGAACATGTCACCAGAACCTATTACAGGAATAGATACGGCATCACAAACTCTATTAACCGTCTCCCATTCTGCTTGGCCTCGATACATCTGTGTAGCAAAACGTCCATGAACAGCAATGGCAGATGCACCAGCTGCTTCCATAGCACGAGCAAATTCAGGCGCCACTTCCTCATCCTGCCGTCTCCCTCGTCTAATCTTGACGGTAACAGGTACAGTAACCTCTGAAAGACAAGCTTTTACCAAATTTGCAGCACGTTCTGGAGTATCTAGAAGGGCTGAGCCCTCCCCTTTTTTAACAACCTTAGGAACAGGACAGGCCATATTAATATCAATAAGGGCAAGTTTATTTCCTAGGCGCTCACTAATCTGTGCTGCAGCTTCTTTAAACTGCTCCGGCTTTGAACCAAAAAGTTGAACGGCAATATCAGGCTCTGTAGAAAGAGGCTCTACAAGCTCCCAGGTTTTCTCGCCACCAAAGTGAATTCCTGCAACAGAAACCATCTCTGAATAGGCAAGACCTGCTCCGCCTGCTCGAGCCATAGTGCGATATACACCATCACTGACGCCGGCCATAGGAGCCATAAGCACAGGATTAGCGGACAGGCGCTCCTTGAGTGAGTTACCTGCTGCAAAAGGAACAATATGTGAAGAAAGGCCTGCTACAGGTGCACAGGTTGAAATGATGGTTTGAAGCGACTCCACAAATACCTTCTACTCGTCATCAACCTTGAGAACAGCCAAGAACGCCTCTTGAGGCACTTCAACTGAACCAATCTGCTTCATACGCTTCTTACCCTCTTTTTGCTTCTCGAGCAGCTTGCGCTTTCTGGAAATGTCACCGCCGTAGCATTTAGCTAAGACGTCCTTTCTACGCGCGCGAACGGTAGAACGAGAAATGATTTTATTTCCAATGGCGCCCTGAATAGGAACCTCAAAGAGTTGCTGAGGAATGATACCTTTAAGCCTGTCACAAAGACCGCGGGCAAGATCATACGCTTTGTCTTTGTGAACAATAAACGAAAGCGCATCTACAACGTCTCCAGCAAGCAAAATATCAAGCTTAACCAGGTCAGAAGTACGGTACGAATCAAACTCATAGTCCAAAGAAGCGTAACCTTTGGTTCTACTCTTAAGTTGATCAAAGAAGTCCAAAATAAGCTCAGCCAAAGGAATACTAAAGTGCATTTCTACTGATTTCTCCGATAGATACACCATATCTTCGGAAATACCTCTATGATCTACCACAAGCTGCATTACCGCTCCAACGTATTCTGGTGGAACAATAATCTTTGCGTTCAAATAGGGCTCATCAATATGATCAATTTTAGTAACATCAGGAAGATCTTGAGGGCTTGTAATCTCAACCATGGTTCCGTCAGTTTTATACACGTGATAATCAACAGACGGACTCGTAGCAATAAGATCAAGATCAAATTCTCTCTCAAGACGCTCTTTAACGACTTCCATATGTAAAAGCCCTAAAAAGCCAACTCTAAAGCCAAATCCAAGAGCAACAGATGTTTCTGGTGACCAGGTTAGCGAAGGGTCATTTACATGAAGCTTATCAAGAGCATCTCGGAGATTTTCGTACTGTTTATTATCTACAGGAAAAAGTCCTGTATAAACCATAGGCTTGGCTTCACGATAACCAGGAAGCGGTGCATCGCAAGGGTTATCTCTATTAGAAATAGTGTCTCCTACACGAACAGCTTCAGGGTCTTTAAGACCCGTAACAACATACCCGACTTCCCCAACAGAAAGTTGATCAACGGCAACCTCCAAGGGTCGTTTTGCACCAACCTCTTCTACCAAAAATGGAGTCTGACTTTGCATCATAAAAAGCTGGTCGCCAGCTTTAATTGAACCATCAAACACCCTAACAGTTGCAACAACCCCTCTAAACTGATCAAAATAAGAATCAAGAATAAGCGCTTTAAGCGGAGCGTTCTTATCGCCTTGTGGAGGAGAAATTAAATATACGAGTGCCTCAAGAAGCTCATGAATTCCTTCTCCTGTTTTTCCTGAAACGCACACCGCATCATCAGCAGGGATTGCAAGCGAATCTTCAATTTCTGCACGGACTTCATCTGGACGAGCAGAGGGCAAATCAATTTTATTGATAGCAGGAACAATGTCTAAATTTGCGTTCATCGCAAGCATTGCATTAGAGACCGTTTGTGCCTCTACACCTTGCGTAGCATCTACAACTAAAACTGCACCCTCACACGCTGCCAAAGATCGTGAAACCTCATACGTAAAGTCAACATGACCGGGAGTGTCAATCAAATTAAACTGATAGCGCTGTCCATCATCAGCGTCATACATCACGCGAACAGCATTTGATTTGATAGTAATGCCTCGTTCTCGTTCAATGTCCATAGTATCTAAAAGCTGTGACTCCATATCCCGTTCTTCAACGGTATGGGTAAGCTCTAAAATGCGATCACTGATGGTTGATTTACCATGGTCAATGTGGGCAACAATGGAAAAGTTGCGAATATGTAATGTATCCTGAGTATCCATAGGGAAAATAATAGCGTAAATTGCTCCTTCCGTGCTATACTTCTAAAGCTACCTCAAACGTGTCTCAGCGAAGAGGCCTCACATTGTAAACACCGAAAGGAATCGCACGTGGCTAACATTAAGTCTCAGAAGAAGCGTATTATCACCGCTGAGAAGGCACGCCAGCGCAACAAGGCTGTCCGCTCCGAGCTTAAAACTGCAATTAAGGCAGTACATTCTGCTGTAGAGGCAGGCAAGCTTGAAGATGCTCAGACTGCTGCAAACAAGGCATCTCGTCTTCTTGATAAAGCTGCTTCAAAGGGTATCGTACATAAGAATCAAGCTGCTCAGCGTAAGAGTGGAGTTCAGAAATTGGTAAATACTCTTAAGTAGCGCCTACTTATATAAAACTTTTAAAACGAACTCTTCGGGGTTCGTTTTTTATTTAGTTATATGTTCTGGGTCTCATTTTGGCAAACTTTTATATACCACATACAGCAAAAATAAGCTTTGTCATAGAAGTAACTTTATCTTTTCCGCTCTTTAATTCTCGCTCTGTATGTGCACAGATACTCAAAATATGTTCTAGTTCACCATCACCAAACCGGCGTGCCCACTGAGAATAATTTCTTACTTGCCAATCCTGCTTACCTAAAGCAGCAGCAAGCTCTTGCACCGTGCCTCGTTTTACCATTGAACGAGCACAAATAAGATCTCTGATACGAGAAGTAATTAAAGATAAAAGTCCAAGAGCTTCTGTAGTATCGAGCTGACTATATAACTCCATGGCTTTCTTTATATTTCTCGCTGAAATACTATCAAGAAAATCCCACGGTTTAACTTCGACAACTCGTGCCACATGAGTTTCAACGAACTGAATATCAATAGCACCCGGATGACCTAAGAGCGAAGCTAAAGACATAACCTGAGAGTCAAGCATCGTAGTATTATCACCAACACGACTAATCAATTCATTTGCTGCATTACTTGGAATTTGTAGTCCATACTTTTGGCCAAGTCGCTGAACATATGACGGCAATTGTTTTCTTGACAAGGCAGCACAATCAATGATTGCTTGTGTACCAAGTGCTGCTATAGCTTTATACAATCTTGTTGATTTAGCCAATGTTTTTGCAGATAGTAATAACGTTGTAGAAGGATTAGGATTTTTTAAATACTCAATAAGTGCCTCGGAAACTGCTTTAGGTAATTTACCTGCACCGTCAATAACAACAATTCTCCTAAAATCACCCATAGGAAGCGTTTGCGCAGAAGTAATTACGGACTCAGGAGTTAGCTCCGAACCTACCATAATCTCATCAAGATTAAACGTTATAAAACTCTGGTTAAGACGACTTTTTAGTTTATCAATAGCTCGAGATTGTTTCTGCTCATCAGGACCTACAGCCAAATATGCAGCTAGTAACTTAGCCTGCTCCGTCATCTTTTTCCTCCTCATGTTCCGTATCTACTTTAGCATGTTGCACACTCACCCTCGGTCCTTGTTCCCCAGGAAACACAGTGACATCTCCATAATCTTTTGTGCAATAAAACTTTGCTCCCACCTCCTCTAAAATGTCTATTGCTTCTTGTTTTGGATGTCCGTAGCGATTATTCTTTCCTGCACTTGCTACTGCAACCTCAGGCTTAAGTACACGAGCAGTTTCTGGATAGAGCGACTTTGCTGCTCCATGATGACCAACTTTTAAAAAATCAATATCTTCAACATCACCAGTAATCACTGTCTCTTTTGTCTGATCTCTTTCAGCATCTCCTGTCAAAAGTGTGGTGAGAGTATTATGTCCATCGTTATACGTCACGTAAAGCTCAACAGAGGCATTATTAGCTTCATTTGTCTTATAACCCTTATGTGGCCATACTACGCGCACATGAAAGCGACCTACATCAAACTCATCACCATATAAACCTCGTACGAACCATTACCCGATACCTTTTGAATTGCCTGGCGCAGTTCGGGTTTTTCTTTTTTAGTAATTCCCTCCCCAACCAAAACTCGGCCCGCTTTAACAGAACCTACCATATACTTCACACCACCTGCATGATCTTCATCGAGATGAGTAAGCAAAATTGTATCTAGATAAGAAATGTGCTGTCTTTCTAAAGCGTCATTAACTACGTCACCGTCACTCGTATCTACTAATAACGAATGTATCCCATCACATACTAAAATGGCATCTCCTTGACCGATGTTCATCACGCAAATTCTTGAAGGCGAGAAAAACCTCCAATAAAGACTTGCGGCTGCTATAAGTACACACGCCGCTACACAGACTCCATATAAAACTGTTCTTTTGCCCCTTGGCCATAAAAGATAGAGCAATACCATTGCCGCCACTACAGCTAAAGAAACAAACCAACTAATATCAGTTAAAGAAACACTTGCAAACGACCTCTCAGATAAAAAAGAAGCAAGTGCCTCTATCAACATACCGAGAAAATCAACAAGATAAAAAACTATATCTTGAACTGGCTTTAGGAAGCTTAAAACAATTGCTCCTACCCCAAACAAACTAAGCAGAGAAAACAATCCCGTAATTAAAGCGCTGGAAAGAGGAGCAACTAAAGAGAAATGTCCAAAATAGACACAAGAAATAGGTAAGCATGACAACTGGGCTACTGTTGTTGCACACATGGTATTACGCACGCTCGCCAACGGCTTTATCAATACTTTTTTAACGCTCCCATATCCTGAAAATTTGTACGTAATTTTTGCGTAATACTGAGCTAATCCACCAAATATGTTCATCCCAAAAATACACGCTAAGGAAAGTGTAAAAGCAATATTGTTGCTTAATAAAGGATTAACGCAAAGCATTATAAGTGCTACTACAGAAGCAGCTGATAGGGTATGGTTTTTCCTCCCAACGCACTGCATAACATATTTTTGTTCAACAAGAATAATTGAACGTACCGCAGATGCAGGTAGTCCGCAAAATAACGCATATACACCTAGAAGAAAAATGCTTGCCATACACCTCATAGAGGGCTTTGCCGTAAGCTTTTTAAAAAAGGTATCAATAAAACTTGAAAGAATAACAATATGACAACTAGAAATTGCAATAAGATGCATAAGACCACAACGAAGAAAGATTCTAGGTATATTGAAATCATATAAGGCTGGCCTATAGGCACAAAGTCCACATGCAGCAAGTGCTCTACCAAAACTTAATTCTGGTTTTAATTGCGTAATACAGTTTTCCCTAAATTGAGCAATGTTTCCTACAAATCCATCTCCATAAGTATGTAAAGTAACCTTATTTACATGGATTGTGCCAAGAACACCTCTCCTAAACTGCTCTTCAGAAAATGTATTGTCTTTATAACGTGAAAATCTTCCCTCACAATGCAAATGCATTTCTCTAAAAAATTGTTTTTTGGTATTTAGTCCAACAGATCCAATATATCTCCCCTGGTATATTACACGTGCTTGACTTGTCCAAGTATGATTTTTATAGACACTATCCTTGGAAACAATTAATTCAAAGTTATGAATAGCTACTGTTTTTAAAAGTTGTAAAGATGTCATTTGATTCGTATATACAAACGAAGATCTAATGAGAATAATTATAAATAAGAACAAGACAAAGCAAACAGTTGCGTATTTAATATGAGCGTATTTTACATACCAGAATCCAAACACAATCATTACACAAATTCCAAGTACGCAAAATAACACGCTAAAGAGCGTCAAACTTCTTGCGATAAACACTTGAAGCAATAGACATACAAACACTAGAGCAATAAGACTAAACGGAATATAAGGACGAGGAGGTTGTTCTGGTGTTCTAGACACGAATGTTATCCTTAAACTGATCAAACTTTTTCTGCCCGATACCGGAAACACGCATTAAATCCTCTGTTGTTTTAAAAGGACCATTCTTTTGTCTATCAGCAACAATTCGTTTAGCCAAGCCCTCTCCTACTCCTTGAAGATTTGTTAATTCATCCGTTGTTGCTCGATTGATATCTACAACAGTAGTGCGCCCTGTTTGCTTATTCCCTGCTGAATTATTCTCTTGAGATGACACTACATCTGTTGAGTTTTCCTCTCCCTTTCGTGGAATATAAATCTTTTGTCCATCTTCAACAGGAGAAGCCAAATTAATATTCTGTTCATTAGCATCTTCAGTAATTCCTCCAGCAATTTGAATAGCGTCATTTACACGAGGATTAGCCATCTGAAGTGTATAAAGTCCAGGTGATTTTACCGCGCCATCTACGTGAACCATCATCTGGGGTAAAGTCTCTTTATTCTTATGAGTATCTTCCGTTTTTTCTGAAGCCTTATCCTCTTCCGCACTCTTTTGATTATCTGCGGCAATTATTTTCTCTGTGGCACTATCTTGTTTATGTGTCCTATCAAACGACTCTGTAGAAGCTGAAATGATAAGTACAATTAACGCAGCAATAGATACAAGAGCCACGATAATTGCCAGTATAACAGCTGCCAATTGTTGCCGAGAAAGATTAAACTTTCTCATTAATTGAGTAAGAATTTTAGTTCGATTTGATGAAATCTGAGCCATACAATCACCTCAGATTTATATTTAACTATTTAGGGCATGTTGCGCACTATTATTAGAAATAGTTCACTTGAGTTTGTTTGATTCTTGTTTGTGATCTGACCAAATTTCCCATAATTATTCATTTACCTATTGGAAAACAGTTCAAGTTGAACTTAAAAACTAAGATTATCAATCCATATAAAGAAAAAATCCGCCCGTTTACAGAACGGATTAAAAATATGTTCAAACAAGATATCTAAGACTTCTTAATAAAAATATATCCTACCTTATTACAAATTCAGCAGGAGCAAGCTCTTTATGACGAGCAGGCAATACTTTAGGTGGCTTATATGAAGGACACTGATTAAAGTCAATATACTCAATATGCTGCATAAGATCTTTAATCATTTCATCATGATCAAAAGAATTCCATGCCTCAAGAACTTCTCGTATCCTTGCATGAGTCTCAGGACGACGAGGCATAAACAGTGTGCAGCAATCAGGAGCCGTCTGCGTTGAAATATCAA